>CALINC010000001.1 GCA_938045195.1 uncultured Treponema sp.
GTGCGAAACGTTGAGCACTGTGCCCCGACGCTTGCGTCGGGGTTGTTGATTTTTTATAAAAGGGGCTTTAAGCCAAGTAAGCTCATGTTTATTTGCCGTTAAATGAATAATCTTTGAATGAGGAATTGCCGCAAATTTTTCGATTGTTTCATAATCGGGGCTGCCCTGCATTTTAATTGTACAAATAAATTTTTCACAAAGCCCCGACTCAATCCATTTTGTAATCCATTCGTAAAGACGCGGCGGATAACAAATTACGTCGGAACAAACCCAATCGGCTTTGCCTAATTCTTCCGGTTTTAATGTAAATGCGTCATGTTTTATAAATGTGATATTTTTTTTCATCATTAAATCCTGTGCAAGCGGACTTCTATCGATTGCGGTAATTTTGCACTTTAAACTATTTAAAACCCAAGTCCAGCCGCCCGGACATGCTCCTGCATCTATGCAAATTGAATTTTCTGCGGGTAAAACAGAAGTACTCGTATTTGAATGTAAGGTGTTTTTCTTTTCATAAAATTTGAGGAGTGTAAGAGCTTCCTGCATTTTAAGATAGGCTCTGCTGGGCGGATTTATCTTGTCTTCGGTAAAAAAAATTTCTCCGCGCGGGAATGGACTTGACGTTTCCGCGGATGCAAAAAGTGTAGTCGCATTTATCAGCGTCCATAACCCCATTTCGGCAAGCGGTACATTATATGGGAATGCCCTTTCTTTTTTACTTATAAAAGGAAGTTTCTTTTCGATTAATGCGGAGCGTCTAAAACAGTTAAAAGGATAATAAGCCCAATTCCTTTGGATGGAGCGTAAAATTTCGGCAGCCTCACTTATACTGTTAAAATGTGCAATAAAAGGCTTTTCCATATACACCCTGTGCCAATAAATGTCAGACGGGAATTTTTCACGGTAAATAATATCTCCATAGCATAAGGCATCTCGCGGTAATGAGGTTATTCCCATTGGGGCTTCAGAATGCGGAATATTAAGTTCATCCAGTAAATGATTTTCAAACTGAGAAATATTAAGCCATGCTTTGCCTTTAAGAAATGTAATTAAGGGATTATTATAATCGGGCATTTTATGATTTTATTCTCTTTCGCTTAAATTTGCAACACCAAGGGCTTGTTTTGTTAAAATTGTTTTTTTTAACGAATTAAGAGCCGTCTCCAATTCTGGCGGAAAAGATTTTTTATTTTGTTTTTTTTCAAATGCTTTAATATATTCAATTTCTTCTTGAGTCGGCTTATATGCAATTTTTGCTTGCATCGGCTTTGCTTCAATAAATTCGCTTTGCACAATTACGGAAATATTTTCGACATTTAATTCGGGGTATAATTTTTTAAAATTTTTTAAAATAGTTTTCTTCCGCATAAGAATTTGTTGACTCCAGCCCGAATGACGGACAACAATTATTGCTGTACTGCGGTTTATATCCGATAATTCGCAATTTGTTGCAAGGTTTACATCGCCTACTATTTTCTCCCAAGCCTCAAATATCGAAAGAGTATTATTTATGCATATTTTTTCTTTGAATTGCATAAGATTTTCAAAATTTTGAGTAAATATATTTACAAGGTCTTCGGCAGTTTTAAAATTTTTCATAACAGAATTAGAATTTTATAAGCTAGCCGAATAAGCCCCCCGACATCAATTTTGCTTGCAGCCCCTTATTTTTAGAAACCTTCCGCATCATTTGACGGGTTTTTTCAAATTGTTTTAACAATTTATTTACATCGCCGACGCTTGTGCCTGAGCCTTTTGCAATGCGTTTTCGTCTGGGCGGTCCTATTATACGGAAATTATTCCGTTCTTGAAGCGTCATTGATTGGATTATGGCTTTTTGGCGTTTAAGCCCGCTTAAATCCAATTTATCTTTATCAATTTGACCGGCAATGCCCGGAATCATATCCAGCATTGATTCTATCGGTCCCATTTTTTCGGCTTGTTCAATCTGCATAAGCATATCGCCGAGCGTAAATGTTTCAGTAGCCATTTTACGCTGAAGTTTTTCCGCTTCTTTTTCATCATAAACTGCTTGCGCTTTTTCTACCAGCGAAACAATATCGCCCATTCCCAAAATGCGGCTCGCAATTCTGTCGGGATAGAAAGGTTCAAGGTCTTCAGGTTTTTCCCCTGTACCGATGTAGAGAATGGGTTTTCCTGTTATAGTTTTAAGCGAAAGTGCTGCGCCGCCTCTCGCATCGGAATCGAATTTAGTGAGTATGACACCTGAAAGACCGGCATGTTCGTCAAACTCTTTTGCAACGTCTACGGCACTTTGCCCTGTCATTGAATCGGCAACTAAAATTGTTTCCACAGGATTGACCGCTGATTTTATGTTGACGATTTCTTTCATCATAAGTTCGTCAATTTGCAAGCGGCCTGCAGTATCTACAATTACCGTATCATAAAAGTTCTTTTTTGAAAAAGCGAGAGCATTTTTAGCGGTTTTTACAGCGTCTGTCGAGGATTCTTTATAAACCGGAATACCGATATTTTCACCTAAAACAGAAAGCTGTTCGACAGCAGCCGGGCGGACAAGATCGCAGGCAACTAAAAGAGGTTTTCTGCCTTCATTTTTAAGTTTGAGCGCGAGCTTAGCGGCACTGGTTGTTTTGCCCGAACCTTGTAAACCTAAAAATAAAATAACGGATTGAGTATCGGGTCCGCGCAATGCGAGAGATTTTTTTTCATCGCCTAAAAAAGAAACCATTTTATCGTATACTATCTTTGTAAACTGTTGACCCGGATCAACAGAGTGCAAAACTTTTTCGCCCATAGCTTCTTCTGCTGTGGCATTTATAAACCGGCGTACGACTCGTAAGTTGACATCCGCATCCAAAAGAGCCGTTTTAATTTGTTCGATTGTTTCTTCAATATTTTTTTCCGTTATCTTTGATTTGCCGCTTAAAGAGCGGATAATTCCGCCGAATTTTTCCGTAATGTTTTCAAGCATTATATGGTTTACTCCGTTTAATAAAAAATATCCTTTAGTATAACATAGTTTTGCAAAAAATAAAAGAGGCAATGAATTTGTTCACGTGAGGATAACACATCTCAAAACCAACGAAATTGTTATATGGATATTTTATATTTTTTTATAAAATCTACCGGCCGATAGGTCATTTTTGCTTGTCTTAACCCTGCATCGCCTAAGTCTTGCTGCCTGTTTATAAATTCTATGTGTTCCGGTAAATATCCGGCAAAGGCATAGTTAATATATTGAAAACTGCCCTTGTAGTTCGTATCGGCTTTTTCAAAAATTATAACAGCCGTGTTCCCCTTATTTGTAATTTCTGCAAGAGACCATGCTACAGGCTTATTATCAACATAAAGAACAATTCCGAACAGCGCAGAACGCGGAAGAATATTAAGAGCTTCTTTTGCTGCAAAATAATCCGAATTTTCGGGCGTATTTGAAGTGCGGGAAGCAGCCCATATTTCCAATATTTTTTTTGCATCTTCAACGGTTTCTAACGTAAGTGCTTTGACTTTTATATTGCCGTAGTTTTTTTCAAAATTATTGATATGCGTTTTCTTCTTATGAAAATCTTTTCCTGCAAGTTCCGCTAAATCTTTGCGCCGATAAATATAGTCAAAATTATCTCTATCTTCTTCTATTTTTAAATTTTGAAAATAAGGCTGCTCAAATACCGGCTTGTTTTTCTCTAAAAACGACTTTGAAAGAATCATCCAATTTTTATATTTTTCTAAAAGCTGTTTTATTATTTCGACGTTTACTAAACAGCAAGGCGTTATAAAAAACGGCTTATCTTTATATTCTCCAATTATAATTAAAAGAGAATCGGTTTTGGCAACTTGATATTTATATGTTTCTTTAAACAAATAAAAATTCATAAAAGTAAGCTCCGAGATTCCGTCCGGTAAATTTCGCAAATAAAATTCAATTTCATTTTGCATATCAAAGGAAATAGGAACAAATTCGGGATAAGTAGGAATATTCATATATATAACCTACTGCTTTTTTTTAAAAACGGCAATAGGTTCAAAAAATAAAATACCCTTTGTGAGAGCAATTTTGTATTATTTTTATGTAATTATATTCAAATACGGTTTAAACAATGGCGTTTTGTTTTTTATCAGTTATATGAACCTGACGATTGACGGGGTTTCTAATATTTTTTATTCGTGCGGAGGGTTTAATACCCTGTTGCTGCGCAACGTACGCTCTGCGCCGGGGTTGTTGATTAAAAGTATAATTCCTAAAATAATACCCATGAGGCTTACCCACTGAGATGTAGAAAAAAATAAAAAATGCCCGCGTACTATATCGCCGCGAGTATATTCAAGCAAGAACCGTACTACACAATAGCAGATTAAATAAAGCGGAATGCTATATATTTCCTTTTTTTTAAGAATAAAAATAAATAATACAGCTGAAATAATCAAGAGGAATACCGCTTCTACAATTTGCACGGGAAAAAGCGGCACATGCGGCGGTGCTATAGCACCTTCAGGAAACACAACAGAACAAAGTCCGCGATATTCCACACCATAACAGCAGCCGGCACAAAAGCAGCCTATTCTACCAAAGCTGTGTACGAGAGGAAGCACAAAAAGACTCTTTTGTAGATATAGAAGAACATCAATTTTATGTATTTTTTTTACAAGGTATGCACCGAATACTCCTCCGAAAATACCGCCATAGAAGACAAAACCTCCTTGCATGAGGGCAAGCAGTGATGGGGTATTTGTTAAAACTGAAAAGCCTTGTTGATATAGACTTATAATGATGTATAAAATTTTTGCTCCCAAAAAGCCGAAAAGATATAAGTACGCTTCAAGAAGAATAAAATCCTCAAAAAGCATATTTTTTTTAATAATAGTAATATATAATATCGTATTAGCAACTAAAAGACCGATGGCAATCAAAAGCCCATAGGTAGGTATAACCTTACCAAATATCGTTATAAACGGAAGCATAAAAAAGAAAGAAATAAGGCAGCAACCGGCATATCAAAACACAAGCAACACCGTTTCAAAAAAAATTAAAACCTCTCACTGATTACTGCCAATCGGTAAAACATAAAGGTCTATAAGCACAAGACTTTACATATTTGCAATATGTTATAAGTTGTCAATTATACTATTAAAACTATTAAGACTGGATGAGGCTGCCGAAGCGCAAGCAACACATGCAATAAAGAATATAGATGCAAGGGCTGTTCCAACTATTGACAAAACTAAGCCTGCTACAGCAAGATTTTCACCCTTCTTTTTTGCAAGTGCACCGAGTACGATACCGATAACCCCTGTTATGATTCCAATCCACCCTAATGGACCCAAAAGTAATGCAGCAACAACTGCTATAATTCCCAATACTAATGATGCAACTCCCATAGTCGCCTCCTAATAAAATATTTGTGTAATTGTAAAAAAAAGAAACAAAATGTCAAGTACTTTTTTTTGAAAATTTTAATTTTTTTTAAGAAAATATGTCCGCCGGCGGTAACTTGGACTACATAACTACGATTAGATTTTTACATGAGTAAATATGGAGAGATGGAAAAATCTATACTGCAAGATAATCTTACATGGCATTTGCAAGCACTTTCGGCTTATTGAAAAAATATAGCGCATTTGATATAGTGGAATAATGGCAGCAGTCAGTCTTTTATTCCGGATGCTTGGAAGTCTGGGACTAATTTTATATGGAATGAAAATGATGAGCGACGGCATTCAAAAAAGTGCCGGCGAAAGTCTTCACCGTACGCTTAATTTTATGACGGGTAATCGTTTTCTTGCCGTACTAACCGGTATTATTGTAACAGGCATTGTGCAGTCTTCAGGGGCAACGACGGTTATGACCGTATCGTTTGTTAATGCAGGAATGTTAAGTTTGCCGCAGGCAATCGGCGTTATTTTCGGTGCCAATATCGGAACAACAGTTACCGCTTGGATTGTCTCGCTAATCGGTTTTAAGTTTTCTATTGCAAGGATTTCGATACCGGCTTTCGGTATCGGTTATTTTTTAACGTTTTTTAAAAAGCTTAAAAAAGACAACTTAGGCGAAGCCGTTATGGGCTTCAGTTTGTTGTTTTCCGGTTTGGATTTTCTGGCTTCTGCGATACCCCAAATATCGGGTGCCAACCTTGCATTTTTGGCAATTTTTCAGCAAACAGGCATAGTAAGCATTATCGTCGGACTGTTGTTAGGTCTTCTTTTAACAATGCTGCTTCATTCTTCCAGTGCCACTACGGCAGTCCTTTTAACTATGGCTCACGGCGGCATTATGGGATGGGAATTTGCGGCTGCGGTAGTTCTGGGCAGCAATGTCGGTTCTACGATTGATGCCGTTTTAGCTTCAATCGGTACAAAATTAAATGCGCGGCGGGCTGCAATGGTTCACGTTTTATTTAACATTGCGGGGAGCTGTTTAGTATTAATATTTTTTCACCCGTTTTTATCACTTGTAGATTTAATGTTTGTAAAAGGTCCCTCGATAGAAAACATCACCACGCGTATTGCCGTTTTTCATACAATGTTTAATGTAATAAATACGATAATTGCCTTGCCATTTGTAAATCAAATTGCGGCTTTTGTATGTATGCTTATAAAACCGAAAGAAAATGACGAACCGGCAAAATATACGCTGCAATTTCAAGCTCCGAGTATAAAAGAAAATGCAGAAGCATATATTTTGCGTGCCGAAGTGGAAATTTTGAAAATGTCGAATATCGTCCGTGAAATGTTTACTCTTTTGCGTTCTCTTTTATTGCGGGAATCCGGTATTTCTCCGGAAGAAATTGTAAAACAGCTTACGGCTAAAGAAGATTATACCGATCAAATGCAGGAAGAGCTTTCGGCATATCTTATTAAAACTTCGCAGCTTTCACTTTCGCGGCGGCATGAAAAAAATGTAAGACTTATGCTTGGTATTGTTGACGATATTGAAAATATCACCGACCAAATTTATGAACTCGGACTTTTTATCAACAAAAGTATTCATCTTAAAATGCCGATTAGTCAAGATGATATGAATAAACTTTTACCGTATATGGGATTGGTAAATCAATTTATTCATTTTGTTCATGAGCATTTAAATAAACCTCTTGCGGCAGAACAGCTTGCAATAGCGGAAGAAATGGAAGATTCCATAGATGCAATGCGCCAGAATTTAAAACATCTTGCCCGTTCCCGTCTTGAAAAAGGAGCAAATGTTAAAGCGGAACTTTTATATATTGATATGGTGCGCAACTTGGAAAAAATAGGCGACTATGCTTTTAGTATTTCCAGGGCTTTGGCGGAAACGGAGTAAAAATGAAATTAAATCTTTTTAAGGGCAAAAATAACATTGAAATTTTTATGTGTATCTGCTCTCTTTTATGCTTTTGTTTAATAATTTTTTTGTCGTCAAAATCAAAATTACCGCAGCCGATAAAACTGTTTTTCGGTCTTGATAAAATTATGCACTGCTTTGCGTTCGGTGCAACAGCATTTACTTTTTCATTTTGGTTTTCATTTGAAGCATGGAAGGAAAAAATGTGGAACTGTATTTTATTCACCTTTACGGTTATCGCTTTATTTGGAATAAGCGATGAAATTCATCAATATTTTGTAGAGGGGCGAAGTTCGTCGATATACGATTGGCTTGCCGACTGTTTAGGAGCCGCACTGGCATGCGGGTTGCGCGTAGGCGTAAATATATACATAAAACATAAAAATGAGGCGGTAATATAAAATGAATAATACGAATTTAAAAAAAATAATTCCATTCTTTTTGCCGTCGTTTTCTCTTGAAGAGGAACAGGCTGTTTGCAGAATTTTAAAATCGGGTTGGCTTACTACGGGGCAAATAACTTTAGAATTTGAAAAAGAATTTGCAAAGTTTACGGAAGTAAAACATGCGCTTGCCGTGAACTCCGCCTCAAGCGGATTAATTTTAGCAATGGAGGCTTGCAGAATAAAACACGGCACTAAAATTCTAACGAGCCCCTATACATTTATTTCGACGGCAACGTCTGCGCTTCATTTAGGGGCTGAAGTTGAATATGCGGATATTGAAAAAAAATCTTACAGTATTGATGCCGAAAAAATTGAGGCAAAATTAAAAAAAGACAAAACCATAAAAGCTGTTGTTCCTATTCATATTGCAGGAAATGTTTGTAATATGAAAGACATAAATTTGCTTGCCGAAAAATATGGAGTTGCTGTAATTGAAGATGCGGCTCACGCTTTCCCTGCAAAAACAAGAGACGGATATGCGGGAACTCTCGGCACTTGCGGCGTATTTTCTTTTTATGCAACAAAAACAATTACTACCGGCGAAGGCGGAATGATTTGCACAAATGATGATGACATTGCCGAGCGGATTAAATTAATGCGTTCTCATGGAATTAATCGTACAATTTGGGATCGGTACACCGATACAAAAGCCTCGTGGAAATATGATGTAACCGAAGCCGGATGGAAATTTAATTTACCTGATATTCTTTCGAGTATTGGAAGAGTGCAGCTAAAGAAAGCCGTATCTTTTTTTGAAAAGAGAAAACGCCTTGCAGAAAAATATAATGCCGCCTTTTCCAACAATCCGCTTTTTATTATTCCTCCTGATGGAGAGGGGAATGCTTGGCATTTATATATTTTGCGGTTGAATCTTGACGCATTAAAAATAACACGGGATGAATTCGCAGCAGCTTTACAGGAGGAGGGACTCGGTATCTCTGTGCACTTTATTCCGCATTTTGAGATGACATACATAAAAAAAAGATACAATTTAGATAAAAAAGATTTTCCTGAAAGTTATTTAAAATATTCACAAAGTTTAAGTTTGCCTTTCTATCCTTCAATGAGCGAAAGCGACAGCGGTTATGTTATCAATACCGTACTTAAAACTGCGGAAAAATATAAAAGATAATATATTTTCATAGTCAGGCAAATAAATAAAAACTATGGTTTTTATGCGTCCTCAATTCATAATTCTTCTATAAAAGACAGCGTTTGCCGCTTTTTGAAAGACCTGCATGTAGGGGGAAACTTCCTCCGCTATTGTAACTACAGGAAAATCGCTAAAAGATGTGCAACAAAACCGGCGAATAAACCGCCGATCGTATGGCTCAAAATTGCTTTACCCGTAAGCTCTTTTGTATCAAGAGCGTCCATCATTGCAATATGTGTAGAAATATATCCTGACCAGCACATACATATTGCCGTAAAAACAGCTATATCGTTTGCAGTAACTTTACCGGCAGCTGCCATATTTTTAATAATTCCAAGAGCTGCTCCGGTTGAGCCTAACGCCGTTATCGGTACCGAAATTGCTTCGGGAGAACTGAAGCCGTAAATCGGGTTTAAAATAAAAGCCAGTTTTTTCCCTACCCACGGCAGAAGAGCTATACCCTCTCTTGCAGCACCGGTATATACGCCGCCTGCACCCGGACCGTTTGTAAGCATAATGACAATTGTACAAATTATTACTACACCGGGAATAATCGCGATTCCCATGTTAACACCCGATTTTCCACCATCAAGCATTGCCTGAATAAAACGGGAGCCTGCGCTGCCCTCACGCACTTCTCGCATATTTTCCGGTATGGTTTGTACATTTTTTGTCGAAACAAATTTTTCTTTTCCGTATAATTTTTTTGAAAAATGAATCATAAGACGTACCGAAACAATACTTCCTGCAACAGCCCCCACATTTCCGATTAGTGCTGCCGGTAATGCGGATTTCACACCTAAGCCCATCATAGCCGTCGTCGTAATTAAACCCATTCCGAAAGCAGTTCCCAAATTGGTAAGTGCCGGAAGCTGATATTGTTTAAAATATCGTCTAAAATTATCATCATCGGCAAATGTTAAAATTGCAGGATTATCGGAAAGATAGCAGTTTAATATGCCTAATGAAGATGCCCCGGGTAAATCATACAGGGGCTTCATTAATTTTGAAAGCAATCTATTTATAAGAGCTACAACTCCAAATTCTGAAAAAAGACCTGAAACGGCACCAGCCAAAACGGCAACAGCCATGAGATACAAACATATATTTATAAGTAAATCAAATCCTGTTTCCATCATAGTCATAATCATATTAACGCCGCCCATCACGGAACCGACACCGATAAAAAAACCGAAAAAGCAAATTAAAAAAATAAAATTTTCCCAACTTATCTCTTTTTTAAAAAAAGATTTCTTTTCCACTCGCATACCTCCGGAATATTAAGAAAATATTATATTAAAATGGTTTTAAATT
>CALINC010000002.1 GCA_938045195.1 uncultured Treponema sp.
TGCGTGAAAAAACTTTTTTCAAAAATTTAATAATTTTTTCAAAAAGTTTTTATGGAGGTTCGATATGCAGACAGTTGATGTTCACAGTCAGGCACTACGGCAAATGTACGAACCCGTACAGCCGAGAAAACTTGATTGGAATGAAAACCCGCATGAGACGGAAAAAGCTGATGCAGAACCTGTACGAAACGGAGATTCATTTCCGGCAATGATCGAAAAGATGATTGCAGCCGACAAGGAAGTAAAAAGAGGGCTGGCAAAAAAAATGTCCGCCGAAAACTCGGTACAAAAGGAAACAGGAGGACTGAATTTCGATGAGCCGGAAGAGCTGCGGGAAAACGGCAAAAGCGGAATTGTGTCTATTTTGCAAAAGAACGAATTACACAATGGGGAAAATTCTTTCGGCGGCTTAAAAAGTGTTAAAAATCCGGTAAAGGAAACACTTTCCAAAATGGAACGGCAGACTGCAGCCAACAAAGAAGCCGGCGGTGAAATTACAAACGGCTTACTTACCGATTTCGCCGAAACTTTTGACATCGAAGAGCTTTTACCGGAAGATTTGCCGGAGTATGAAGAAATCCCGCTAGCGGAAGAATTTGAGCTTCTTGCCGATTCAAAAAATACCGGAAAGAAAAAAGATAATGAAGCCGCCTCAAAGGATGCAGGAATTTTACTTTCCGGTCAGCAACTAAATAAAGACACCGCTCAGGCAAAGCTCAACAAAAAAGAACAAGCTGAAAAAAATTTTGCGCCGGTTGAAGAGAACGGAAAAACAAAAAAGCAGGCGCAAAAGCAAAACCGCCCGGTAATTTCGGTAGAAGATTTACGTTTCGGAGAGAATACGGCAGCGAATACTTCCGTTCATGAAGCAGGCTCTGAG
Source organism: uncultured Treponema sp. (assembly GCA_938045195.1). Classification (GTDB taxonomy): domain Bacteria; phylum Spirochaetota; class Spirochaetia; order Treponematales; family Treponemataceae; genus Treponema_B. Next base: position 881 of record CALINC010000002.1, read on the forward strand.
CAGCGCGTTGAAACCGATAATTCCGTAGATATGGTTATTGATTTTAAAGGTAAAGCTCAAGCAGGCGTACAGGGCGGGGAATATGGTTCTCAATCTTCTGCGGGAACACAAGGGGAAACACAAAAAACGCCGCAAACTTTTTCAGCAATGCTTGCTCAAGAAATAAGAGAATCATCAGCCGATTTTGTCCGCGCTGGCAAAATTGTGTTACGCGATAATAATGCCGGAGAAATCAGATTGCAGCTTCGTCCCGAAAACTTAGGTGCGGTAAAAATCAAACTTGAATTATCCGGCGGGAAAAAAGTTGTCGGTACCGTTACGGTAGAAACAAAGGAAGCCTTTGAAGCCTTTGAGGAAAATCTTGACGGTCTAGCGCAAGAGTTTAAGCAAAACGGCTTTGAAGCTGCCGATTTCAATTTAAATTGGTCGGGTTCTTCTCCGCAAGAATCTTTTGCTCAAAATTTTGAAACCTTTGACAAAATTATATATCAAAATGCGGGTCAAAATTTAAGTAGTACTGAAAAAATTGCCGATACTTTAAGTACGTACGGTTATGTTTACGGTACGGCTATAGATATTTTAGTTTAAGAGAGGCGCAATATGCAGATAAATAGTATAAGTATGCCGGTTAATAATGCGGCTGAAACTGTTGCAGAGCGGTCGGAAGTTATAAAAAATCTCACTTTTGAGATGAGTCCCGAAGAAAAAATCCTGCGGGGAATGGAAGTAGATATGTTAAACAAGCAAAATTTCGGAGAAAAGAGAGTTCCTAAACAGCAGCTCGGCAAGGAAGACTTTCTTCAACTTTTGATTACGCAGCTGACGCATCAAGACCCAACCTCTCCGATGGAAGATGCTCAATTTATCGGGCAAATGGCTCAGTTTTCATCGCTTGAACAGATGACGAATATGAATAAAACTTTTTCCGCTCTTTCGGATATGCTTACCGGTTCCTTTGCAGTAAATGCAGTGGGTAAAAAAGTAGACTTGGATTTGGGCTCGACAAGACTTTCAGGATATATTTCAGCGGCAACACGGGGGGCAAACCCTGAAGTTATGGTAAACGGTAATTGGTACGAATGGTCAGCCGTTAAAACCGTATATTCAGAATAGGAATTATATTAAAAAGAAAACTTCTAAAATTTGAAATTTTTAGAAGTTGCCGATTAAGGATAAGCGATAAACGGTTCGGTGCAAATGGCTCCTCATCCGTTTATCTTTCGAGTTTGCCTCATCGGCAAACATCGCATTATATTATGTGCTTTTTCACTTCGTTGCAAAAGCACGGAAAAAACTTTTTTCGGAAGCTGATTCGCTATCCGCTTTAGCGGATACGATGAAAAATTTCCTTACAGAACAGAGCCGAAAGGCTCTGATGTTTCCTGCAAAAAGTTTTTATGGGAGAAGAATTATATGATGAGATCATTATTTTCCGGCGTAAGCGGGATGCAAAATCACCAAACAAGAATGGATGTTATCGGTAATAACGTAGCAAATGTAAATACAACAGGTTTTAAACGCGGAAGAGTAAATTTTCAAGACCTTATTTCGCAGCAATTAAGCGGGGCTGCAAAACCGACGGAAGAAATCGGCGGTGTAAACCCGAAAGAAGTTGGGCTTGGTATGATGGTTGCAAGTATCGACACAATCTTTACGCAAGGTGCTTTGCAAACAACCGGTGTAAACACCGACTTGGCAATTCAGGGTAATGGTTTTTTTGTACTTAAATCGGGTGAAAAGAGCTTTTATACCCGTGCCGGTGCATTCGGTATTGATAGAGACGGTACGCTGGTAAATCCTGCGAACGGAATGAGGGTGCAAGGCTGGATGGCTCAAGAAACCGACGGCTTTAGGCTTATAAATACGTCCGGTCAAACTGAAGACTTAATTATTCCGATTGGGCAAAAAATTGACGCAAAGGCAACGACCAGTGTAAATTATGCCTGTAACTTAGATAAACGTTTACCCGAATTACCCGAAAATGCAAACAGAGCTCAAATTCTACAGTCTACATGGTCTACCGAATTTAAAGTGTATGACAGCTTCGGCGAAACGCACGAACTGCAAATAGATTTTACCCGTGTTCCCGGAGAACAGAATGCTTGGCAGGCAACCGTAAATGTAGACCCTGCAAATGCGGAAGCAACCGAAACACGAACCGGTGTGGGTACCACAGACGGAACGGGAAATACGTTTATTGTACGGTTTGATAATAATGGACACTTGGCTTCCGTAACCGATACGGCAGGAAACGTAACGGCTCCTGCGGGGCAGGTTTTAATGCAAGTTTCTTTTAATGTTATCGGTGCAAATCCTGCCGAAGGCGGAGAAGCAACACGGCAGACATTTGATATAAACTTAGGCGAGATAGGAACTTCAAAAAATACGATAACCCAGTTTTCAGATAAAAGCACCACAAAAGCATACGAACAGGACGGTTACAACATGGGCTATCTTGAAAACTTTAGAATCGACCAGAGCGGTATCATTACCGGAGTTTATTCCAACGGAGTACGGCAGGAAATCGGGCAAATCGCAATGGCAAGTTTTGCAAACCAGGGAGGTCTTGAAAAAGCCGGAGAAAATACATTCATTCAGTCCAATAACTCAGGTGTTGCAAATATTTCAGTTTCCGGTACAGTAGGAAAGGGTAAACTTATCGGCGGAACTTTGGAAATGAGTAATGTTGATTTGGCAGACCAATTCGTTGATATGATTGTAACGCAAAAAGGTTTTCAGGCAGGTGCAAAAACAATTCAAACTTCCGATACAATGCTTGAAACCGTCTTGAATTTGAAGCGATAATATAGTATACTGTAGGATATTTTATGATACAGGTAACACGGCTAAACGGGACAAAATATTGGATAAACCCTCATCAAATTGAAACGATAGAGTGTAATCCCGATGTTACACTCCAGATGCTTTCGGGAAAATTTTATATAGTCAAAGAAAGCCCCGAACAGCTTCTTGAGGCAATAACCGCTTACCGCCGTAAAATAGGCTTATTTAAAAATGAATTGTAACGGTAAAAAGGGGAAGATATGGATATAGCGTCGTTTATAGGTTTATTTGGAGGACTTGGAGTTGTAGCGTTCGGTGCCTTTGTAGGCGGTTCGCTTGGTGGTCTTATTGACGTTGCTTCAATGTTTATCACAATCGGCGGTTCTTATATGTGCTTGTTTTTGACATATCCTCTGTCGTATACAATCGGTATTTTCAAGGTTATGAGCAGGGTTTTTAAAACAGCGGATTACGGCGAAAAGAACCTTGTTCAAAAATTTGTAGCCTTATCCGAAAAAAGCCGAAGAGCAGGGATTCTTGCTTTGGAAGAAGATGTTGAAGACTTTGAAGATACTTTTATGCGTACCGGCTTGCGAAATGTCGTTGACGGTATTGACGGCGAAGCCATCCGCGCTTTAATGGAAAATGAACTTAACCAAATGGAAGAACGGCACAATACGTGGATATCGCTTGTAAATGCTTGGGCGACTCTTGCCCCCGGTTTCGGAATGTTAGGAACAGTTATCGGTCTTATAGGAATGTTGTTAAATATTGAAGACAAAAGCTCTTTAGGACCTAACATGGCTGTTGCTCTTGTTACGACATTGTACGGGTCTATGCTGCAAAACTGGCTTTTTGTTCCTATATCGACAAAACTTACTTATCAAAATAACTTGGAAGTAAAAGCTAGGGAAATGATTATAGAAGGCGTTTTAGCCCTTCAGGCGGGAGATAACCCCAGAATCTTGGCTCAAAGGCTTGTAACCTATTTGAGCCCTGCCGATAGAAAAGCGATTGAGGCGGAAGTCTTAAAGGATTAAAATGGCAAAGAAGAAAAAAGGACCTAAAGCCGCTTCCAGCGGTTGGCTTAATACGTATGCAGATATGGTTACTCTTATGATGTGCTTCTTTGTTATGCTTTTTGACCCGTCTGAAGTTGATATACTTCAACTGCAAGCCCTTTCCGCGACGATTAGTTCCGACCCGACCGGCGGAGGTGTCTCGCTTTCGGTAGGCTCGCTTTCGGACTTGGGGAATACGATAAGCTCTCTTCCATCTATGGAAAAGGGAAAGGCTTTAGGTACCGCATTGAAAAAAGCCGTATCGCTTTTTGCACCGGACATAAAAACAAATAAAATTGCCGTAACAAGCGATGAAAGAGGCTTGGTAATAAGTTTAGCTTCGGATATGTTCTTTTATCCGGGAAGTGCCGAACTTAATATTGCAGAATCTAGAGATACGCTTTTAAATCTCTCGCAATTTTTGGCTTCCGATGATCTTGCAGGCAAGCGGTTTAGGGTTGAGGGACATACCGATACAGGCGTTACAAACCCGGAAGTATGGAAAAGCAACTGGGAACTTTCTTCCGCAAGAGCAATAAATGTACTACATAGTCTTACCGATTTCGGTTCGCAAGAAGCACGATTTTCGGTAGCCGGCTATGCGGATACCCGCCCGATTTTCAGTAATGATACGGCTGAAGGCAGGGCATATAATAGAAGAGTTGATATAATTATTCTGGACGAAGGACATTTTTAGTGATATAATGTGTAAGGTTCTTTTTGAGCTTTTGCACCTTGGAATTAAACAAATGAGGAGTAAAATATGGCTGATAACAACTTAATGGATGACGGCGATGATATGCAGGACAGCTCCGTTGGTGCAGTTTCTGCAAAAAAACGAGGCTCAGGTCTTATTTCTACGCTGATTAAATGGATTGCAATTGTTTTAGCTAATTTGATAATTATTGTTACCGTTGTAGTTATTACAATGAATATACGTGATAAAAAAGGAAAATCATACTCCGAATATCCTGTTTCGGAAGAATACAGAGATACGCGTGAAGTGTTGCAATGGTATCAAGCAATAGGAAGTTTAAAAGTACATAGTGCAGATAGAATTCCTGCAACGGTAATTACGGAAATAGCTATAGGTTATACAAATAATGATAAGGCTACTCCGCAGGAACTTTCTTCACGAAAAATTGAAATAATTGATTTTTTGAGATCGTACTTTAAAAGCAAAACCGTTGCAGAATTAAAACAGGAAGAAAAAATTAAGATAGAAATCAAAAACGAAATAAATGATAATATCTTAACCAAAAATAAAATAAAAGATGTTCGTTTTACTCAATATGATATTATTGAGCAGTAAAACAAAGGGAGAGCCATGACAGAAGTTCTTTCGCAGGATGAAATAGACCAGCTTCTCACCGCAATAAGCTCAGGCGATACGGATACTGAAGATTTTAGGGCTGTAAACGATACGCGTAAAATAAAAATTTACGATTTTAAACGTCCGGATAAATTTTCAAAAGAACAAATGAGAACGGTGCAGATGATGCACGAAACTTTTGCCCGTCTTACAACAACGTCCCTATCCGCTCAGCTGCGGAGCATGGCGCATGTTCACGTAGCAACTGTAGAACAGCTTACGTATGAGGAATTTATCAGGTCGATACCGACACCTACCACCTTGGCAATTATTAACATGGATCCGTTGCGGGCAAGTGCCGTTTTGGAAATTGATCCTGCCGTAACTTTTTCAATTATCGACCGATTATTCGGCGGTAAAGGAAAAGGAACAAAAGTTCAGCGGGAGTTAACCGAAATAGAAAATTCGGTTATGGAAGGTGTTGTTGTGCGTATTTTAGCAAATATGCGCGAGGCTTGGACAACGGTTGTTGATTTGCGTCCTCGTTTGGGTAATATAGAAACAAACCCGCAATTTGCACAGATTGTTACGCCGTCCGAAATGGTGCTTTTGGTAACGCTTGAAACAAAGGTCGGCGAAGAAGAGGGTATGATGAATATCTGTCTTCCGTATATTACACTCGAACCGATTATTTCAAAACTATCCACACAGTTTTGGTTTTCTTCCGTCCGCAGGGCTTCTACCGGGCAATATGCGGCAGCAATTAAAGATAAATTATCATCGGTTGAAATTGACATGGTTGCGGAAGTAGGTTCTTTAGACGTATCGATACGGGATGTTTTAAACTTAAAAATAGGCGATGTCGTAAGGCTTCCTAATGTACGCGTAGGCGATCCGTTTAAATTAAGCGTCGGTAATCGCCCGAAGTTTTTATGTCAACCCGGTGTAAAAGGAAAAAAAATAGCTATTCAGATTTTAGAAAAAATTGAAGATATTACAGGCGATGAATTCGAAGAATTATCATCGGAAGGAGAAGGTTTATATGAGTGATGGTTCAATTTCTCAGGACGAAATAGATGCTTTGTTATCAGGTGTAAGCGGACTATCCGCTGAGTCTTCACCTTCCGCAGGTACGGAAGGCGGAGGGCTTTCGGCTTTTAAACAAAATGCTTTACTTAAATTTGTCAACGGCAATATTCCCGGTCTTTCTTTAAATTTGGAAACAATGACCGGAAAAAATATAAGTGTTTCCGAGCCTATTATTGAACTTACAGAGCGCGAAGGCTTTTTGCAAAAAGTTTCTGAAATGGTTGTGGCTTCATTAGTTGACTTTTCGGGAACGCTGACCGGCGACCATATTTTTGTGATGCCTCCTGATGTTGCACAAAAAGTTGTGAATGCGGTGAATCATGAAGATAATTCCGAAATTGATGATATGGCTCTTTCAGTAATCAGCGAAACCGTTGCTCAATATGTCGGAACGGAAGTTACGGCTCTGGAAAGTTCCGGATTATCAGGGGTTACTTCAAACCCTGCTGAGTCTTTACATGTTCCAAAGGCGATGCTTCGGCTTCCGCAGAGGAATTTTATCTGCATTACTTATAATATTCAGCTTGAGAATGCTTCATACCGTTTTTGGGAACTTATGTCTGAAAGTGCCGCCGACGCTATTATAAATGCAACGGCAGGTCCAGACCCGGCAGCAGCGAATGATATGCCGGCGGGAAATATGCAGGGGATGCCCCAACAAGGAGCGTTTAATCAAGCTATGCAGGGAATGCAAAACGGTTTTCAAAATTTCGGAGGCGGCATGCAAGGTAATATGAGCGGTATGCCGCAAAGCGGTATGCAGGGAGGAATGATGCCGATGCAAAATATGGGAATGCAGGGCGGTATGCCTCAAGGCGGTATGCAGGGAGGAATGATGCCGATGCAAAATATGGGAATGAATACAAATGTTCAATCCGTGCAGTTCCCTCCTCTTCAAGGTTTTGTAAGTCAAGAAGAACAGGGAAATATCGGGCTTATTATGGACGTTTATATGGAAATGACCGTAGAACTCGGACGTACTAAGAAGATGATTAAAGAAATTCTCGGTATGGGCGAAGGGCATATTATTGAGCTTGATAAACTTGCCGGTGAACCTGTAGATGTTCTTGTAAATCATAAACCTATTGCAAAAGGCGAAGTTGTAGTTATTGAAGAAAGTTTCGGTGTGCGAATTACCGAAATCTTATCGCCTGCAGAACGCATATCGGATATTTAAATAATTATTAGAGCGGTTTATCACATAAGCCGCCTTTATATTTTAGAATTGCGTTTTGTTAAGAATAAACGGGTGGGAGAAATGAAAAAGAATTCTTACAAAAAAAAACTTTTTTTTATCGCTTTTGCATTATTTGCAGTTTTGCTTTTTGCTGAAGAAGAAGAAAAACTGCCCGATGAAAATAAAATCTTCCTTGACGAAAAACAGACTTCTTCGAGCGGTAATTCTAACAATAGCGGGCTTTCGCAGGAAACCGCAGAAAGAGCCGGCGGTTTCGATTCTGCGCTGAATGAAAAAGTAAAATCGCCCATTGCGAGTTTATTACAGCTTTTAGGCGCATTGGTAATTATTTGCATTCTTGCATATATTGTAATCAAATTCTTAAAAAAATCTTCACATGTTCTCGGTACTGACGACCCCTACCTGCGAAACGTTTCTTCCATAAATATTGCTCAGGGAAAAAGTATTCATGTTATTACGCTTGGCGAAAAAGCGTATATAATAGGCGTTACCGACGCTTCTATAAATAAAATAGGCGAAGTTGAAGATAAGAATTTGGTTGACGCTATGAATTTGGAAGCCGATAAAAAAACGGCTTCTCCTAAAAAGAATTTTGCTTCGATGTTGGCGGCATTTTTCCCGCAGACAAGACAAAACGAACAAAGCGGTAAAGAGCAGGATTATTCCGTTCAAGATTTTTTTACTGAACAACGAAATAGAGTTAATAATGCAGCACAGCAAATGAATAGCAGCAATACTGCCCCTACTGAGGAAGAAATATGAAAAAACATATTGCAATTTTATTTTTTTTGGCTGCTCTTTTTTTGCCTCTCGAAGTGTTCCCGCAAAGCAATAATTTCCCCGACGGATCATCTGACGGAAGAACAGAACAAGACCCGAATCGTGAAGCGGGCAGGATTCCTTTTATTAATTTCGGCATACGCGAACCGTCTACCAATAAAGATGTCGCTTTTTCAGTTCAGCTTTTAATTTTTATAACGCTTATATCAATTGCACCCAGTCTGCTTTTGTTGATGACCAGCTTTTTACGTTTAAGTATTGTGTTGGACTTTGTAAAAAGAGCTTTATCATTGCAGCAGGTACCGCCTACACAAGTTTTAAATGGAATTGCACTTTTTTTAACATTGCTTATTATGCGCCCCGTATTCATCGAGATTTACAACAATTCTTTTAAACCGATGTCCGATGGGAAAATTAATATTGAGGAAGCATACCGTGAGGCTGAAAAACCGATGCGGTATTTTATGTATAAGCAAATGCAAAATGACCCAAGCCATATACGAACGTTTATGGCTCTTGCAAAATTGGAAAAACCGAATACCCTTTCAGATGTTCCAACCCATATTTTGATAGCTGCATTTATTTTGCATGAATTGACGATAGCATTTCAAATAGGAATTTTTTTGTATTTACCGTTTATTATCATTGATATGGTTGTGGCGAGTATTCTTATGTCTATGGGAATGATAATGCTGCCTCCAGTACAAATTTCTATGCCGTTTAAGCTGATCCTTTTCGTTATGGTTGACGGGTGGGGGTTATTATTCGGAAAACTCTTTGAATCTTTTCTTTAAAAATAAGGAAGCGGAAGAAACATCAGTTTCTGAGCATTGCTTATTTTCCGCCGTTTCGCAACGCTAGTGAGAAACGGCATACGATATAATACGGCGTTTGCCTGCAAGGCAAACTCGCAGCGTTTTTAGACAATGCTAACTGCATTGTCTAAAAAAAGCCATCTTCTAAATTTGGCAACCGCAGATTTTCTCAAAAATCGAGGATTGACAAATTTCCGCCGTTTCGCAACAAAGTGAGAAACGGCATACGATATAATACGACGTTTGCCTGCAAGGCAAACTCGCAGCGTTTTTAGACAATGCTAACTGCATTGTC
>CALINC010000003.1 GCA_938045195.1 uncultured Treponema sp.
CAATCGTTCTTGCAGTTTTAATTGTAAAAAAATATAAAAAAATGGAGTTTTGAATGTTAAGTTTTGTTAAGATTGCAAAATCTGGGCATTTTTTTGTTGACAGGATAAAACCTGCGTTATAGAATGACATCATAAAAAGAATTTTAGGAAGATTTTATATGTTGGAGTATGTAGAATTGAACGAATTAAACCGGCTTTTTGAATTAAAAAAACAAAATGAATTAAAAAGAATGGGTGCTTTATTTAGTACCGATAGAGCTAATTATTATTATGATACAGGTACAGGAAAAGTGTTTGAAATAGATGATGATACATTTTTTATTTTACATAATTTATTTTTTAATAAATCTTTCAATATAATTTCTTTAAGGGAATATTATTATGATGAGAAAAATATTGAAGACTTTTTGCGCATTTCCGTTTCCGAAAATTTATTTAGGGCAATAAAACCGAAAAAACTGTATAATCCCGAATTTTACGAAAACTTAGAAAAAAATCTTAATACTAAAGCCGAACAGCTTATATTAAAATTAACCGATAAATGCAATTTTAGATGTAAGTACTGTATCTTTGATGTTATTTAAAAAACTGTTATTTAAAAAAGTAAATAAAATTCTAGTAGAAAGGAGATTTTAACTATGACAAAAAAAATTATCCCGCAATTTACGGGAAATCGTTCGGCAGGAAATGCTTATGGATGTGGCTGTTGCTGCAATAAGCAATGGGGTAACTTTGAACAAGCACGCAGTGCTGCGAAAAACATGGGAAATGTATGCGGATGTACCTGTATCGGATATACAAACCATACTGCAAATAGTGACCTTGCGTATAAAAATCTAATTTTTAGTCTCTAATATAATTTTATTAACGGCGTTCCCTGCCGTCTTTCCATTTGGAAAATATAGAATATCTTTAAAAATTGAGGTTTTTAGAGATGTCCAGTAGTAAAATTAGGAGCGTATTTTTATGAAACGTTTTTTTTTAACAATGAGTTTGATATTGCTTGTTTTTTCCTGCACAAAAGAGGAAAGTGAAAACACAGCAATTACTGTAATGGCAAATAAAACACAAAACGGTGAGGCAGATACCGAAAAAATAACAACCGCTTTAGGTAAAAGCATAAACGATTCGGAAATGGTGGTGTTGCAGCTTCCCAAAGAAGGCGTACAGTTTCCTATTGGGTACAATGATATGGGTGTTGAAAGAGATGCTGAAGCTAGAGAAATGCCTATCTTTGATGAAAGCGGGGAAAACATTATTACCGTGGGTTTTTTAGATTATTCTTATTCAATAGGAAAGTATGAAGTTACTTACCGTCTTTGGAAAAAAGTATATGATTGGACAACTATCGGATCAGGAAAAAATAAAGGCTATGTATTTAGTAAGGGAGAACAAGGCTATGCCGGAATTCCCGACAAAATACGAAAAAGTGATGATGTCTTTGATTGCGGTTATCAAACTCCTGATGAAACTCATCCGGTAACGGGGGTAAACTGGTATGACTGCATTGTCTGGTGTAATGCGTACTCTGAAATGACCGGAGCGGTTCCCGTATATTATAAAAAAGAAATTGCCGATGAAAGCGGAAAAATAAAAGAAGAAAATATAAAGAATTACGAAAAATTTATTTTACGGAATGCTTTGGAAACTACTGCATGCGATACGGCATTACACTATACTGCTTTGGAATTAGGTAAAGATAAAAAACAAAACGGCTTTCGACTGCCGAATTATCTTGAATGGGTTCTTGCTGCAAAGTTGACCGATAAAAAAGATCTTATTGTCGAAAAAAACGGTAAAGCTCTTACCTGCACAGTAAACGGAAAAAAGTATTTTTTTACTAAAGGGACTGCCGTATCGGGCGGAAAATATGATGTAGAAAATATACGGTTAAGTAAAACTATTTTAAAAGATGCAAATCAATATGCACATATACCTGCATATATGTTTTCCATAGCACCTAGTCTTTTTTCAACATTTGCGGTAGGTTCACTTAAACCGAATTCTCTCGGCATTTATGATATGTCGGGAAATGTTTCTGAGTGGTGCTTTAATTTAGTTCCAAAGTATAAAAAGAATTTAGGCGGGCGTTGCCTACAGGGAGGCAATGCAGGAAGCGTAGTAATGTACGGGCAACATGGTGCTCTCATTTTTTATCCGCCTTTAGGCAATAGAACAAGCGGCTTACAGCTTTGCGGTCTACGAGTATGCAGAACCGAATAGTATTTATATAAAAGAGATTTTTATGGTAAAGTTAATACGGTATGAATTAAAAAAACTTTTTACGGACACGGCGGCAAAGTATGTGTTCGGCATAATCGGAATATGGATTATTTTTAGTGTATATGATTGTATTTCAAGTTTTTATATTTATGATGCACATAAAGTCAACTTATGGAATTTCCCGTACACGGGGCTTAAAGCAGTAAAAACTGCAAAACAAAAATTTTATAATTATGAAACAGATATTACCGCAGAAACATTGAGGAACGTATATTACGATAAAATAAAACTCGAAAAAGAGTTTGAAACCGAATTAGAAACTGCAGATTGGTCGCCGACATTGCGAAATGCAAAAATGGATGAAGTCTATATAAAACTACAGGATCTATATCCGGAAGATATTACAGTTTTATTAAACTATGTAAATTATTCAAACATTAATGATATAACGAAAGCTTCAGAGGCAGTTCCCGATGATTTTTATGAGCAGCTTGCTCAAGCAAGAGCATATTCATGGCATGCTGTTGACAATGAACAAGAACAAGAAACCATTTACCGATACATTCAAAAAATAAAAACTCCGTTTAAATATACATATTGTTATGGTTGGCAAATGTTGGCACAAAATTTTCAATATTTTCAAAAATGGCTGCCTGCAGGTATCTTAGTACTATGTATACTCATTCTAAAATATGAAACAGAATCGGGAATGGCAGCATTGAATATGACTTTTGTTTATGGAAAAACAAAATCGGTATATGCAAAAATAATTGCAAATCTTATTATTGTATGTACCATTTATACGGTTTGTACGCTTTTATACTCAATAAGCGTTTTGACTGTCTTAGGATTTAAAGGATGGGACATTCAAATTCAAGCAACAGTGTACTGTATTGATTCAATATACAATATAAATTTTCTACAATTTATGATATTACAATTTTCGCTTGGTTTGCTGCTTGCTGTGTTTACAGTCTTATTCGGTTTTTTTATATTTTCGCTTTTACAAAATTACATTTTTTCCGGAATTATTGCATTGTTAACGGTATACGGTATAACAATACTATTCGGCATATTGGGCAATGATAATTCTCTAACTAAATATATGATTAGCATCGGTAGTGCAATCTTTAGTGTATCTACTACATTTTTCGGAACGGTGTATGAAGGTGAATTTATTTATTTTTTCGGATATCCAATATTAAGAGCTTACGGTGTAATAATAGTATACGGTTGTTTGTCTATACTATTGATAGGATTTAGTATTTTAAAATACAGAAAAATAGAAATATTAAATTAGGAGATAATACTAAATGATGATTTCAAAACAGAAAGCGGCATTAGTTAAATTTGAACTATTAAAACTTGTAAATAAAATTACCCTATTTTGCATAATATTCTTTATTACAATTATTACAAGAAGAATTATTTTTTTTAATTCCAATGATTTTTATACAATTAATTATTTCGATGAAAACGGTACTCAAAAACATGCAGAGGGTGAACAAGCTTTTGAAATTCAAAAATCGCTTTCAAATAAACATAAAGGTGAACTTAACGATAAAAAATTTGAACAGGCTTTAATATACTACAAGGAACTTGTAAAACAATTTGATTTAATGGGAGAGCTGGCATGGCAAAAAGAATATGACGGTATATTTAGTGTTTTTGAACAAGCATTTGCTCCGCCTGAAGAAAAAAATTATTATATCACCGGCACTTTACATACTAATGATATGCAATATATTTATAAAAATAGGATATATCAATTAGAAGAATCAATGAGTTCACCTAAAAATAAAATTCAT
>CALINC010000004.1 GCA_938045195.1 uncultured Treponema sp.
CGTATGCTCTGCGTCGTAACGAAGGGTATTAAAGCTGACTGCAACCACCTTATGAGAACATACAATGCGAAACATTGAGCATTGTACCCCTACGCACTGCGTCAGGGTATGTTGATTATATTTTGTTATAACAAGAATTGGTATTTCAATATTTTGGAGTTTTAGAATGGAACTTGTTTCGCCTGCCGGTAATTTTGAAAAACTTAATTATGCTTGGGAATACGGAGCCGATGCCGTTTATATAGGCTTAAAAAATTTTTCGCTGAGAACAAAGGCAGATAATTTTTTTGGCGATGAATATAAAAAAATTATAAATTTAAAAAATGAATATGCAAAGAAAGGTCTTATTAAGAAACTTTTTTGTGCAATTAACATAACATTTCATAATTCCGATTTAAAATCATTTTTAAATGAGGCAGCATATTTTGCACAATATCCGTTTGATGCGTTTATCGTGCAAGACGTTGGAATTGCAGCTGTATTAAAAAAACGCTTCCCTAAAATTCCTCTGCATTTAAGCACACAAGCAAATTGCATAAATTACGAAGCTGTAAAGGTGTATAAAGACTTAGGTTTTTCGCGAATAGTTTTAGGCCGTGAAGCAAATTTAAATGATATTGCCGAAATAAAACAGACCGTTCCAGACATGCAGCTTGAATGCTTTGCGCACGGTGCCATGTGTATCGCATATTCCGGACGCTGTCTAATAAGTGCATACTTAACCGGCAGAAGCGCAAATGCCGGCTCTTGTTCCCATTCTTGCCGCTGGAACTATAAACTTCTTTCATCATTACAAAATAACACGGCAGCTTTTGCAGTTGAAGAGTCGGAACGTACCGGAGAATATTTTCCGGTTGAAGAAGGCGGAAATTATACTGCAATGTTTTCATCTAAAGATTTGTGTATGATTGACTATTTGGATAAGTTGGCGCAGGCAGGCGCTGATGCAATTAAAATAGAGGGCAGAATGAAGAGTATTTATTACACTGCGTTAACTACCCGCGCATACCGTAAGCAGTTGGATTTTCTGGATAGAAAAATAAGCAAAGCTGAGGCGGCACCTTTTGTGCAGGAACTCTACAACACAGCACACAGAAAATTTACAACCGGCTTTTATTTTTCTTCCGCAGATGCAAATCAAACAACAGCAGGCGAAACAAAATCTCCATATCTGCTTGCAGGTACAATCGGCAAACAATTATCCGGAGATGAATATGAATTTATTTCTATGAATAAAATAAATGCAGGCACCGTTTTAGAATATGTCGGTTCCGATATTTGTTCGATTGAAGATACGGATTATATTTTATTAAATCCCGATACACGGGAAAAAATGGATTGGGTATGCCACGGACACGGCTGCATTCTGAAAACCTCAAAGCCTATACGAGAAAAATTTTTGGTTCGATATAAAATATAAAAAAGCCTGCACATATTTTGCAAAATTATTTTTCTTCAATTGAAAGAAAAACTTTATTCGGAAGACATGCGTTCCAGTCGCCGTAATTTTTAAGCCGCATAGCTGAAACACAGGTTTTATTTTTACATGCAGAACTTACAACAAAGGCTTCTCCATTTTCGATTTTTATTTTTGTAATACCGATGCTGCCCTCAATTTCAATATCAATGTTTTCTTCCATAGAATAAATCCATTCACCCGTAGGGGCTTTTATCGATAAATAGAGCCGTATACTTTGTTTTGAATAAATAAAAAACGAAGCAAGACAAATAATACTGATTGCAATTGATAAAATAACAATATCTAAAGGTCTTACTTTTTTAAAAAACTCTTTCATTCTTTAACCGTGTCATAGTTTCTTTTGTCAATTTACGCCGGCTCATATAACCGGAAATTCCCTGCTTAAAAAATGCACGAAGCTGTTCGGCATGCTTCATTGTGATAGAATAACCCAGCTGAATTAAATATGCCGGGTCTGAAAAATCATAAGAAGCGCATGTAGAATCCAAGTCTAAAATATATGTAGGTGAATCGTTTTTTACCCGCTGATTTCCGGTTACTGCAACATCCAAACAACGGATTAAAACCGAAAGCGTTGAATCGATTTCGGTTTCCGTTTTAACTTTAAAAGTGCCGAGCGTTACAGCCAAAATATTTTTATAGCCTTTTTCTTTTGCTATCCAAACGGGTGTGTTATGCCCTACGCAGCCGTCAACAAATAATTTGCCGTTATAGCGGTACGGTTTAAAAAAGCCCGGATATGACGAAGATGCCCGCAGTGCATTTGCCAAAAATCCGCTGTCGAGGATAATCTCTTTACCTTCGCAAAGATCGACGGCATTACAATAAAAAGGAATTCGAGTTTGCTCAAATGTTTGATAACAGGAAAGTTTTTTAAAAAGCGTATAGCTTTTCTCTCCGGAATCAACACCCTGTCCTGTAAGCAGATTATTTAATCCCGCTCCAAACTGTAATATCTTTGCAATTTTTGTTTGCCCCAAATGAAAGTTGGAAATATCTATATAATTATTTAAATTAAAATTATTCAAAAAGAAAGCGTTCATTTCATCAACATTCATACCGGAGGCATACAGACCTCCGATAATTGCTCCCATTGAACAACCTACAATACAATCCGGTTGAGGAAATTGTAATTCTTTAAAAGCCTTTAACATTCCGATATAGGTAATGCCTCTTGCTCCGCCGCCTGACAAAACTAATGCCCATTTCATATACGGATTAATTATATATGTAATCAAAATTTTATTCTAGCAGGTACAAGATGCGTTTAATCTTTTATAATCATAACCTTTCTTATTTCGTCAATATCCGGTGCAGCAATACGGATAAAATATAAACCGCGTGCAATATAATTCCCTGCATTATTTTTTCCATCCCATTCATAAAAATGAGTTCCTGCAGTTTTATGAGAACGCTCTATGGTTTTTACTATACTTCCGTCAATAGTCATAATTTGGATGGTAACAATTCCCGATTTTTGCAATGTAAGCTGTATCGAAACTTTTTCATCTTTATTTGTATTGATAACATTATTATAAATGGAAACACCGCCGCGCTGAGAACTTACACCCACAACATTAAACTTCCAAACATCAAACGAAAGCGGGTCGGAACTGCTTTTTAAATTTGCACAAGGCAGCCAACCGTCATAAACAAACATAAATTCCGCAACCGAAGCTGTTTTAAAATTAGGCGTATCCGACGGTATTATAAATTTAAGAGAACCGTTTTCTTCTATGCCGTTAAATTCTTCGGCAGTTGTAATGCCTTCTATATCTACGGTTATGGGGTTTGAGGAAAACGAATTTTTTATCACGTCATAAGGATACCAAAATGTATTTTTATTATAGTCAAAATATAACCGTATATTTTTTGAAGAAGCAAGACTTGATATAGGAATTGTAGTATTCAATTTAGGTAAATCCGCTTTTCCGGTAAAATCGCGTATTGTTTTCGAACTGGCGGCAAATAAAACCTTAATAATATCTATGCCAATATCGGAAATATATTTTTTTGAAAATGTTTTATTGAAATACTCAAGCTCTATACGAATATTTTTATTTAATATCGTATCTGCCGATATGGTTTTATTCAAAGTATATTCCCATACCGTGCGCGGCGAAGCATCGGTAAATGTATGCGCTGTATACGGTTGCGACGTAGAACCTGACGCAATTACGGAATGAGTAACTGTGTCGGTAACTATTAATTTTGAATACGTAAATTCATTCTCATACATTTTTGCAGGAATTAAAAGATAAATTTTATTATCGTTCGCACGTATAAATGAATTTTCTATGGCAAATGTTTTATCAAATACCCAGCCGTTTTTATTCCGCTGTTCATTTAAATTGTCAACACTGTTTTTTACTATATAATAAATATTAAACTTCCCATCATTAATTTTTATAGTGGAAGTATTTATTTGTAGATAATGAGCATTATCCGTTTGATATTCGTTAAGATAAATAGCGGCATTATTAAGTCCGTCTATTACAAGATGCCCCTCTGTAGTACCGGCTAATTTTAAATTACCAGGTACTTTAATTCTTCTTGAAAAAATCAGTTTTTTATTTTTTGCGCCATTACAAATTAAATTATTAAATTCGGTATCGGCTTCATTATCTCCGCCTGCTATAGTTATCTTATCGCCTGAAAAAACTAAATTTGTATCGCTTATAGATTTAAATTTACCGGTATTTGTAAAATTGCCTTTCAATGTCATAATTGCATTTGCATTAAATGTTCCGCTGTTTGCTAAATTGCCGGTTATAGTAATATTTGCATTGGATATAAGCGTTTTTGAAGCAGCAATAGTAATATTCTTTGAAGTGAATTCATCTCCAAGAGTTACATCGTCATTTACAAAAAAATCATTTCCGACTTCCGCTTTTTTAGTTGTGTTTACTACTGCGTCGGCTATAAAATTATTTCTCGTTTTAATGTTTTGATTAACCGTTAAAACACCTGATACCGTTTTTAAATTATAAAACTCGGTAAAGGGTACCCCCCCATCTATTTTCTGTGCGGAGGTTCCGTTAAATATTACATTTTTATCGTCGGCATGACTAAATGTTCCGTTATTCGTTAAATTACCGGTTAAAGTAATGTCTGCATTTGCGGTAAGTGTTTTTGAAGCATTTATGATAATGTTTTTTGATGTTAAGTTGCCGTTAAGCTTTACCGCTGCATTTACGGCAAAATCATTGTCTACGGTACATGCGGCATTTACTTCTGCGGTGCTGTTAGCCGTAAAGTTATGCAGCACTGCAATTTGTTGAGTAATCGTCAATTTCCCTGAAGCAATTACCAAATTATAAAATTTGCTGAGAGAATTGCCTTGCAGTTTTGAATCTGTTCCGGTAAATGTTACGGTTTTATCAGCGGGTTCAAATTCTCCGTCATTGGTAAAATCTCCGCTTACGGTAATACCGGTATTTGCAGTAAATTTTCCTCCCGTATTTATAATACTGTTTTTTGTAAGCAGTTCTTTATTAAGCGTTATATCGCCGTTTATAGTAAAATTATTAGTAACATTTAATGCTGCATCGGATGAAATTGTTTTAGTGTCTTGTATTGTTAGATTATAATAAGTTCCATTATAAATATCGGCATCTGCCGTTCCATAATATACGACGGTTGTATTTCCTGAAAGGCTTAATTTATTAGCGTCATTAGGATTTTTAAACCATGCTTTTTGCTGAGCCGTTCCGGTTAGTTTCAAAGTTCCTTTCATAATAACTTTTGCATTACCGCTGTCGGTTGCTATTGTTTCACCGGTTAAATTTAACTCTGCACCTTCATCAACTGTAACTTCTTTGGCTTTTGCATTTGTTGTACCGGTAAGTTTGGGATATTTAAGTTTTCCGGCAGGAATTGTAACGGTATCATAAACCGACGGAACCGCTTTACAGTCCCAGTTTCTATATTTATCCCACTCGGTTTTGTCGCCGTCACTCGGTTCCTCCGCAGTCCACGTAATAGTCATCGGCTCAAATACCCAGTTGTTCTGGTTTTGCGGGCTGGGTCGTTCGTGCTCCCATTTTAGGCTATTAAAGACCTTATATACCTTGTTTGTCATTTTTACGGCATCGGTATCGATATGAAGGTAGTTGCCTTCTCCGTCGTTATTGACGGTCAGATATATTTCGCCGTTCGTACCTTTTACGGTTAAAAAGTTTGCAGTACCCGACCCCGAAAGAGAAAGGTTGTTCGTTACGCTTATTTTGTTGATTACTGTAAGCGTCTTTCCGCCTGAGTTTTCCATTTTTAACTTATAAAATTTTGTATCGGCAGTATTTGAAGTGCCGGTTATTATAATATCCGCCGTCGTCGCACTCAGTGTAACGGTTTTGCTATTTGCGGCAGCGTCGAACGTACCTTCATTATTTAAAATGTTTTCAATTTTAATATTTTTTTCAAGCGTCAACTTTTTATGTGCGTCTATTCTTAAATTATAAAATCGGCTTTCCGTTAAACCATTTATTTTTGTATTGGTGCCGTTAAAAATTACCGAATTGTTACCGTGTACAAATTTTCCGTTGTTTGTAAATTCATTTTCAATTTTAATATCTTTTTCAAGCGTTAGTTTTTTATCTGACATTATTTGCAAATTATAAAATCCGCTTACCGCTGAACCCGTTATTTTTGTATCGCTGCCGTTAAAAGTTACCTTTTTGCTGCCGTGTACAAATGTCCCGTTGTTTGTAAAATTATGTTCAACTTCTATTTCGTTATCAAGTGTTAATTGTTTAGTTGCCGGTAGTTCCAAATCGTAAAAGCGGCTTATTGCCGAACCCTTTATTTTCGCATCGCTGCCGTCAAAAGTTACTTTTTTATTGCCGTGTGTAAAAGTGCCGTCATTGGTAAAATCTCCGATTACGGTAATATCCGCACTTGCAGTAATATGTCCCGTCGAAGCGATGGAAACATTACCTGCCTTCAGTTCTTTATTAAGCGTAACTATGCCGGTTATTGTAAGGTTGTGTGATACCGTAATCGGATTATCTGAACTAATATTTAAAGGAGTAGTCGAACTAATCGGAAAATCAAGGTTCGCTTTATTTGTCATTGTTACATCATAATAGGGTCCCTTATAAATAGAGTTAGACGATGTCCCATAATATACGGCGGAAGATGTTCCTGTAATTGAGCCTGTTCCTGCGAGTTCTATTTTATTGGCAGAAGTAGAATTTTCAAACCACGTTTTTTGGTTAGGCGTACCCGTTAATTGCAGTGTTCCTTCGTTACGGAGCCGGGCGGTTGCACTGCCCGTTGTCTCGATTATATAGTCCGCTAAGTTCAATTCGGCTCCGCTTTCAATTTTTACCGATTTTGCTTTTGCATTTGTTGTACCGGTAAGTTTGGGATAGTTAGGTTTTGTAGATATAGTAACAATATCGTATGCTGCAGGAATTGTAACGAAATTCCAGTTGCTCAAATTATTCCAGTCATTATCGCTTCCTTGCCATATAAAATCGATTGATGCAAAAAGCCACCCGTTTTCTATTTGATTTACAGGACGAGTACCATCTGTTTTTTTACTGTTTTTTACCGCATAATTAGTTGTTTGAACATGCACATTAATAGAATCTATTGATAAATATTCCCCATTGTTTGTAGCACTTGTTAAATTTATGCTGCCGTTGCCTGAAATTTCCAACATCGAATTTATATTGCTGCCGGTAAGATATAGATGATTTTTTACGGTAATTTTATTTTGCAGTTCTAATTTTTTTCCGCCCGCTCTCTTCATGCTTAATTCATAAAATTCGGTATCACTTGCATTATTTGTTCCGATAATTGTAATATCGCTCGTATTATTCAATATTACTCTATTGTTATTTGCTTTAAACTGCCCGGTATTCTTAAAACTATTCGTTAGTGTAATAGGCGTTAGAAGTTTTAATATTCCCGATACGACTTCCAAATCATAAAATTGAGTTTCGGGCGATGTACCCGCTATTTTTGCATTACTGCCGTTAAAACGCACCGCTTTATCATTGTGTGTAAATGTACCGTTGTTTACAAAACTTCCGCTTACCGTAATATCGGTATTTATAGTGAATGTCCCGTCGTTTATAAGATTGGAATTTACAGAAATAAGTGGAAGAGAAGAAGTTGTCAAACTCGCACCGTGGGTAACTTGCAAATCATAAAATTGACTTGCCATTGACCCGTTTATTTTTGTATCGTTGCCGTTAAAAATAACTTTTTTGCTGCCGTGTACAAATATTCCGTGGTTTGTAAAATCTCCGCTTAGGGTAATATCGGCATTTGCATTGATCCTGCATGTATTATTTATAGTGATATTCTTTGCGGTTAATTTACGGTCAATATTTAAGATACCTTGCGTTACCTTTAGATTATAAAATTCCATATCGGTAGAGTTGCCGGATATTTTGGCGGGATGTCCCTTGCAGTCTACCGTTTTATTTCTATGAATAAATGTTCCGTTATTTTCAAAATCACCTCTTAAAATGATATTGCCGTTTGCGTCAAGCTTAGAAGTAGAAGCTATAGTAATGTTTTTTGAGCTTAATGTAGCGTCATCAGTCAACTGTACCTGAGCATTTACAACAAAAGTCTGCTGTACTGTAATATATTTCTTTAATGTTGTTGTACTATTAGCCCTAAAATCATTGTTAACGCTAATAATGCGTTCAACGGTCAAGCTGCCTGAATTAACTTCCATATTATAAAATACAGTACGCACAGCGGTTCCTTTCACTTTTGAATTTGTTCCTGTAAATTTTACGGTTTTATTATTGGGTACAAATTCTCCGTCAGCCGTAAAATCTCCGCTTAGGGTAATATCGGCATTTGCAGTAAGTTTTTCGCCGCTTTCTATAGTGCAGTTTTTTGTATACATGTTGCTACTGAGTGTTATATCACCATTTATAGTAAAATCATTAGTAACGTTTAATGTTGCACCGGATGAAATTGTTTTAGTGTCTTGTATTGTTAGATTATAATACGGTCCTTTATAAATAGCATTGGACGACGTACCGTAATATACGACGGTTGTATTTTCTAAAAGGCTTAATTTATTAGCGGTATTAGAATTTTCAAACCATGCTTTTTGCTGAGCCGTTCCGGTTAATTGCAGCTTTCCGCAATTGTCCAGCTTGGCGGTTACCCCGCCCGTTGTTTCGATTATATAAGCTGCTAAGTCCAATTCGGCTCCGGCCTCAATTTTTACCGTTTTTGCTTTTGCAATCGGAGCAGCTGTAAGTTTGGGATAGTTAGGTTTTCCAGCAGGAATTGTAACGTCATCGCCTACACCCGGTACTGTGAACCCATTCCAATTTGCCGGCTGTCCCCAATCGGTTCCAGAAGTACCCGTCCACGTTCTCGTTTCTCCGTATGCCGGCATAGAAAATAAGGCTGCTAAAAAAAGAAGTATTCCGATTTTTTTCTTACAATATTTCATAGTTTCTCCGCTTAGGGAACTTTTAAAAATCAGGCACGTTTTGTACAAATGCCCTTTATTTTACAATAATGCGCATAAACCGTTTTTTGCCTGCCCGCAAAATAAGTTCTCCGTCTTTATCAAGCATATCTGCTTTTATTATTGTTTTTATACCGCTTATTTTTTCGGTTCCGATAAAGGCACCGCCTTGCTCTACCAAACGGCGGGCATCGCTCTTTGTTGCGGCTAAACCCGACTCGGCAAATAAATCTAAAACGCCGATACCCTCCGCCAATTTTGACCGGGATAATTCTATCGTCGGCATAGCTTCTTTATTTCCGCCGCCTGAAAAAGCTGCTTTTGCGCCTGCAAGGGCTTTTTCGGCTTCTTCCTTTCCGTGAATAAGGAGGGTAACTTCATACGCAAGTTTTTCTTTTGCCGTGTTTATGTTGCCTGCGCATATACCGGCAATTTCTTCAAGCGGCAAAAACGTAAACAGTTTCATAAATTTTTCAACATCGGCATCGTCTACGTTTCTCCAATATTGAAAAAAATCATAAGGCGAAACAAACTCCGGGTCTAAAAACAGGGCACCCTTTTCGCTCTTGCCCATTTTTTGCCCGTCAGACCGCGTAATAAGCGGAAAGGTAAGTGCCGAAACTTCGCCGCCGGTTTTTCTGCGGATTAAATCGCTGCCCGCAACCATATTTCCCCATTGGTCATCGCCGCCTATTTGAAGCTCGACATTATAGTTTTTATGCAGCATTAAAAAATCGTAGCTTTGCAAAAGCTGATAATTAAATTCCAAAAACGAAAGCCCTGTTTCCATACGCTTTTTGTACGCTTCAAAAGAGAGCATTTTATTTACCGAAAACTGTGAGCCTATTTCGCGCATAAAATCGATATAATTTAAATCGGCAAGCCATTCTTTATTGTTTATAAACCGTACGGAAGAGGCATCTTCGCCCAAAAATTTTTCAAGCTGGTTTTGAATGGAGTTTGCATTTTTATCGAGAGTGCCGTAGTCGAGCATTTTGCGCATTTCGGTTTTGCCGGAAGGGTCTCCTATGCGCGCCGTACCGCCGCCCACTAAAATAATGCCTTTATGCCCGGCACGGCACAAATGCTTTAACGCAAAAATCGGAACCAGATGCCCGATGTGAAGACTTTGCCCCGTCGGGTCGGTGCCGGTGTAAAACGTAATGGATCCCTTATCCATTCTTTCTGAAAGAAAATTAAAATCGGTGCATTGCTTTGTAAAGCCTCTTTGGTCTAATGTTTTAAGTGCTGCATTCATATACTCTATTATATGTCAAGTGAGAAAAGTTTTCAACTCATTGTTGACCTTGACATTATAAAAAAAGCGGTATATACTGGTACAGTATTTGTACTATGACCATAAAAACGATTTTTAGCCGATTTATACTATTTCTCTTTTTTATAAGCTGCCCTTTGATAACAGCCCAAAATGTAAGTAAAAAACAGGACATTGCCGTATTCTCGCTTTCTTATTACGGCTGGTTAATTCCCGGCTTTTTATATAACGGAATTGACGGCGAAATTATGAAAAATTTCTTTGCGCTCAAACGTTTTAATATAATTGCAATGGAACATCGGCTATACGCAAACGACTTGGAAACCTTTAGCCGCGCCGTTTTAAATTCGCGCGAAGCAAACACGCAAATTCCCGAAGAAGTTCTTATGGGGCATGAATCTTTTACCCGCCAAGATTGGGAAAAAACCATAAACTCGTATTATACGGTTGTTCCCATTGTGCAAAACTATACGGTTCAAGAAATTGAAAAAAAAGAAGGCGGAAAAAAAACTTTTAGCTATAAAGTAAAATTCGCCGTAGAATTTCATATCTACTCGATAGAAAAAAAAGAAAAAATTGCATTCTTCACAATAGAAGAAAGTATGACCGGAAAAAATTTACAAGAAGCTGTAGAACTTACCATAAGCCTTTTTGGAATAGAACTTGAGCGGGCTTTGCGCGGTATCGAAGATTTTAAAATTAAAACGGGTGTTATAAAAACCGAAAATAAAAAAGTTTATTTTGAACTCGGCGAAAATATCGGCGTAAAAAAAGGTGATGAATATGTCGTCATAGGTTATGATGAAGATAATAATGAAAAAGAAACGGGCTTTTTAGTTGTAACGGAAACCGAACAAGATTTTTCTTCAGCACTTACGCTCTATGCAAATCCTAAGATTGTTATGGGTGACCAATTAAAAGAAGTGCCGCGCCTCCCCGTAGAATTCAGATTGGCTTTTGCAGGAGAGTTCGGTTTAAATTTTAAATATGGAGAAAAAAGTCCTGCGGTTTTTCAAGCAGGGCTGCACATTTCGCAAACCAGAGGTTTTTACCGTTTTAGACCCTGCTATGCAATCGAAGCCGGATTTTCAAGCGGAAAAAATACGATAAAAGCAGGCATACCCGTTTCAATTTTAATCGGTACCGAAATTTGGAATACATATTTCGGAAAAATGCAAATATTACCTACCGTTCAAGTTTTTTACACAACGCTTGCTTTAATAGAAAAGACTTCAAAATGGAAACCGGCAGAAGCGGGGATTAAAGTTTTTGTACATACAAGCAGACTTATCACCAGAGATGTAAAACTCGGTGTTGATATTGGTTTTAAAGCAGGGATAGACCTGCGAGAAACAGCGGCACTCTTTTTCCGTGCCATACTAGGTGTGGGACTTACAGTTAAATTCTAAATTATGTTTATTTTGATAGGGGCAAATATGAAAAAAATTATCTTGTTTTCGACATTGGTTGTTTTACTCATCTCTTCTTGTGCATTCCTTGAAGAAAGCACAAAAGACGGCTTTGGAAAAAAAGCACAGCCGAAATATAAGAACATCCAAGAATACACGGCTATCGGTGAAGATGAATCTCTTATGCGTTCCATAAATAAGGCAAAAATAGGAGCAATCCGGCAAGGCGTTATTGAAATTATCGGTGCCTATGCAGAGCAAAAAAATTCTGCAAGGCTTAAAGAAATTTTATACAATACGGAAAACCCGAACCGCTATATTGTTAATGCCGATATGAAAATTCTGCAAAAATCTAAAAACGGCGATATTTATATCTGTAAAGCCGTTGTTCCCGTTAAGATGAAAGAAATCGAAGCCCTTTTATATGCTGAAAATATGGCTGCAAATTCTTTAGACGAAGCGGATGAAGCGGGGTCTCCTAAAACTGTGGACGATTTGGTTTTCGGGCAAGGTGCAATAAACGGCAATGCCGCTTCGGCAAAGCAAAAAGCCAAAGACGCAGATACAATTCTTGCGGAAGCAAAGGGGTCTGCCAAAAATAAAGAACATATAGAATTTTTAAATGCCTATATAGAAAATATGACCTATATGGTTTTTAATGCGGAAGATTCTTCTTCAGATAAATTTTTATTAAAAGCCGGCGTAGAAACGGCAAACGGGTATCTTTTAAAACAAGGCTATCGCGCTATCGATTTTACCGAAGTGGAAAAACTGAAAAAAGACAATACCCTTGTGTATCAAGAAAGCTCTTCTGAAAATGTATCGGTTATTCAATTTATTGCACAAAAATTGAACGCTGACATTTATATGGAGCTTGATGCCGTAACTGAAGGCGGATATGAACGGAACGGATATTACGGTTCTGCAAAAATCACTTTAAAAATTTTTAACCCCTCCACCGGTGAACTTTTAGGTTCCGTTCCGTATTCAAGTCCCAAAACATTTAGTACGGTCAGTGCTTATGATGCACAATCAAACGCCGTTCAGTCTACCGTATACAAGGCATTGCCCCTTGCAATCGACCAAGCAAAAATTCTTTTGGAAAAAGCATACTCAAACGGAATACGGTATGAGCTTATTATTAACGATACGCCGGACAGCAAAAGTATGTCGCGCTTTAGAAGCTGTTTAAAAGATAATGTAAGCGGAATAAAAACTTTGTACCAATCGTCAGCGCAGACAAAGTATGAAGTTTTATTTTTCGGGACAATTGATGATTTGGAAGCAGTTGTGTATGATACTGCGGAATCAACTGCCGGTTTTAATAAAATGGAACTTGTAATGCTTCGCGGTAAAACACTCACATTTAAGTCAGGTTTTTAGCTGATTTTAAATTGCGGCTTATTGTATGCACTTTTTCACTGACGTTGCAAAAGTGTTATTATATGCTATAAATGAAACTTTCGATAGCTTCGGAGGTTTTAGAAACATAATTTGCAATTTAGGAGGCAAATATGAAAAACGTAATCAAATTGATTCTGGGTTTAGCCGTTCTTGCGGCTATTTTTGCAAGTTGTGCAACAAAAGAAGCACAGCCTATCGGGAAAATTTCAGACAAAGTAAAACAGCCTGAAATTATCGACCACAAAAATTTTAAGTGGGGAACGGCAGTTCCCGCTTGGGTCGCTCAAGAAGCTCAGGACTTGGAGAAATCTCCGGATTATAAAGACGTATATCTTTTTAAATTTGAATCTCCGCGTTCGAAAAGTTTAGAGGGTGCCGAATTGTGGACAAAAGATTTCTCCATTCCTTCGGAAATGGCACGTATGGTTAGAATGCGCGTCGAAAGCAAGGCGGCGGCAGCGGCGGCAGGCGATAAGGACAGAATTGACGGGTATCTTGAAGACATCGTAAAAACAATTACCGATACGGAACTTTCAGGCTTTAAGAAAGAAAGCGACTATTGGGTTCAAATGCGTTATTTTGATGCAGACGGAAAACCGGAAGCGGATGACTTCACATATATTGCGTTATACAGCATATCTAAAAAAACATTGGATAGGCTTATAAGCGACGCAATAAGCGGTGCCGATAAACTTAAACCTAAAACCGAAGAAGAGCGTACCGTTCGAGAACGCGTAAAAGAAGCACTCAAAGAAGGCATTTAATTATTATCCTATGGGGAATAATCGGAAGACAAATATTAGATGTTTTTCCGGTTATTCCATATTCGTTTTGTTTTTAATTGATTTTATAGTATGTTATATCTAAATAGAAGACTGTTTTATGCTCTGCTTACAAGCTGTGTTTTTTTTGCTTTCTTTGTGTTTTCGTGTGCGACCGATTTATCTTCGGCAAAAAAAGATGAAGTACCCGATTGGATACTAAATGTTCCGCCGAGCGATAACCGCGCCGAATATTTTACCGCTTCAGGGTCAGGCAGTACGGCAGCCATCGCAGAAGAAAACGCAAAAAATAATCTTATATATGAAATTGTGCGCACGCTTGGTGTTTCCATTAAAACAAATGCAACCGCCGCTGTATTCGGCAGCATTAATAATTTAGACAAAACAATCGAGCAGGAGATAAAACAGTCGGCGCAGGCAACTATAAAAAATCTAAAAATAAAAAAACGGTATATAGAAAAAAACGATACCGGCAGTACTATATATGTTTTGGCGGAATACGGCAAAGATGAATTGCAAAAAGAAAAAATGCGGCTTTTAAAACTTGCCGAAGAAAAAATAAACAGTGTAGCAATACCTGCGGCGGAGGCGGTGCAATTTGATTCCGAAAAAAAATATTTTGCGGCTTGTTATCATTATGTACAAGCCTCTTCTGCTGCTTACATTGCTCAGCTCGAAAATGCCGAAATTAAATTTGAAGAAAATATAAACAAAGCAAAACAAAGTTTAAAAAAATTTGAACTGACATATACAGGCAATACTTTTCTCACTACCGAAAGCGGGGAATTTTTACCGCCGATACGCATACAGTGTTTTGAAGCAAATGTTCCCATTTTGGTAATCTACACGGTAAAACCGGAACAAGCAGGTTCTACACAAAAGGTTTTTACCGAAACAATAGAAACCGATGGAAACGGCATTGCAGAATTTATTTTGCCCTTACAAGAAGCCGCTTGTTCGGGAACTATTACATTTGAAGTCGATGTTACCGAGATGCGCAAAATGCTTAAAAAAACAAATAAGGTATTTGCGGAACAAGCCGGAAGCGAATTAAAAAAAACGGCTTCTAAAAAAAATATATCGGTTACGTATGGAATTGCATATAATAAAACTCAAAAAGAACAAAAAAAAGTTTCGGTTGATATTTTTATGGAAGAATCCGGCGGCATTCAAAAACATACTGCATCCTTAGCAACCGGACAAGCACTAATAGAAAATTTACAAAAAATGAATTGCAATGCAAAAAAAATACATTCAAAAAATTCGCAAGCGGAATTTGTTATTTCAGGACGGATAATTGCAGATGAAATTGACGCTTCGCAAACAAGCGTTCTTGTTAAACTAACAGCCGAAATTGAAATTTATTGCACAACAACAAATGAACTAATTTATGTACGCAATATTTCAAAAAGGGGAGCAGGCTTTACTGAGGCTGAAGCATACTCTTCAGCCTCACATTCCTTAGCAAAACAAATCGCTTTGGAATTTGCAAGCTGCCGGCAAAATTAAAATTCAGCGAGTTTCGGTGCCCTTGGGAACGGAATAACATCACGTATATTTGCCATACCCGTAACATACAAAAGCAGCCGTTCAAAACCGAGCCCGAAACCCGAATGCGGAACTGTTCCGTATCGGCGTAAATCCAAATACCACCAATAATCTTCTTCACGTAAGTTGAGTTCTTTAATTCTGCTTTGCAAAACTTCAAGCCGCTCTTCCCGTTCGGAACCGCCTATAATTTCTCCTAAGCCCGGAACAAGGACATCCATTGCACGCACGGTTTTTCCGTCATCGTTTAATTTCATATAAAACGATTTTATTTCTTTCGGATAATCCGTAACAATAACCGGCCCCTTAAACACTTCCTCCGTTAAAAAACGCTCATGTTCGCTTTGCAAGTCGCAGCCCCAATAAGGGTTAAACTCAAACCTATCTTTGTGTTTTTCCAACTCTGCGACAGCTTCCGTATATGTAATGTGCGTAAAAGGCGTACTGACCACATGTTTTATCATATCAATAAGCCCATTCTTTATCCTTGAATCAAAGAATTGCAAATCCTCGCCGCATTTTTCCAAAGCCCATTTTAGGAGGAATACGATAAAATCTTGTGCAAGCTGCATATTTTCTTTTATCGTGAAAAACGAGATTTCGGGTTCTACCATCCAAAACTCTGCCAAATGGCGGGTTGTGTTTGAATTTTCAGCACGGAATGTAGGACCGAATGTATAAATGCGTGAAAGAGCAGCCGCATAGGTTTCGCCTTCAAGCTGCCCCGAAACGGTTAGATTTGCCGGTTTACCGAAAAAGTCTTCCGTATAATCAATTTTGAACGTATCGGGACTGCATTTTTCTTTTAACGCTTTTTTCACAATTTCGTCAAGGTTAAATGCCGTAACATGAAACATTTCACCTGCCCCCTCGCAATCGGAAGCGGTAATCAGCGGAGTATGCACATATTGAAAGCCCCGCTCTTGAAAAAATACGTGAATTGCATAAGCCATTTGGCTCCGCATTCTGGCGACAGCTCCGAAAGTATTGGTACGCGGACGAAGATGCGCAATCTCCCGCAAAAATTCAAAAGTATGATGCTTTTTTTGTAAAGGATAATTTTCAACGGGAGCATTACCAAACAAATTAATATTTTCGGCTTGGACTTCAACAGTTTGTCCTTGCGCAGGAGAAGGAATTAATTTGCCCGAAACTTTAACGGAAGCACCTGTCGTTATTTTTTTCAACACACTTTCCGTATTTTCATCGAGATTATTTGAGCGGTCAAAGGCAGCTTGAATTGAAGCAAAGCACGAGCCGTCATTAATTTCGATGAAGACTAAATTTTTAGTTTCCCGTTTTGTGCGAACCCATCCGTACACCTCAACAGTTTGACCGGCAGGTTCAGAAGTTAAAATATCTTTTATTAAGTCAATCATTCTGATATTATATGAAGAAAAGTGAAGCGTGTCAATTGGATGCACAGTGAAATTGGCTTACGCATGAATGGTTTCGTTAAATAATACGTTTAACCTAAAGGAATCATCAAAAGTACAAAGCATTTTCTTTCTTTTTAGAGTTTTACCGTTTTGATACATTTGCATTCGATTAAAGCAAATCCTTATTGAAATTACTTTTATGTCAACCGTAAAATATATCATCAATCTTACAGAGACACTCGCAAAACCTTAAAGGAGATTATCGCAAAAGGAAGGGGTATTTTCAACCGCTAAGGCAGCAACACTGACAAGTTTGCATAAAGGAACCTCGCTTTATTGTATGCACTTTTCGCTTGAAGCTGCGCTGCGGCTGCACTGACGTTACAAAAGTGCGGAAAATAAGCAATGCTCAGAAACTGATGGCTGCCGCAGAGATTGCTGCAACGTATCACACCTCTACAGTCCTCATTAGAAATTCTTGCCGCTTTCTGCGGTTAAATATTACACCTATCTCAATGTTGACCAATCACAAATTTTGCACTATAATGCAATCAAATTGAGGATTATTTGCATGAAAAAAAATATCTTAGCGGCTGTATTATTTGCATTTGCAGTTTTTTTTGCTTTCCCGCAGGAGCCGGATGATCAGGACGATTTTAATTTTGATGAGGCTGAAACTAATCAAGAGAATAATTTTAGCATACATGCGGGGGGCAGTTTGTATGCAGGGATTAATTTTTCTTTTTCGGATTTTAAGAATTTAAAAAATTATCAGCCGGGTCTTCCCGTTTGGGGTAATTTACACATCGAAGCAAAGGCCCCGCTTACTGAGGCGTATTTCGGCATTGTAGTAAGCGATAAAACTATTCCGCAAATTGCTTTAGTTGAAAAAACCGTTATGAGTGCTGAGCCTATTATTCCTTCATGGATTGGTGAAGCCTATATGCAGGTAATTGCAGGACAGGCGGTATTCGGCGGCGGCGTAAAAAAAATGACTTGGGGTAAAGCAGACGCGATGAGTGTTTTGGACGTTCTTAATCCGCATGATTATACGGATTTTTCCGAACTCGATAATGAAAAAACAAAAATACCGCAGCCTATGTTTTATCTTTCGGCGTATTTACCTCTTGAAATGAAGTTGGATTTTGTCTATCTTCCGATTTTTGAACCGCATAGGGCAGCTCTTTCCGGCAGGTGGCAAAGTATGGACATTGCTTCCAATTTAAAGGATATACCGCAGGAGATAATGCAAATTTTGCAAACGGATGGTTTTACTGCCGCACAAATATCCGAAAATGCTCTGACAAAATTAAAGGCTATAGAAACAAATACACTGAATTATTCTCAAGGCGGAGCGAGGTATACGGTTACCATTGACGGGGCGCATGATTTAGGTATGCAATATTTTTGCGGGTTCTTTCCTATACCGGCAGTTAAATTCGATTCTCCTATAGATGTCAATCATATTACAGAACAAGGCAAGGCAGCTTTTAATGCTGCTATAGCTGAAGGCAAAGATTTTAATGAAGCTATGAGTATTGCACAAACGGAAAGTTATAAAGCCGCAGCCCCATTGCTCAAGACTATGTTTGATTCAATATCTTTTGTATACAATCGGTATCATCAAATCGGTATTGATTATGGTACCGCCATTGGACCTGTGAATTTGCGTACCGAATTTGCTGCAAATATTACTTCCGACTTAGAAGGAAATAACCCGTACATATATAACCCGAATTTGGCTTGGAATATCGGACTTGATTATACAATGCCGTTTAATATAAGCATAAATATTCAAGCTATGGAAACAATAAAACTTCGCAGCAAAAAAATCGGCAAAGGCTCATATAGTTTTGATATTGAAAAAACTGCAAAAATTACAGATACGCGACTTATTTTTATCCTTTCACAAAGACTTGTTCGAGGCTCTTTGGAGTGGAAAATTATTGCCGTTACGGGAATTGAAGATGCTGATTTTATGATTGCACCGGGAGTTCATTGGCAGTTCGGAACCCTTTTACTTGATGCTGATTTAGGGTTTTTCGGCGGAAAGAAAACAGGCAAACTGGGAAGATACGGAGATAACCACTTTATAAAATTAAGCGTCGGCTATACTTTTTAAAAAAACATAATTCGTTCACTTTTATGCGTATAAGCTCTTGACGGTGAACTGATAAATCCGTATAATTTTGTTTATGCAAAGACGGCATTTTCAAATTATTCAATTAATGAAAGACAGCCCTGATATTCCGCAGCGTAAAATTTCTAAACAGCTGAGAATATCGCCGGCTTATGTGAATAAAATTCTCTTTGATATGGAACGTTTAGGACTTTTAGCTACGGAAGGCGTACCCGCTTTCGGTAAAAAAAAGCTGACGGAAAAAGCCCTTGCGCTTTATCGTGAATGTAAAGTTGATAACGCAATTATTATGGCTGCCGGTTTCGGTTCGCGTTTTGTTCCGCTTACTTATGCAACACCGAAAGGTTTGCTTGAAGTTTTCGGTGAGCGGCTTATTGAGCGGCAAATAGTGCAGCTTAAAGAAGCCGGTATTAACGATATAATTGTTGTTGTCGGATATTTAAAAGATACGTTTGAATACTTAATAGATAAATACGGCGTAAAATTAGTTTATAATCCTGACTTTGAATCTAAAAATAATCTTTCGACCCTGTATCATGTAAGAGAATATTTAAAAAACACGTATATATTGTCAAGCGATAATTGGCTTCGGGAAAATATGTACCACTCGCATGAATACGATTCGTGGTATTCTGCCGTTAAAGTTTCGGGAAAAACAAAAGAATGGATTTTGCGTACCGGTTTGCACGATAAAATCTTAAATGTCAAAGTCGGCGGAAAAGACGGTTGGGTTATGTACGGTCCTGTGTATTTTTCAAAAGAATTTTCTGCCCGATTTGTTCCGATGATTGAGGATGCATATAATTCCGAAGAAACCGACGATTGGTATTGGGAAGATGTTTATATACGGAATATAAAAGCACTTACGATGTTTGCAAATAAACAACCTGCCCGTCAAGTTTATGAGTTTGAATCTCTTGATGAGATACGCCTCTTTGATTCTTCTTATCTTATTTCTTCGCATGATACATGGCTGGAATTAATTGCTTCGATTTTTAAAAAACCGGAATATGCTATTACAAATTTAAAACCGCTTCATTTCGGAATGACGAATAAGTCTTTTATATTTCAGTTTGAAGGCGAAAATTATATCTTTAGAATTCCGGGAGAGGGTACCGGTGTGCTTATTAACCGCAAACAAGAATATGCCGTTTATCAGGCTATTGCTCCTTTAAAATTAAGCGATAAAATTATTTATTTTGATCCTGAACGCGGTGTAAAAATTACAAAGTTTATGGAAGGCACTCACAATGCCGATGCCCGTAATTTGCACGACTTAAAACTGTGCATGAAAGCAGCGCGGCTTCTTCATTCTTCCGGCGTAAAAGTGGAACATGAATTCAATTTTGAAGAGCGGATAAATTATTACGAAAAAATTACAAAGGAGAAAAACGGAATTCTTTATAATGATTATGCCGAAGTGCGTGTAAAAATGCAGAAACTCTTGGATAATTTAAAAACAGTCGAAAAAGATTTTGCCTTAACTCACATTGATTTAGTACCCGATAATCTTTTAATACATAAAGATGAAGTGTATTTAATAGATTGGGAATATGCAGGAATGTGCGACCCTCTTGCTGATGTGGCAATGTTTGCAATTTATGCCTATTATGAAAACGATGAACTTGAAAACTTGATGAACCTTTATTTTGAACGGGAACCGACAAAAAACGAAAGGCTGAGAATATACACTTATGTTGCTTTGGCCGGTTTTTTATGGGCATTGTGGACAAGCTACAAACAAGCGTTAGGGCTGCACTTCGGCGATTACGGCTTAAAGATGTACCGCTATGCAAAGGACTATTATAAAAAAGTAAAGAACCTGCAAGAAACATAAAAGTATTGCTTTCAGGTTTTTTTGCTTTCATCTTTTTATTTCTGCAAAAAAGTGCTATAGTAATGTAATGAAATATACGAAAACTATAGCTGCTTGTATCGAAAGCATTCAGCCGGTAAAGGTGAACGGCGATATACAGACTGAAATTTCTTCCATTGAATATGATTCCCGCAAGGTGAAAAAATCTTCAGCTTTTTTTGCGCTGCCCGGCATTCACACTAACGGTAAACAATTTATAAATGCTGCAATTAAAAACGGAGCCTCTGCCGTTTTTTATGAAAGCGATTGGAGTGAATTTAAAAACGGTGTTTGCTATATTCAAGTTGAAAATATACGAAGGGCAATGTCAAAAGTGTCTGCTGTTTTTTTTGAAAACCCATCGGCAGATTTGGGTATTATCGGAGTTACCGGTACCGAAGGAAAAAGCAGTACCGTTTCATTTATTTTTCAGCTTTTAAATTATTGCGGCGAAAAAGCGGGTTTTTTTTCTACGGTTGAATATTCCACAGGCGGAGATGTTATTCCGAATCCGGAACACCAGACTACGCCTGAATCCAATGTGGTACAGGAGAGACTTGCCCTAATGCGCAACGCAGGTTGTAAATATGCAGTTGTGGAAGCATCGTCTCACGGGCTTTCATCTAAAACGTCGCGCCTTGCAGACGTTCTCTTTGACGCAGGCGTTTTTATGAATGTAACGCAAGAACATTTGGAATTTCACGGTACGCTTGAACAATACCGCTTTGATAAGGCGGCTTTATTCCGTTCACTTAATATTATCCGTCCGCAAAAAAAAATCGGTAAAATTCCCATTTTCGGTATTGTAAATTATGACGACCCTTTTGCAGACTATTTCATCAATGCAACAAAACAGCCGGTTTATCTTTTCAGCACCGATAAAAATAATTTGAATGCAGTAAAAAAAAGGGTAGGGCTTTTTGCAAAAAATATTTCGGAACATTCAGGCGGAATTGATTTTACTATTTTGGAATTTCAAAACGGAAATGAAACCGAATATTCCGCATCGCTCAAATTGGTAGGTCTTTTTAATGTAAAAAATATTTTGGCAGCCGTAATAACAGTAAATAAAATTACCGGCATACCTTTAAAAAACATTCTTACGCATTTACCGAAAATAAAACCCGTTAAAGGAAGAATGTCAAGAATAGACGAGGGGCAAAATTTTGAAGTTATTATAGATTATGCTCACACTCCGTCGTCGTTTATGACGATTTTTCCTGCGCTTCAACAGAGAATAAAACAAAGCGGAGGAAAACTCATTTGTGTATTCGGTTCAGGAGGTGAGAGAGATTTACAAAAACGCCCCGAACAAGGAAGAATTGCTTCTGAGTATGCCGACATAATTATTCTTGCAGACGAAGACCCGCGTGGAGAAGATCCCGAAGAACTGTTAGAAATGATTGCAGCGGGTATAAAAAATAAAAAACGAAATGAAGAACTTTTTATAATTCCCGATAGATATTGCGCAATAAAAAAAGCATGTTCCATTGCAAAAAAAAATGATGCGGTTTTACTTTTGGGAAAAGGCCACGAGAATTCAATTATTTATAAAGATAAAACAATTCCTTATGATGAAGAAGAAACAGTGCGGCGTATATTAAAAGCGATGTAAAATAACATGCGCATATTTAAATTACCTCCTGAATTGCATATAGATTGATTTTTTTTCAATCTTATATTAAAATGTTAGACATGACACAATTTAAACACAGCGTGAAGATTTTTATGGGCGGGGATGTTTGCGGAAAAGCAGGCCTTGAAACGCTGCAAATGCAATTACCGAAACTTTTAAAAAACGAATATATAGATTTTTGCATAGTAAACGGAGAAAATACTGCTAACGGGATAGGAATAAAAGATGATGAAGCTGATATTTTTTTTCAAACCGGTGTCGATGTTATTACAGGGGGAAATCACACTTTAGAGCGGTTTGATGTGAGAAATAATTTTGGGAGAGATAAAAGAATATTACGTCCTCATAATTTTCCGCAGGCTCTCGGCTCAGGCGTAGTGCGGATAGAAAAAAACGGAGTAAATTATATTGTAATCAATTTACAGGGGCGGGAAAATATGAAACCGATAGACTGCCCCTTTAAAACTTTAGATGCAATTCTTTCCGGCAGCCAAAATGTGCTTTCAGTTTCCAATTTGAAAAATTCGATATATATTTTAGATTTTCATGCAGAATCAACTTCGGAAAAAGAAGCTATGGGATTTTATGCAGACGGAAGAATTTCAGTATTTGCCGGAACACATACGCACACGCAAACTGCCGACGAACGAATCCTGCCGAAAGGGACCGCATACATTACCGACGCAGGAATGATCGGGTCAAAAAATTCGGTAATAGGCGGAAATTATGAAGCTGCAATTCTCAGAGCAAAAACCCAAGTTCCGCATAAAGCCGAAATGAATACGGCTGACTCCATTATCTTTTGCGGAATAATTGCCGAAGTAAACCTTGAAGATAAAAAAGCGGTTGATATAAAACGTGTATTTATTGAAGGGCATCTGTAAAAAGTGAGGTTTTTAGAGATGCCCTGAAAAAGATTTACACCTTACAAAGAGCTGATGATGTATCTCTATTAAGAAGGATGCGAAGCAAATCCTACAAGATTTTAGGGGATGCTTAAGAATTATTTACAACGAGGTGATTATGTATATAAAGAAACCTATGGAAATTGAAACAAAAAGTATGAACATAATAGAAGAAATTATGAGCAGTGTGCCGTTTTTCGGTGAAGAGAAAATTATTGTGAAGAGAATGATTCATACTACGGGAGATATTGATTACCGGAACATTATTGCTTTTAAAAATGATTTTGTGCGGACGGCAAAGCAGGTATTACAAAACGGTGTTACAATTTTTACGGATACCAAAATGGTCTTTACCGGCATCAATAAACCGGCTCTGGCAAAAACTGA
Organism: uncultured Treponema sp.; assembly: GCA_938045195.1. Classification (GTDB taxonomy): domain Bacteria; phylum Spirochaetota; class Spirochaetia; order Treponematales; family Treponemataceae; genus Treponema_B. The sequence continues at coordinate 23,652 of CALINC010000004.1, forward strand.
TAATCGGCTTTTGTGTTTAATTGATGATGAAAAAACCGCAGTTGCAGCAAAAGAGAAAGGAACAACGAGATCTTCCGCTGCAGTCGATGCAGCCGTAATAAGCGGGGCATCTGCTTTTGTCATTGGAAATGCTCCGACGGCATTATTCAGACTTTTAGAACTTTATGAGGGAAAAAAAGTAACCCCTGCCTTTGTAATAGGCGTACCCGTCGGCTTCGTCGGAGCTGCAGAATCAAAAGAGGCTTTACGTCAAACGGATATTCCCCAAATTTCCACAATAGGAACAAAGGGAGGAAGCAATGTTGCCGCTTCGATTATAAACGCCCTTTTGTATATGCTGGTAGAACGTTCGGTTTAACCGAGTGTATGTACTTTTTCAACTTCACCGGGCAAAAGTGCAGCAGAATAGTATGGCGGATTTCTCCTTATTTATTTTTTAAATTTAGCTTAATTTTGTTTTTGAAAAGTTTTATATGAAGCATATAAAAGATTAAAAAGCGTTCCAAGTAAAATTATAAAAACCCATGTCCTTGCATGAATAAAAGGCTTTTTTATCGGTAAAAATAAATCGGTAAGTACTTGTGATAAATTTGTCAGTAAATCCCAAGAGTTCCAGCGTAAAAATCTTCCAAGATAAATTCCGAATGCCGAAAGATAAATTACAAATACTGAAAAAATTTGCGGATATTTTATATTGAATACGGTTTGTATCTTTGTTTCCATAAAATCCAAACTGACAAAACCATAGTAAAGACCTGCGAAGCTATAAGCGAACAGTAAAATTAGATCGTACCAACGCATTGTTGAAGCCGCTGTTTTTAAGTGTATAAAGTCCGTTACGATATACAGTGAATTCGGAAAAAATACAAGCCAAATAACGCTTAAAATAAAAAATACGCTTTTTTTACATTTTCTTAAAAGAAATAAGATTGAAGAGATAAACCAAGGTATAAATGCCAAGAATAAATTCCAGATTAAAAAGAGCAAGAATTTATTTTCTGCAATGAATATACGGCAAACCGATAGAAACAAACAAAATACCGAAAGCAGTAATAAAATCAATGTGCTTTTTATGCGAAAAATATTTTTAAAATAATTATTCATCATATCACTCCATAAATAGTGAAACACTTATTTAAGATTTTCGTAAATGTTTTTCAAATTATATTTCATTCTTTCAAAGTATGACATATTGTCCTCAGCACTTTCCATTGTATAAATTTTTTCAACTTTTGCGCCTACTTCTTTTGCCAGCGTTTTGGAAATTTCCGCACTTGCCTGCCTTTCTGCAAAAATAACTTTTATATTATTTTGTTTACAGTATTCGACAAGTTCCGCCAATTCTTTTGCGTTGGGTTCTCCCTCTGCAAAAACACCCGTTACGGCATGTTGTTCCAAATTAAAATCTCTGCATAAATATGCAAATGCCGCATGCCCTGTTACAAAATGCTTATTTTTGATGGAAGTAAATTTGGCTGTATACTCATTCAAAAGAGCATCAAATTCCGCAATATATTTATCTGCATTTTTTTTATAAAGAGCTGTATGTTCGGGGTCAGCCTTACTTAAGCCTTTTTCGATATTCCGTATCATAATTTTTGCAGAAGACGGGCTTAACCAAACATGCGGGTCAAACTCACCATGATGGCAACATCCGGTATGTGCCTCATGGTCTTCCTCATGAACTTCGCCGCATATAGGGCAAGCTTCGCCTTTATGATGATGTTCGGCTCTAATAGGAGAAATGCCCGCTGCAGCTTCTATTTTTATTAACTTAGCGTTATTTACAGCTGACAAGGCATCGTCAAGCCAAAATTCCATTTCAAGTCCGTTATAGACAAGAGCATCCGCATTAGCCAAAAATCCGAGGTCTTTCGGTTTCGGTTCAAAATCATGAGGTTCCATTCCTTGCGGAATAATAGTTATAACATTCACATTTCCGTTTGCAACGGCTTTTGTAAGCTCTGCTATTGCATCAAAGGTTACTGCAACATTTTTCTTTCCATTATTGGGGATTTCCTTTGCACCCATTGCGCTTAAATTAAGTGCTGCAAGCATTAATACAACTGAAACCGCCATAATTTTAAACATAGATTTCATAAAAACTCCTATAAAAAAGTCAACAAACAAAATCGACTTTCTTAAAAAAAATTAAAATAGATGGCAGATAAAAATTAAACTGCAAGATTCATACGGTTGTATGTTCCTTTCATCTTTTCACAGTCAAAATCTTCTTTATTGTTGAGCATTGCCCATACAATCTCTGCCAACTTCCTCTCAAGCGGCTATGATTGACTTTCCGCTGCCCTTATGTGTTTTCATATATTCATAACGCTGCATTAACCTCCAATCGGCTGTATCTTTGCAACGTCTGACTCCCATTACCAATTGCACAAAGCTGACTCTTAATTCTTGCGGGCCTCGCTTTGTAATTTTTTCACGCCTAATACTTTCATTAGAATCAGACACCCATGGAACAAGTCCGCAAAAGGCTGCATATTTTTTTGCACTTGCAAACCTTCCCATATCCTCAGTATAGGCTCTTATAGTCCATGCCGTTATCTTTCCGCAACCTCGTATACTCAAAAGACGATTTACCATTTGATCATCCTTTGTCAATTCTGTAAGTTGTTTTTCTATTATCTTGACACTTTCTTCCATTTGCCTTATAATTTCAAACATCAGTTGTACTGATTGTGCTTCGGCTACGAAAGTCGTTATTCTACTTTG
>CALINC010000005.1 GCA_938045195.1 uncultured Treponema sp.
ATATTTCTTTTTTAGAATTTAATAAAGTTCCATCTAAATCAAATACAAATAACATTTTTCCTCCAAGCACCCAGTGAAGCGTCTTCCTGACATTCGTTTAACCTGCATTGTCGTAAGAGTAATGTCAGGTTGAAGCGCGTGTTAGGTTTTATTTATTTTACCAAATAGTCTTTACTTCATACAAAGGAATTTTTAAATCTTTTGTTAGTATAGTTAGATTATTTTCCATAGCTTGTGCAATAAGCAGTCTATCGAATGGATCTCTATGAATATCAGGTAACTTTTTTATTCTTTCCGCGTCATATTCCGTTGGATGAAGATAAGTAAATTCTTCATTCTCTAGAACAGTTTTTAATTGAGAAACATTAATTTCAAAATCAAGGGTTCCTTTTGCTTGTTTTATCGCAATTTCCCATAATGATACAAAACTAAAAAAGCATCTTTTTGTTTCCATCAAATTTCTTACAGTTGCAGAAAGCTCAGTACTTCCTATCACATACCAAATTATTGCATGAGTATCCAATAAATACATTACATATACTCCGCAAATTCTTCAATTGGTTCGTCAAAATCAGGAGACATTTTACAAGGAATATCTTTTAAGCAGCCGAAGCCTTTTTTTTGACTTTGTGATGAAGCATTTTTTTCTAATGTGGTAAATTTAAAGAGAATATAATCCACATAAGACGAAATTTCTTCAAGTGCTGTTTGCGGAAGTAACTTTAATTTCTTTTCAAGACTACTGTATAACACCATATTTCTCCTGTTTTCTATTAATATACCATAAATTTCAGATTCTTTCTATGAGTATGAAACGATCATATTTTTGAAAATGGGTAATTTCAGATAAATTTGATTAATTTTTATATAAAGCATTGTACTACAAGATTATATAGAAATTGGCACGTACCATAAGTATGATTATTGTAAGCTTGTCCAGATCCATTGCAGCTTGAGCATTTTCCAGTTCCCTGACATTGAACACAGACTGTTTCTTTTACTCCACAGCTTGCAAATCCAACTACCACTGACACTGCCAATAAACAGGCTAGCAGCACAACTATCGGATACATATTCCGTAACTTTTTTGTATAAAGATTTATATTTTGCAGATTTTAGCTTTTTCTCAAATGTTTCGGTTTCTGCTATTCGATACTTAGTCAATTATTCGATACGTGCCAGCTGAAATATCAGATAAACCTTTTTTAATATCTTCCTCATATTTGAGTATTTCATTCATTTCTACATCATCGACAATCGTCTCATTCATAGTGTAATTGAGCGTTGCATATTCTAGATAATTAGAGATTGTTCTTTTCTGCCCATCAGCAGCCAGTTTGAAAATGTCATACGTACTGTCATCTATACGAACAGTAATTGTCCTTGCCATTTTATGCCTCTGATTCAAATATATTTATTCGTGCGGAGGGTTTAATAGCCTGTTGCCGCGCAACGTACGCTATGCGCCGGGATATGTTGATTTTGTCCGGTTTTCTACTTTTCTTGCATTGCAGGTTGATTTCTTCCTTACTGACATGAAATCACTAGAAAACTCAGAAAGACTTCTTTCAAGATTTTCCCGATTGCTTTCTTTTGGTGTTAAAATTATTGATGAAGCAATTTTTTTTGATGAATAATTCAGAAAAATCAATATGAAATTTTTTAGGTATTCTTACAGCATAACTATTTCTACTTGTGAATACTTTTGCACAAGCCATATTAGCACATCCGTATATACTATAATATATATGGATGTGAAATTATCGTCACCCATTGTTTATCGCTCATGCTTGCTGTGTGGTGAATAACTACAGCTTCCGGTTAATAGCCCGCAAAATCCTACATGAGAAAATAAAACTATAGGGGAATAAAATTTTCCTTATTAACAATAAGCGGTGCAGAAAGGCACCAACCTATCCCGCCTTGGGCTTATTATATTTTGGTTAGATTTTTACGTACGGTGCCGCTTTTTTGCGGTTAGATTTATATGAGAATATGTATCGGCTTGACACGGCAACTGCACCAAAATAAAAAATAAGAACCCGATATAAATAATTGGATGTTTAATTTTATAATCCGACAAAATTCAATTCGCTTTCGCCGTTCTTTTGAAGACTTAAAATTGCAAAACTTTTATTTGCCCCGCGTCTGGGACTTTTTGTCGAGCCCGGATTTATTAAACGGATATTTCCTATTTTTTCGTTAAACGGAAAATGCGTATGCCCATAAACTGCGATGGAGCACTCATTCTTTTTTGCAAAATTCATAAGGTCATACAAATTATATTCTACAAAAAAATTATGCCCGTGCGTAAGCAATATTTTTATTCCGCATATAGTGATAAAAAGATTCTCGGGGAATTTTAGTACAACTTCGGTCATTTCTTCATAAGAAAATGTTGCGCCGGCTTTTTTTAAAGTTATGGGCGTGCGCATAATATCTGAATTTCCTAAAACATAAAACAGGATGGGCGGTAAACACGTTTGAAATTCTTTATTGCTTAATGCCTCATTTATGATATATAGAAAATCGTTTAATCCATCTCCTGAAAATAAAACTGCGTCCGAATTCTTCCCGTATTGATTAAAAATGCGTATCAGAGAAGTATAATCGCCATGCGTGTCCGATACTAAAATTAAATTTGCCGTTTCAGCAAAACTTAATTTATTTAATGAAACCTTATCACCGATAACACCTTGTTTTATGTATTCCAATTTATTCATCAGGCACCTCCTTCCAAATCATCGGGATTTGTAATATCGCCGTTTTCATTGTTAGCGTCTGTATTATTTTCAAGTTCCCCCGTTTCTGCATTTGCATCGGCAGCTTTCTCATCGCCTTTACAAATAAGTAAATACTTATGTGAAGGAATCCCTGTTTCGGAATCGATAAAAGGCTTTATCGAATAATGATTATTAAATATCGATTTTCCTATAACTTTTTGCGCTGTAAAAAGGGCTTCTCTAAATTCTTCAAGCGGCGAATTTTTTAGCTTCTTTTTTTTTGCATTTATATCTTCTCCTGCAAAAACTGAAGCCGTAAGCAAAAGCATAACTTCATCATCGCCGATTACAAAACTTTCTTCTTGTGCCGATAAAGCCGTAGGAATTTTAAAATCGACAACAATATCCGATGCGGCTTCCAATGGCAAAAGCTCTTCCATGGGTAATAACGTAATAATTGCCAGTTCGGGGTTATTTTCTGCAATCTGAATTAAATAACGTCCGCCGCCTTCAGGAATACCGATAGAAATGACGATTGTACTTTTATATTCATCAATTTTTTCGCTTATCAATTTAAAGCGGGGATATTTTGAAGAAGCAGTCATCTCCGAATATGGAAGAATTTGCACTGGGGCATCCTCACTGCCGGAACCGTAGTTTTCATTAAGATACCTTAGAATTCCTAAGCGTTCATAATAATCTTTGCCCAAAATAACTAAAATTTTATTCTTTATTATCCTGTGCGGTTTTATTTTTTCGCGTACAGGTTCTTGAACTTCTTTTTTTCCGTTACATGAATTTATACATACGAATAAAATAAAAAAATAAATAAATATAAATAAAAATTTAGAAAATCTTTTCATAAGGGATAAAATTATACATTTTTTTTTGAAAAAAGAAAAGTAAGCACTAATAGATATTCCCTTTTGCAATAATAATTAAAAATGAAAATACTATTGCTAAAATAATTCCAACAAGAAATGAAATTACATTTATAATAAACCGGAATATGTATTTTTTTTCTTTATGAAAAATTATATAAAAGGCTTTAACCAAAATTGCGGCAAGCGAGAATAGCGCAAGCAAAATACAAAAGGTTATCGATACATTTAAAATTATAAATAAATTGGAATCTAAAAAGTCTTGTACGGCACTCAAAAAATACAGTACGGTTAATGAAATAACCGAATATGTCAAAAATCTAATGGAACGGTCTAAAAATCTGATAGTAAATTGTTTATATTCTTTTTTGAGCTTGTAAGAATTGCCGTTATTATTCATATTTTTAGATAAAATAAAAAGCGGGTTTTAAAACCCGCTTTTAAGATAAAATCTATTCGGCAGACTCCTGCCCTAAGCTGTCAGCAGCGGCTTCAGCTTGTTCATTTTCAGCAGGTTTTTCCGAAACGCTTTCTTCTGCGTCTTTGCGGTTCCGTCTCGGCTTTTTATCGGACGGCTGTTGTTTTTCTTCAATAATCTGAGCCTCAACCGTAAAAGAAATCTCAGCGGAAGTATTTTCGTAAAGTTTTATTACAGCTTTGTGATGTCCCGTACTCTTAACGGTTTGTCCGGCTATTTCAATTCGCTTTCGTTCAATATCGAATTCAAGTTTATTAAGCTCTTCTGCAAGGGTCTGCGTTGTAACTGCACCATAAAGTTTACCGTTAGGTCCGGCAGGCATAATAATCTTAATTGCAAGAGCCTCAAGCCGTTCTTTAAGCCCTGCAGCATCCCGGCGTTTTGCAGCCTTTTTCGCTTCAATTTCTTCTTTTCGAGATTCAAAATGTGCAAGTGTAAAATCGTTGCACGGAACAGCTAAATTTCTTGGGAAAAGATAGTTGCGGGCATAACCCTTTGCTACGTTTTTAATATCCCCTTCTTCGCCGAGATATTTTACATCTTCATTTAAAATGACTTTCATTTTCAAGCTCCTTAAAAAATATCACCCTCGCCAGGAGTTGGTGAGGGGTTTGGATAAAATACGTGCTTTATAAAACAAAAAGCCGCATTTTCAATTTTGTTATTCGTTAATAACGTATGGTAATAATGCCAAAGCTCTTGCCCGTTTAATTTCAAGTGCAAGTTTTCTTTGGTGTTTTGCACAAGTGCCGGTAATTCTTCTTGGAAGAATTTTTCCTCGCTCGGTTATAAATCTTCTAAGACTATCAGGATCTTTATAATCAATTTTTAATTTTTGCGTGCAAAACCTGCAAACTTTTTTTCTATAAAAAGTTCTGCTTCTTCGTTTGTCTTCGCCCTCGCGGATATTTTCCTGCATGTTGGCTTCTACATCTACATCATTCATTGTTTCGTCTGACATTTTTTTCTCCTTAAAATGGAATATTATCTAAATCCGAATTACCGGTATCGGGTACATAGTCGTCATTATAGGGCGGGGCATCCTGCCGTTTTTGGTATGCCGACGGATTTCCCGAACCGTTTTGATATTGTTGATTACCGCCGGAATAGCCGCCTGCGTTCCCGCCTTGCCGCTGGTGCGAACCCTGTTGATTCTGACTGCTTTGCCCCTGTCCGCCGCCTAAGAGTTGAAGATTATTGGCGATGATTTCTATACGGCTTCTTGTTTGACCGTCTTGTTCCCAGCGGTTTTGCCGTAATTCACCGTCTATCGCCACTTGCTTTCCTTTTACAAGGTATTGATTTAAGGTTTCACCTTGTCTGCCCCAAAGGACAACATCAAAAAAGCTGGTTTCTTCACTCCACTCATCACCGGTTTTTTTTCGTCTGTTTACGGCTACAGCAAAATTACAAACTGCAATACCGGACGATGTATATCTAAGTTCGGCATCACGCGTCAAACGTCCGACCAATACTACATGATTTATATCTGCCATAGAAATACCCTCTATTCCTCAACTCGAACAAAGAGATACGTCAACAGTTGAGCAATTAGTTTAAAACGCTTATCCAATTCAAGCATTCGTGAAGGATCGGCATTGATGTTAAAAAGCGTATATCGCCCCTTTGATTTGCGTTTGATTTGATACGCAAGATCTTTGTCGCCGTAAGGCTCTTCGGAAATAATTTCTACATCGAATTCTTTAAGAAGATTGTGCAGGGCATCCATTCCCGGTTTAAAAGCGTCTTCTTCAACCGGAAAAACCGTCATAAGTTCATATTTTCGCATGTTCCCTCCTATGGACACATTTCTGGTCCCGCATTTTCTGCGGGACGGAGTTATTTTTTATATTAGCAAAAAAAACAGGTTTAGTCAAGTAGAGGAATTCATTGTGCAGAGCAACTTTTGTCTTGTGTTTTACATGGTTTTTCATTTCCTATTTCCTATTGACTTTTCTTCGCTATACCGCTAGTATTAAACGCGGAAAATATCGGTAGGGGAATTATATGGATTCAATTAAGATTATTAAAAATCAATACCTCGTTTTTAAAATTATTGTGCGGGGTTAAAAAATGAATTGGCAAAAAAAAGAAATAGGGCGGGAGCTTGTAAACGGAATTAAAAAAAAATATGGCTGCGATTCTTTAACGGCGGCAATTTTAGTACGGCGCGGGATTATTGACGGCAAGGATATTTTATTTTGTCTTGAAGACGATATGCGTTATTTATACAGTCCGTTTTTATTTAAAAATATGGAAGACGCTGTTGACAGAATTTTAGACGCAAAAGAAGAAGGCGAGAAAGTTTTAATTTTCGGCGATAGAGATGTTGATGGAATAACGAGCACGACCCTTTTATACGAAGCTCTAAAGGAGTGGGGCATTGATTCTTCTTGGCAGATTCCTACAGGAGATGACACTTACGGACTTTCCGTTGATGCCGTCGAAAAACATGCGGCAAACGGCGGTACCCTTATAATTACGGTTGACTGCGGCATTTCAAATTTTAAAGAAATTGAAGCGGCAAATAAGTTCGGCATTGATGTTATAATTGTCGATCATCATAAACCCCAAGAAAAATTACCCGATGCGGCTGTTATAATAAATTCTAGAGTTGATGCCTGCGGTTATCCGCATGGGCATTTAACGGGCTGTTCAACGGCGTGGAAATTAATAACGGCAGTACGTTTTGGAATGCAGTCTTTTTATAAGCAGCCGATTTGCTTTTTAAATGTGGTTCCTGCAAATGATGCCTACACCATAGAAGCCGTAAAACTGATAAATATGGTTCAAGCCGGAAAAATAACGGAAACTGTTGTTCCCGGTATGTTATCTTTTTCGGAAACGAGGCTCGGTTCTTTTTTGTCAGGTCAGCAGATTTTTGTCTGGGACGCTCCTTTACAAAAAAATCAGCTTAAAAAGATTTTCGGAAATGGGGTGGAATTTAATTTTTTCGATTTTAAAAATGAAGTAGCCAAGCAATTTCCAAAAATGGCAGAGATGAGTTTACTGCGGTTAAAAGAATTTTCTACAATCGGGAAATATTCGCAAGAAGCTCCCGATGAACTTGAGACCTTTATAAACATCTTTATAACATTTATTCAGCAAAAAAATAATTTTTATGGAAGCAGAGTTTCTTCCGAAATTCAATTGGTGGCACTTTCTACCCTTGCAGATTTAATGGATCTTACCGGTGAAAACAGAATTATTGTCAGAAACGGGCTTAAAGAAATGAATAAAAGTCCGCGTTTGGGGCTTTCCGATTTGCTTGCAAGTCAAAAACTTTTAGGCACTCCCATCGGGACGGAAAGTATTGCATGGAATATTTCACCGCTTATAAATGCTGCCGGCAGAATGGGCCGTCCCGAAACGGCAATAGAGCTTTTACTTGCGCAAACTCCGCAAGAGCGTACACAAAAAGTACGGGAAATTCTTAAAATGAACGAAGAGAGGAAGCAGCTTGGTACCGAAGGCTGGGAAACTGCAATTCCTATAGCGCGGGAAAGTTTAAGCGAATATAATGAGAAACTGGTAGTTGCCGTAAGCGATAAATTTCACAGAGGAATAACGGGCATCCTTTCAGGCAGGCTTGCAGAATATTTTAACGTGCCTGCTATTGCCGTTTGTCTTATGCCGGACGGAACAGCTGTAGCATCAATGCGTTCAGCATGCGGCATACATTTATTGGATATTTTAGAACCATACAGTGAATTCTTTTTGGATTACGGCGGACATGATTTTGCCGCAGGTTTCGGCATCGAGCAAAAAAAACTGCCTCAGTTTTTGGAAGAATTAAAAAAATTTTGCCGCGTTATGCAATTTGACGCAGACGGTGAAGAAGAAACCATAAATATTGATGCGGAACTTCCCTACGAATATTTAACACCCGATATTCTTAAAGTGATAGACAAATTCGAGCCTTACGGTTCAGGGTTCCCCCAACTTACTTTTTGTGCAAAAAAACTTAAATTGATAAGTGCAATAGTTATTGGAAAAACCGAGCCGCTGCATCTGAGGCTTACACTGGATTGCGGCAAATACAAATGGAATGCGCTTTATTGGAAAGCGGAAACAAAATTAAACAGCGAATTTAAAGTCGGAGATTATGTAGACGCTGTCTTTCATATTTCGAGGAATATTTTTAACGGAACCGTAACACCTCAAATGACTATTAGAGATTTAAAATTAAGCAGCCAAGAAAAATAAATTATGCTCGAACAAAATCAAGAGAAGACTTTGCTGTATTGCACAAATTAAAGGCTCGTTTAAAATTATCGAAGATATGCAGTTTAAATTCTTCTGTAATATTCTTATTTTCTTGAATGGAGCTGCCGCATCCTAATCTGATTTCGGCAGCTCTTTTGACAACAGCTTTTATATCAGCCGGCATAGAATAGTCTTCGCCTTTTAACGTCATATAAGGGGCATCGGTCTCGGTCAGCAAGCGGGAAAAATCCATATTTTTACACGCTTCTATTTGAGCTCTTTGTCCCCGTAAAAGCCCTTTGCCGATATTAAAATATGCATTTACTCCTTTTCTTAAAAAAGAATTTGCTTCAATTACCGAACCGGACCAGCCATGAAAAATAACCGCCGGAATTTTTTTTAATTTTTCCGTATCTGCAAAAATAAGATGAAGTGCTTTTCTGCAATGAATTATAAGCGGAAGCCCCGCCTTTTGTGCAAACCTTACCTGAATGTCCCACACCTTTTTTTGGGCAGAGGAATTCTTTCTATAGGCTTCATTAAAAAGATCAAACCCGCATTCGCCTATTGCTTTTATTCTTTTTTCGGCAATCAATTTTTCCAAAAAAGGAATTTCGGTTGTAATAGGGTTTTGCGGGTGTATTCCGAATGAAAGAATAAAAGATGATGTATCGGCACTGCAAATTTTTTCTTGCGTTTTAAACCGCTCGGAAACATCGGCTGAAGCACAAAAAAATATTTCTTTATCTAAAAGTCCGGTTTTGCAATTTATCAGTTCGGCAGCATCGTTATTTTCGATTTCTTCAAGTGTATCTAAAATATGAACATGTGCGTCGGTGTACATAAATTCATTATATCCTAAAGCTATTTTTTTGTACACCGAAAATATAAATAACACCATTTACGGAGGAATTATAATGAAATTATATTCGATAAAGAGCAACCAGGGAGATTCTTCTTACTGCACAATTTTAAAAGAAAGCGAGTCGGGATATATTTTACGTATTTGTATGGATAAAGACGGTTATCAAAAAATCAGTGAAGACTTTATCGGCAAAGACCTTTTCGATTTATGTATCAGAACCGGTTACATCAGGGAACTTATTGAAGAAGCCTCGGTAGTTGCATAAAAATACGGTAATTATGCAGAGAGGAAACCTTGAAAATCTTATTTTAAAAAACAAGAGGGAGCAACTGTATAATCGAAAGGGTTTCAGCTGCCGTCCGCTTTACGGATACGCTGAAAAAAATTCTTTGCGGAAATTAGGGGGGATTTGATACAATCTTAAAACCGCTTATATCAGCTTTTATTAGCGTGGCGGGTTTAATACCCGCCGTTCCTCGTCAACACTCTGCGTCGGGGTTGTTGATTACCGGCTTGAATTTTTTCTCCCTTTTATATAAGATAACAGTGTTGTTTGATCCGTTAGCTCAGTTGGATAGAGCGGCTGCCTCCTAAGCAGCAGGTCGGACGTTCGAATCGTCTACGGGTCATAAAAAGGCTTTTTACACATCAGCTATTTTGCCCTAAACCGGTATTTACCGCTGTAAAAGACCGCCTTTTTATTTTTTTAGCTCATGCAGGGCATCAAACGGATAAATTCCTTTTACATCCGTTAATATCAAATTAGTTTTACAGGAGCCGAAAACTATCGGTACGTCTCCTTTCATAAATTCTGAAATAACTTGACGGCAGGCACCGCAGGGGCTTACCGGATAATCGGCGTCGGGAGTTGCTATTGCCAATGCTTTAAAATTGGTTTTTCCCTCAGAAACTGCTTTAAAAATTGCAGTCCGTTCGGCACAGTTTGTAAGACCGTAAGATCTGTTTTCAATATTTACGCCGGTTATTACGGAACCGTCTTCCAATAAAAGGGCTGCTCCGACTCTAAAATTTGAATATGGAGCATAAGCCTTTGTTGCCGCCGAAAGGGCTGCTTCAAATAAATCATATAATTGTCTTGAAATTTCCATAGAAAGAGTATATCATTGTCCGTATGTTATGTAAAGGTAAGACTCAATTTATTTTTATTGCAGCAGCTGTTTTTATCATTCTTTATACGTTTATTGCTGCAATACGGCTTAAGCAGGAGGTTCATTTTATACCGCTTTGGACTACCGATGTAAATTTGCCCGAAAAAGATTCCGCCGATAACAACACTGATGAAGTTATCGAAAAGATAGAAGAAAAGGATTTTTCGGGTAAAGAGCCTTTTTTATTTGTGTTGAAAAACAATACGTCAGGAATTTTAAATAATATGCACAATACGGTACGGGGCAGGTTCGGTTTTTTTTCTGAAGACGGAACAATTTTACGTACCGAAATTTTTAAGGATAGAATAAGTGCTTCCGCTTCTGCATGGGTCCGTTATGCGGGAAAAGCCGAAACTTCAAATATCTATTCACCTGAGGGCAAACTCCTTTTTACCGTAAACCGTGCCGGCTATACCCATATCGAAGAAGACCGAATTTATTTGTTTGAACCCGGCGGAAGCACAGTTTGTAAATACGGAAACGGAAAAGAACCCATTTGGCGTTTCTCACATACGGCGGCAATAACCGCATTTAATTCTTCGGCAAGCGGAACTATAATCGGCTACTCTGACGGAAAACTTGTTTGTATAGACCATTCGGGCAATACGGTTTTTTCTTTTTATCCGGGCGGCAGCAATTTTCAGATAATTACCGGAGCTGCAATTTCGGACGACGGAAAAACGGCTGTCTGTATTTGCGGGTTGGAACACCAAAGAGTTGTTCTTATAAATATTTCGGGAACTCATTACAAAATTATTCACCATGAATATTTACAAAAAGATTCTCATAAACGCTCCTTTGCAGAATTTGATAAAAAGGGGAGATTTGCAGTTTTTGAATCCGGGGACGGTATAGGAATAATCGATTGTATAAAATTAAAAATATTTTTTATAAATGAATATGGTAAAATTATCGGTATCGGCTCACACCCGGAAAAAGATTTTTTAACTATTTTGTTTCAAGAAGAAAATATATGTACGCTCGCTGCAATACGCCCCCCCGATTATGTAATCGGGAAAACAAAATTTAATGCTAAAAGTGCTTTTTTAATTCAAGATAAAGACAGAATATATTTAGGAGCCGATACGAAGATTACGGCATTTGAAATAAGGGGCTTAAAGTGAAAAAATATATAATTTTTTTTAGTTTTTTTGTTGTAATATATTTTATTCCGGTTTATGCGCTTTCATGGCCTGCCGATATTATCAATTTTCTTTCATTTTTCGGACAAGCCGAAGAACCGAATAGAGAATTTTCTCAAGGGCTTATTTTAAAAGATGCCGGTACCGTGCGCGTTGCAAATTACGGCAGGCATTTAATTTCTATTGAAACAGAAGACGACTTTAGAACTTTTCCGAGTACTCTCGGCGATGCTGCCATTTTTGTGCATGATGACGGAATGCAGACAATTTATTCAAATTTACGGGATAGTATGCTTTTTGCCGAAGGAACAAAAATTGAAATGGGATCGGTAATAGGGCAGACCGGCGCATCGGCTTGGTGTGAAGAAAATGCTTTGATTTTTCAAGTAATTGATACTAAAAATAACGCCTTTATCAATCCGCTTCCGCTTCTTATTCCATCGCACGAAGATGAAATTCCTCCGCAAATTCAGGATGCGGTTTTGGTAACCGGCGGAAACCGCACTCTTAATCTTACCGAAATTAAAGCAATTAAAAAGGGTCAGTATGATTTATATGCTTCAATTATTGATAGAACCGAAAAAGGCGGGATTGCGCTTGCACCGTACCGTATAAACGTTTTAATAAATGGAATAAATATAATGACGGTGCCGTTTGAAATTCTAACGGGCGAATCGGGAAATATTTATTTGCAAAGTATAAAAATGAAAGCCTCGTCGTTATATCAAAATAAAGAACGTATTTATTTGGGCAAAATAAATCTTACAAGCGGAAAAGTTGAACTTACTATAAATGCCCGCGATATAACCGGCAACGAAAAAAGTGAAATTTTTTCATTTCAAGTAGAATAAGTGCATTTTTCTCATAACCTTTTATGTTGGATTTTTGTATTTTTAAGACATATATTTTTAAATAAATAAGATTGATTTCCATACCTCTATGTGCCTTGACAAATACTGAATTTTAAAAGAGAATAACTTGTATTATCTTGGAGGATATTATGACTGATAAATCATTACCGCTTATGTTACGGCGGATTGCAAGCGAACACCCGAACCTTGATGCTCAATGGTATAGAGATGAAACTAAAGAATTTATTCCGGTAACATTTTCAGAATTATATCAACATGCCTTGGATTTTGCCGCGGGGCTTATGCTGCAAGGCGTTAAACGCGGCAGCAATATAGGTATAATTTCCGATAATCGGCCGGAATGGCTTTGGGCAAATTTCGGTATTTTATCGCTTGGGGCTGCGGATGTTCCGCGCGGTTCCGATGCGACGGTACAAGACTTAAAACATATTCTTTCCGTTGCGGAATGCGGGATTGTTATTCTTGAAAATAAATTTCAAGTTGAAAAAGTTATTTCAATTATACAAGATTTGCCGTCCATAAAAAAAATAATTTTGTTTGAAAATTTTGATTTTTCGGCAATTCAAAAAGATTATGCCGATATTGAGTTTTTGCTTTTTGAAGAAGTATTGAAAAGCGGTAAAATAGCACGGGAAAATAAAACCGTGTACCCCGAAGCCGAAATGGATAAGGGCAGTCTTGACGATATGGCAACGGTAATTTTTACTTCCGGAACGACAGGAATACCGAAAGGGGTTATGCTTTCTCATAGGAATTTTTTAGCACAGATTCCGCCGCTGCATGAACGGCTGCCCTTTAAACACGGTGATAAATGTTTGTCGGTTTTACCTGTTTGGCATTCTTTTGAACGGGAATGTGAATATATTCTCGTGGCGGTTGCTTCTACAATTATTTATTCCAAACCGTTAGCAAGCGTGCTGCTTCCCGATTTTGCAAAAACTAATCCGCATGCATTCCCCTCAGTACCGCGTGTTTGGGAGGGTGTATATGATGCTATCTATAAAATGATGAGGAAAAAAGGCGGACTTGCTTATGCAATTTTTAGAGCGGCGTTTGCAGTCGGGGGCTGTTGGAAAACTCAGCAGCTTAAACTCACAGGCAGAATGTCAAAGTTTAAGCCGTCTGAAAAAATTACGCATCCGCTTACCGCTTTTTTACCGGTTATTTTTCTTTATCCGCTTTATTTGTTATTTGATTTGTTGGTATTTAAAAATATTAGAACAAAATTCGGCAAAAATTTTAATTCGGTCGGCGGCGTTTCGGGCGGAGGAGCCTTGCCTAAAAATGTAGATATGTTTTTTTCTACGGCAGGTGTTAAAATTCTTGAGGGATATGGAATTACGGAGACCGCTCCTGTTGTCGGAGTTAGACCGTCCCAAAAAGCTGTCTTTGGAAATGTCGGTAAGCCGATAGAGGGTCTTCAAGTAAAAATTATCGACGAAGAGGGCAAGAATCTTCCGTGCGGTGTTGCCGGAGCTGTTTGTGTAAAAGGACCAACCGTTATGTTGGGCTATTACAAAGATCCGCAAAAAACGGCGGAAGCAATAGATTCGGATAAGTGGTTTAATACCGGCGATTTGGGAATGCTTACGATTGACGGCGAAATTGTTTTACGCGGCAGATTAAAAGATACGATTGTTCTGCGGGGCGGGGAAAATATTGAACCGGTTCCGATTGAAATGAAACTGCAAGAGTCTCCTTACATAAAAACCGCCGTTGTGCTGGGGCAAGATCAAAGATACTTAGCGTGCTTGCTGGTTGTAGATTCGGATATGCTTTCAACATGGGCAAAAGAAAATGGGGTGGCATATAATTCAATTGAAGAACTTGTAGAAACTCCTGAAGTAGAAAAACTATACGAAAGTGAAATCTCTTCCCTTATTTCTTCCCAAAACGGTTTTAAGATTTTTGAACGGATTTCAAAATTCAAATTATTAACAAAGGAGTTTGAACAAGGTAAGGAGTTCTCTATAAAACTTGAAGTTGCACGGCATCGGGTAAATAAAATATATGAAAAAGAAATCGCTTGCTTATTTTAATCGGTGCTGTTACACCGATTAAAAACGCTGCGAGTTTGCCTTGCGTCAAACGTCGCTTTATTGTATGCACTTTTTCACTTCGTTGCAAAAGTGCGAAAATTCATCAATCCTCGACTTTTAATAAAGTCTGCGGTTGATGAATTTTATAAGAGGGCTTATTTTAGACAATGCAGATGGCATTGTCTAAAAACGCTGCGAGTTTGCCTTGCCGGCAAACATCGCCTTATTGTATGCACTTTTTCACTTCGTTGCAAAAGTGCGGAAATTCATCAATCCTCGACTTTTGATAAAGTCTGCGGTTGATGAATTTTATATGAAAAAAAAATTACACTTTTTACTAAAGTTTTAGATTATTCTTTCCGATAAACAAAAAGAGGATTTTCTATCCTCATACAAAGCAAGGATGCTTTGTAAAAAACATTATTCCAGGGAGGAATATCTATGATTATCAATCACAACATGAGTGCGATGTTCGCACAGAGGACGCAGGGTGTTACCAATGTAGCAATCGGTAAAGACATCGAGAAACTTTCATCAGGTCTCCGCATTAACCGTGCGGGTGATGACGCTTCCGGTCTTGCAGTTTCCGAAAAAATGAGAAGCCAGATACGCGGCTTAAACCAAGCTTCAGCTAACGCATCTAATGGTATCAATTTTATTCAGGTAACCGAAGCCTATTTGCAGGAAACAACCGACATTATGCAGAGAATTCGTGAATTAGCGGTTCAGTCTTCAAACGGAATTTATTCGGCAGAAGACAGAATGCAGATTCAAGTTGAAGTTTCTCAGCTCGTTGCAGAAGTTGACCGCATTGCAAGTTCAGCCCAATTCAACGGTATGAATATGCTTACAGGGCGATTTGCGCGCGAAATGGGTGAAAACGTCGTTACTGCTTCTATGTGGTTCCATATCGGTGCTAACATGGATCAGAGAATGCGTGTTTTTATCGGAACGATGACTGCTGCAGCTATCGGTATCCGCGAAGTAGGAAACGAAAAAATCATGTCTATCGAAACCGCCGATTCCGCAAACATGAGCATAGGAATGATTGATGAAGGTTTAAAGAAAATCAATAAGCAAAGAGCAGACCTCGGTGCTTATCAAAACAGAATGGAGCTTACTGTTGTAGGTATTGATATTGCAGCAGAAAATCTCCAAGCTGCCGAATCAAGAATTCGTGATGCGGATATGGCAAAGCAAATGGTAGAATACACAAAGAATTCTATCCTTTCCAATACCGGAATCGCAATGCTTGCACAGGCTAATAATAACAGCCAGCAGGTAATGTCTTTACTCCGATAAAAAAAATCTTAGGATTTTTAAAATTCGGTTGATTTTTTTTAAAATGCTCTTGTAAATTTTTCTTTATAAGAGTATAATAGACATATACAGGGAAGATTGAATTTTCCCTGTATATGTGATCTTTGAAATGCCTTTTAGGAAAGCCTTTTTGGAGCTATTCCTTTAAGGATGATCCTTTTGAAGCCCTGTACCGCAGTATTATCTGTAATTTATGTAAATTATAGATAATACTGTGTTTATAAATTACATAAAAGGCGCAAAATTTTATGCAGTTTATAATTTACGGGAATTGACGGCAAAGGATGCCGGATTATAGACTTCAGGAGGGTCATTATGATTATTAATCACAATATGAGTGCAATGTTTGCACAACGACAGGGGGGAGTCAACGAACTTTATCTTGCCAAGAATATTGAAAAACTTTCCAGTGCGGAAAGAATTAACAGAGCCGGCGACGATGCTTCCGGTTTGGCAGTGTCCGAAAAGATGAGAAGCCAAATTAGAGGTTTAAATCAAGCCGGTCAAAATATTCAAAACGGCGTTTCGTTTATTCAAGCAACCGAAGGTTACTTGGGCGAAACAACCGACATAGTGCAGAGATTAAGGGAGTTAGCAATTCAGGCTTCAAACGGAATTTATTCGGCAGAAGACAGAATGCAGATACAGGTCGAAGTTTCACAGCTTGTTGACGAAGTAGACAGAATTGCAAGCCATGCTCAGTTTAACGGAATGAATATCCTGACAGGGCGTTTTGCAAAAGATGCAGTAACAGGACCTATGCAGCTCCATGTCGGTGCAAATATGGATCAAAGAGAAGCAATCTTTATCGGAACCATGACGGCAACAGCACTCGGTATCATCGGCGCACAGCAGGGCGGTGAAGATGCTATGATTTCAATGTCTTCGGTAGACGGCGCAAATATGGCATTGGGAACCCTTGATAATGCTTTAAAGCAGATCAATAAACAAAGAGCTGACCTCGGTGCATATCAAAATAGATTCGAAATGGCATATAACGGGATTGCGATCGCTTCCGAAAATATGCAGGCTGCCGAATCGCGAATAAGAGATGCTGATATGGCAAAAGAAATGGTTGACTATACAAAGAACCAAATCTTGATCCAGTCGGGAACTGCAATGCTTGCTCAAGCCAATACACAGCCTCAGTCTGTTATCAGGCTCCTTCAGTAGCAAAGAGCAAGCTCTTTCAACACTAAAGAGCAAGCTCCTTCAGTAGCAAAGAGCAGTAGAACGATATTTAAACAGGCAAGGAAAACAAGAGATAACCGGATGTCATCTCTTAATGTTTAGAATTGTCTAAATCTTAGGAAGCGGAAGATGCGCCCTTCTTCTTCCTTTTTTTAAGAGCTGATGCTTTTAATGTATAACGAATACTTTTTATATTACGCTGTCATGGATGACAGTTAATGAGCCATGGAGGTTTTTATGAGTATAGAAGTAAGCGGTATAGGGCATCAAGCGGCATTGCAAATTAAGCGCAGAGAACCGTCCGTTAATACGGCTCTCAAAGCGGCTGTAAGTGCAATAAAGCAGTTGGAAGATGAAGAAAAAAGCAATGCTGAAGCCCGTATTGCCGATACGAAAGCAGTTTCAAAAGCGGTAGAAGAAATACAAAAACTCTGCGATATGTGTGGCCGCAAATTGCAATTTAGGGTAAATAATGATACAAATCAAATTGTCGTAAAAGTAATAGATACAAGTACCGACAAAGTTATTCGGGAAATTCCTTCCGAAGAGATTCAGAGGCTGCGGGCAAGGATTAGGGAAACAGTAGGGCTTTTATTCGACGAAACAATATAAACTCATCAAGGCGGAACAATGTCGGATTTAAGTATACCCGGAGTAAACGGTACTTACGAAAAACTTGTAGAAGCTCTTATGAAAAAAGAGCGTATACCAAGAGACAGAGAAGCGGAGTCTCTTGCGCATTTAAAGCTGCAAGACGAATCTTGGCGGCAGGTAAACAAATTTTCTCTTGAAGTGCGGGATATTGCGCGTAATCTCTATTCTTTTAATAATCCTTTTGTAGAAAAAATTGTAGAATCCACAAACGAACGTTCAATTACAGCAACGGCTTCACGTTCAGCGAAAGATCAAATTGCAAAATTAACGGTAATACAAACGGCTCAAGCCGATAAATTCCTATCAAATGAGATAGATAAAGATTTTGAAATAAAAAAAGGAAAATATACTTTTACTGTTGGAGAAAAAAGTTTTTCCGTAAATTGGAAAGGCGGGAAATATAAGGGCTTTATCGACCTAATAAATTCCAGAGGCAAAGATATTTTACATATAAGTGAAATAAAAATTACCTCTGAAAAAAAAGCTCTTTTATTTGCTTCGGAAATTTCAGGTGAAGCAAACAGGCTTGGATTCGATGATGACGCTCTTGATTTGGCATTGAACATAGGCTTGATTAAACAAAACGATTCTTCTGCAATACAGGCAAAAATAACCCAAAATGAAGTAAAAGCGGAATCTTCGCAAAAAATTCCTTTTTCAGAAATTGTAAGGGCAAAAGACCAATACGTAATGGAGCTTAACCTTTCGGTACATACTCCGGTACATGAGGACAACATCGGCAGCGCATCGCAGCATGAGGGGGCAGGGGAGACTGCCGGTGAGATATATGAACAAATAGGTTCTATTTCGTATAAAGGTATTGTTATTCAAAATGAAACATCTAAAGACGGGTTAGACACACAGACTGCTTTACAAAACGGTATAACTGAAGCGGCTTCTTTAGATACCGAAAAGAGCGATATGAATATTTTGGCATTGGAATCTTCCCGCGGGGTGCTTATTCCTCTGCCTTCGTTATCCGATACCGAAGCGGTACAAACCGTAACAATTCCGCTTTCCGAATACGGCGATGTAAAAGCTCTTGCCGTAAATAATAATAACGGCAATAAAAGCGTAACAATAGACTCAATCAAAATATATAATCCTAAAGCTGCCGGCGGCTATATTCCGGTAAATGCAGTTTCTTCAGCGCAGGATGCCGTTATCAATTTTGAGGGGATTCAAATTAAGCGGGATAAAAACGATATAGATGATTTAATTCCCGGTGTTACGCTGCATGTGCATGAGGCTTCCGAAAAACAGGAAAAAATTACCATTAAGCCGGATGTTGAAGCCGCAAAAAATTCCATAATAGAATTTATTGCAAAATATAACCGCCTTTTGGCTCAAATAAATATTTTAACGCAAAGACAGCCTGAAATAATAGATGAGCTAACCTACCTTTCGGCTGAAGAAACGGAGGACGCTCAAAAAAAACTCGGACTGATGTACGGAGATTCAACCTTGCATACCTTGAAAAACAATTTACGTCAACTGGTAAGTATGCCTTATAAAAGCTCCGAAGATGCCGAGTTGTTTATGTTTTCGCAAATGGGCATTTCCACAAAATCGGAACAGACCGGCGGAATAGACGTTTCACAGCTGCGCGGTTATTTGGAAATAGACGAAAAAAAACTCGATGCGGCTTTAAATAGTAATATGGAAGCGGTAAAGCTGTTTTTCGGCTTTGATTCTGACGGAGATATTCTTGTCGATTCGGGGCTTGCCCATTCCATATATGAACAAATAAATCCGTATACACAGCGCGGAGGCATTTTGGGCATAAAAACCGACGGTTTAAAGCCGAAAATGGAATCTTCTCAAAAACGTATAGAAAATTATGACAAAAAACTTGAAGAAAAAGAAAAGGCTCTGCGTAAAAAATACGGACTTATGGAAGGTACCTTGAAAAACCTAAATAAACAGTCTCAAACTATCGATAATTTTAATAAGCAAAATCAAAACAAAAATAAATAAAGAGGTAAAATATGAAAATAAAACTTGACGGAAAGGACTTCGCATTTAAACTTGAAGATGAACATTTCATCGGAGAAGTTTTAGGTAAAATTGAAGAGGCTTGCAAGGCTGAAAAATGTACCGTTACGCAAGTGCATATAAACGGAAAAAACATAGCACCGGAAGAATTGGATACTCTCTTTAAAAAATCGGCTGACGAAGATATAACTTTGGAACTTTTTACGATAAACGGTATGGAAGTAAAAAATATGATGAAAGAAATGGGGAAAAAATTTATTAAAAATGCGGAAGAAATGGAAAGTATTCCAATAAAAATACAGAACGGAAAAGATGCGGAAGCGGTTTCATTAATTGAAAATTTTACCGTTAATTTGCACGATTTTTATAGTGCGGTAAAACTTTTGGATATTGCCGATATTCCCGAAACCGAAAAATTCGGCGAAAAAACTATTCCCGAATATCATAAAGAACTTTTTGATATGCTTAATAATATTCTTGCGGCAATACAAAATAAAGATAGTGTAGAAATTTCAGATATTGCAGAATATGAGCTCTCCCCTCTTGTCAAAAACCTTGGAAATGGGTTATTATCTATAGAAGTTTAACAAAGTAAGCTGGAGAAAATAATGATAGTTTCCGAAATAAAGGACATTGTAATAAAAGACAGCCATATTTACTACCGCCAAATTTTTACAGCAGTTGCAGTATATTCAATATTGGGTACGGAAAAGCCGGGTAAGATTGAGTTTATTGTAGAACACAAACCTACCGGTGAAACCGAAATACAAGTTAAAATGATAGATAAACTCGACTATCCTGTTTTACAAGTTATGATGGATTTAAAAAATGCAATCCGTAAATTGATTCAAAATGAGCAGCTTCCTAAACCATAAAACTATGGAATTTACTTTAAAATCACAAGATGAGACATTAGCATTAGGAAAAAAGTTCGGCGAAAAGCTGAATAAAGGCGATGTGGTTGCATTGGACGGCACATTGGCTGCCGGTAAAACGTATTTTACAAAAGGGATTGCTCAGGGGCTGGGCATAGAAGACGAAATAACAAGCCCTACATTTACTATCGTGTCCGAATATTCGGGCAGACTGCACTTATACCACATTGATGTTTACCGCTTGGACGGAACGGAAGATTTCTTAGATTTAGGGGCGGAAGAAATGCTTTACGGTACCGGCGTATGCGTAATTGAGTGGAGTGAAAAAGTAAAAGACATCTTACCAAAAAATACGATTTATGTAAAAATATTGATAAATGAAGACTTTTCGCGGAAAATAATTATTTCAAAGGAGATAAATGATAATTAAGGGACTTGTAATTTCGCCCTAAGTGAGATATAATTTTACTGGGAGTAGTTTGAACTTATGAATACGGTTTGCATAGACACAAGTTCCGAAAGTATTGCAATTACGGCTGCCGGAAAATTAGGTTTGTTTACCTGCATTTACAAACCTGCAAATAAACGGCATTCCGCATTGCTGATTTCCTCAATTGAATATGCAGTAAAAGAGGCAGGTTTTGATATTGACCAAACGGAGATTATTGTATGTCCGCAAGGGCCTGGCGGCTTTACGGGATTAAGGCTTGCATATTCCGCCGCAAAAGCAATTCATCTAAAAACGAATGCAAAGATGTATTGTATACCGATCCTTGATGCAATACATTTTAATGTCGGTAAAAATTTTCCCCAGTCTATTTCCATAATTGATGCAAAAAGGGATAGGTTTTATACCAAGTTGTTTAATGATGGAATTTGTTCGGAAGCTGCCGACATACCGGCAGTTAAAGCCTTAGAATTGGCAGATTTATCTAAAATATGCGCCGTATGCGGTTTCGGAACGGATAAGTTTAGAACAGACCTTTTAGATTCCGGGCATATTCATGTTGATAATTTAGTTTTTATAGAACTAAAGCCCGAAATTTTATCCCAAATTATGTTGGAGTATATTTGTTCAACGGAAAAACGAATTGAAATCAAGGACTATGACGGTCCTATGTATATCAGAAAAAGTGATGCAGAAGAATAGAAAAGGAATTTTGAGATGAAGCATGTACTCAAACCGAAAAAAACAATAGTTTCCCAAGAGCAGGAAAAGCTGCACGTCAATAATTTTATAGAAGAGCCGGATGAAGTTGAAGAACCTGAAGAAATTGAATTACTTGCCGATTTGAATTTAGAAGCAGAAAATCTTTCACTTGAAATACCCGAAATACCTCCCGTGAACTTTACAGCTGCCCTCAACTTACTTGCGAATCCTATCATCAATTCCGTACTTTTAGATAAAAATTTTTTTATAAGACACACGAGTGTTGCCGTTTATAAATTTTTTGAGCATTATTGCGTCATAGAAAATGAATCGTTTTTTAATGTATTTTGTAAATCCGTTGAAAAAGAAAAACTGAATACTATGCTAAAAAATTTAAAAGACCTCGAAAAAGGTTTTTTGTGGTCGGGGATACTACTATATAAAACAAAATATTATAAAACAATATACGTAAAAACAAATATTTTTCCGCTTTTTGAAGCCGGAGATTTAATTGGGTATTGGGTCGTATTTGAAGATATTACCGATTCTTATTTTGCACAATATAAAAATATGCTGCATAGTCTTTTAAATGCTTCAAAATTAAAAGATAATGATACGGGCTATCACAATGAACGGCTTAATTATTATTCAAAGGAACTGACCGAAGCTATGTTTGCCACAAACAAGTTCCCTCAAATAGATGCGGATTTTGTTCATGATATTTCTTTACATGCTGCAGTGCATGACATAGGAAAAATAGGCACCCCTGATTATATTTTGCAAAAAAAAGGATCGCTTTCTGATGATGAATGGAAGATAATGAAAGAACATACCATAAACGGTCCGCTTATTTTGGGTGTGTACCCGATATTGATGGCAAAAGAAATAGCTTTAAGTCATCATGAAAAATGGGATGGAACGGGGTATCCATATAAACTTGCAGGAGATATGATTCCGCTTTCTGCAAGGATAGTCGCCGTTGCGGACGTTTATGATGCGCTGAGAATGAAGCGCTCATATAAAGAGGCAATGAGCCACGGCGAAGCTGTAAATTTAATATTGCAGGGAGCGGGCGGTCATTTCGATCCCGATATAATCAAGGTTTTTAAAACAATGCACTCTTGTTTTAATGAAATTTGGGAAAAAAATAAAGACAAGGTTTTGCGATAAATTTTTGAAAAAAAACATCCGATTTTAAATTGTTTTAAAATCGGATGTTTTTTTTATTTTTCGCTTAAAAGCATAGTTTTGGCATCAAATTTTGAATCAGTATCAACTTCCGTTTTATCGTGTTCTTTTAAGGCTTTTATTTTAACATAATCGCCCTCATGTTCAAGAGTAAGAATGATGTCAAATTCATCGGCATAGCGTTTTAAATTTTCATTAACGGCACTATCATCACCGGCATCTGCCGTATACCAAACGGAAAGATTCATTTCTTTTGCAAATGCTTTCATCTCTTTTATTGCATTGGGAAGTGCTTTTGCAAAATTAAAATCGTCAATCATTACGACCGCAGGTTTTGAACCTCCCTCCGATAGGGCTCTAATGGTTTTAATAATTTGCGCTGTTCTAACAATGTCTTGATTAAAATTAAGAATGACGCGTTTGGAAATAACTTGAGCCTTTGTTTCCGCAGCGTTATCAAGGCTTTTCTTTTTTGCAAGTTCATCAAACATATCATTATACCAAATAATGGAATAATCTACCGCTTGGCTGAATGCAATATGCACAACAGGCAAATCTTGCAGGAGCTTATCGAGCCCGAACTGAACCAAAACGGAAGTTTTGCCTACGCCTTTTTTAGCGGTAACAACACCTACTTCACCGGAGGCAAGACCTCCGCCCAAAGCCTTTTCGAGTTTTCGCATCGGGCTTTTTTCGATTAAATCTTTTTTTACCATACTATCACGCCTCCCTATTTCTTTTCTGCAAGCCGTTTGGCTTCATATTCTTTGATTAAGTTTTCGGATATGCTTGACGGAGCTTTTCCGTATTTGGCAAATTCCATAGAGTATTCGGCTTTTCCTTGTGTAGAAGAACGTAAAATAGTTGAGAAGCCGAACATTTCACTTAAAGGCACTTCAGCATCAACACGGGTAAAATTATCATCTTCAGTTGAAGAAATAATAACGCCTCGTCTTTGGTTTATAAGGCCGAAAATATTCCCTTGGAATTCTTGCGGACCTTCTATTGAAACTTTCATAATGGGTTCAAGAATTGCCGGTTTTGCAGCCTTATATGCTTCACGGAAAGCTCCGATTGCAGCAGATTGGAACGCCATATCCGAAGAGTCTACCGGATGAGATTGCCCGTCATTTATTGTAATCCTTGTTCCTACAATCGGGAAGCCTATCAGCGTGCCTTTTTTTACGGCTTCTTTAAAGCCCTTATCACAAGACGGAATATATTCGGTAGGAATTGCGCCGCCTTTTATCATATTTACGAATTCGTAATCTTGCTCGGTGATAGGTTCAATAAAGCCTGCAACACGTCCGAACTGACCGGCACCGCCCGTTTGTTTTTTATGCGTATAGTTAAAGTCCGCACGCTGTGTGATTGCCTCGCGGTATGCTACCTGAGGCATACCGGTTTCTACCTCACACTTATATTCACGGCGCATTCGTTCGATATACACTTCAAGGTGAAGTTCTCCCATTCCCTGAATAATTGTCTGGTTTGACTCTTTATCGACATAAGTTCTGAAAGTCGGGTCTTCTTTTGTAAAGCGGTTAAGTGCTTTCGACATTTGGTCGGCAGCCTGTTTGTCTTTCGGTGTAAGCGAAAGAGAAATAACCGGTTCGGGAACATACATTGAACTCATTGCATAGTTTAAACCGCCGCTGCAAAACGTATCACCCGAAGCGCAATCTACACCGAAGAGGGCTACAATATCTCCCGGTGCGCCCTCGTTAATATCTTCCATATTTGCGGAATTCATTCTGACAAGACGGCCTACCTTGAATTTTTTTCTTGCCCGTGTGTTGTAAAGGTCTTCACCTTTCTTTAAAGTTCCCTGATAAACGCGGACATACGTAAGCTGACCGTATTTTCCGTCTTCAAGTTTAAAGCCGAGTGCTACGACAGGAGCATTTTCGTCTGTGTTTAAAGCGACGGGTTTTTCTCCATCATCAAGGTTTAAAGCGGTGTTTTTAATTTCGGTCGGATCGGGGAGATAATATCCTACCGCGTCCAAAAGCGGCTGTATACCCTTATTTTTATATGCAGAACCTAAGAAAACAGGAACAAATTGCTCTGCAAGTGTTCCTTTTCGGACTGCCGCACGGATCATTTCCTCAGTTTCCGTGCCTTCCAAAAAGGCTTCCGCTAATTCATCTGAGAACATAGTAGCAGCGTCTACCATTTCTTCTCTATATTTTTGTGCGTCTGCAAGTAAATGCTGCGGAATTTCAGCTGTTCTAATTTGTGTTCCGTTTTCGCCTTCAAAATATAAGGCTTTCATGGTAACAAGATCTATAACGCCTTCAAGTTTATCTTCCAAACCTATAGGAAGCTGCATCATATAGGCATTAAGCCCCAGTTTTTCTCTCAGCTGCATTCTAACTTTTAGCGGATTAGCTCCTGTTCTGTCGCATTTGTTTACAAAAGCTATCCTAGGAACATGATAGCGTTTTAACTGCCGGTCTACCGTAATGGATTGCGATTGAACACCGCCTACAGAACACAAAACTAAAATAGCTCCGTCCAAAACCCGTAAGGAACGTTCAACTTCAATAGTAAAATCTACGTGCCCGGGAGTATCAATTACGTTTACCGTATAATCTTTCCATTTAACTTGAGTTGACGCAGATTGAATTGTAATACCGCGTTCTCTTTCAAGTTCCATATTGTCCATTGTAGCACCGACACCGTCTTTACCTCGAACCTCGTGCAGCGCATGAATTCTATCGCAATAAAAAAGAATGCGTTCGGAAAGGGTTGTTTTTCCTGAGTCGATGTGTGCACTAATTCCGATATTTCTCATTTTAGAAATATCATTGCTCATAACCAATACCTCATTTTTTATAGATTTTTATGGCAAAAATATTCGTTTTTACCTAAATTGTTTTGCAAAAAACGCAAAGCAATTCAAAATTTTTCAATATTTTTACAGTATAATATAAAATACAACAATATTCAAGGGGGTGAACAAGTAAAATTTATTTTTCTTGAGCAAGACCGCTTGTAATTTTCAAAAAGGGCTTTATTTGTTATTTTATAGAACTACTTAATTCTTTTTGAATATGGAGTTAAGATAATGTAATGTTTGTTCGGCAGTTGTTTTCCAATTATAACGGGCAACCCATTCCAAGCCTCTTTTTATTATCTCAGAGCGTCTTTCTTTATTTTCATCCGTATCAATTAAGCCGGAAATAACTTCGGCAATTTCTTCAGGATTTTTCGGGTTAAAAAAGACCGCCGCATTTCCGGCGACTTCGGGCAATGCTCCTGCAGATGCACAGGCGGCAGGTATTCCGCATGCCATAGCTTCGATAACCGGTAAACCCACGCCTTCAACCATAGACGGAAAAATGCAAATATCTGCGGAAGCATACAGTTGGGGAAGGTTTTCGTGCGGAAAATAACCGGTGAGTAAAATATCGGAAGAATATCCCGATTTAAGGACTGCATTATGGACGGCTTCCGTATTATCTCCATCCGAACCTGCAATTACCAATCGATGTCCTGTTCCGAATTTCTTTTTAAAAATAGAGAATGCTTTTATCAATTCTACATGGCATTTTTCGGGTTTTGTTATCCGTGAAGCATAAATTATATAAGGCTTTCGGATAGAAAAGGGCTGCATTAAAACCGTATCCGAATCCCGGTCTTCCACAGGTTTAAATAATGTGCTGTCTATTCCGTTATAAATAACTTGAATATTTTCAGCCGATACTCCATATTCCAATAGATCTTTTTGAATAAATTTTGACGGGCTTATAATCCCTGCCGTATTTTTTAATGTACGTTTTATTCCTATTTTGGTTAAAATATTTAAATCGGACGATAAAAGCCCTTGAATTACAAGAACAGAGGGAACGGTAAAAATCGGCGGTAACAGTTCTATTCCGGCAGGGTAGATGACTGCATCATATTTTTGCTTTTTGATGAATAAATTCAAATTTTTAAAATGCCAGATTTTTTCGGATAATTTTGTATCGGAAATATCTATTCCTGCAAAGTCTATATAATCGGTATTTGAAGTATATGTATATTTATCCAATTCATGACCGAACAGCTGAAATTCATAACTACTTTTGGGCAAATTTTTTACAAGTGATAATATATAGGCTCCTATGCCGGATCTTCCGTGTTCACAGCCGAATGTGTCAATTCCAATCTTCAAAACAAGACCTCCGCCAGTATTGTATCACAAAGTATTTTTTCCCATAACCCAATGACAATTTACAAGGTACCCGCACCATAAACAGCTTGCCGATATGTGCAAACATAGGCTTAGCCATGAAGCCAAAGCAGCGTACTTATTTTAAGCAGAAAAAATTTATGAAAAAAACTATTTTTTGTCAAGAGGGTTTTGATAAAAATTGGGCGGGAGGAATGGCTAATGATAACATTATCGGTATGAGGCATTAGCTCATACAAAGAGAGGCATAGCATAGAAATTATATCTTTATATTCAAGATTAAAAATTGCTTTCTATTTTAAATTATATACCTTCCGCTATTGACAACACTATATCTAGTGTGGTATATTCCACACATACACTAAATAATGAATTTTATGGTGTAAAACATCATAGAAAAGGCTGGAAATGATTATGAAAGAAGTAAAAATAGGTCAAAATGTTTTTCCTGAATGGCGGGCGTTTTTAGGGACAACCGGAGAAGCTGAACCTGAAGTTTTAAGATCGGTAGTTAAGAGATCGGGTACCATTGAGGCATATAACCGTAAAAAAATAGAGCAAGCGATAAATAAGGCAATTACGGCTGTAGACGGCAGTCCTAATGATGAAAAAGCTGTTTTTCTTACTGATAAGGTCGAAGAAAAATTAAAAACCATTATGAAAAACCGTTACTCTCATTCTATTCCTGCAATTGAAGAGATTCAGGATATAGTAGAGCTCATTTTAATAGAGCAGCAGGAGGCTCGGCTTGCAAAAGCGTATATTCTTTACCGTGCAAAAAGAGAAGCCGCCCGCGATGCCGAAAAGCTGATGCTTAGTATTAATGACACGATGGGCGGTTATCTAAGCCAATCCGATTGGCGTGTAAAAGAAAATGCAAACGTTAATTTTTCTTTGGGCGGACTTATTTTACATAATTCCGGTACTATTACGGCTAATTATTGGCTTAAAAATATTTATACGCCGGAAATTACGGAAGCTCATAAAACGGCGGCTTTCCATATTCACGATTTATCTATGTTTTCCGGTTATTGTGCAGGGTGGTCTTTACGGCAGCTTATTCAAGAGGGTTTAGGCGGTGTGCCTGATAAAATTACTTCAAAACCGCCTAAACACTTATCCACCCTTATTCAGCAAATTGTCAATTTTTTGGGTATTATGCAAAACGAATGGGCAGGTGCGCAAGCATTCAGTTCATTTGATACTTATTTGGCTCCATTTGTAAAAGCAGATAAAATGGACGAAAAAAGCGTTAAACAATGTCTCCAAAGTTTCGTCTACGGTGTAAATACCCCAAGCCGCTGGGGTAGTCAAGCTCCTTTTACAAATATAACGCTTGATTGGGTTTGTCCTGCCGATTTGGCAGATAAAAAAGCCATTGTAGGCGGGAAACCTACCGAATTTATGTATGGAGACTGCCAAAAAGAAATGGATATGATAAATAAGCTCTTTATAGAGTTAATGCTTGAAGGTGATGCTGCCGGAAGGGGCTTTCAGTATCCTATTCCCACTTATAACATAACCGCCGATTTTGATTGGTCAAGCCCAAATGCAAAGCTCCTTTTTGAAATGACAGCCCGTTACGGTACGCCTTATTTTCAAAATTTTATCAATTCCGATTTAAATCCGGGCGATGTGCGTTCGATGTGCTGCCGTCTACGGCTGGATAAACGGGAATTGCGTAAACGCGGAGGCGGACTTTTCGGTTCGGACGAATTTACCGGATCATTAGGAGTTGTTACGATTAATATGCCTCAAATTGGGTACCTTGCAAAAACCGAAAAAGAATATTTTGATAGACTTGATTATCTTATGAATATCGCAAAACAAAGTTTGGAAATTAAACGCAAAGTTGTAGAAAAGCTGCTTGACGGAGGTCTTTTTCCATATACAAAACGTTACCTTTGTAATTTAAATAATCATTTTTCTACAATCGGTATTTGCGGAATGAACGAATCTTGTCTTAACTTTTTGGGTGAAGATATTGTAAGCGAAAAAGGAAAGGCTTTTGCGGAAAAAGTTTTAACATATATGCGGAACAGACTAGCAGATTTTCAAGAAGAAACAAACAGTTTATTCAATCTTGAAGCAACTCCTGCCGAAAGTACTTCGTACCGCCTTGCCCGTCACGATAAGATGCAATTTCCCGATATAATAAGCTCAGGCGATGCGGAGCCGTATTATACGAATTCAAGCCAGCTCCCTGTTATGTATACAACCGATGTTTTTGATGCACTAGACCATCAAGAAACCTTACAGTGTAAATATACGGGCGGTACGGTTTTTCATGTTTTCTTAGGCGAATCGATTAAAGATTGGCAGGCTTGCAGGGACTTGGTGCGTTCTATTGCTAATAATTACCGCATTCCTTATTTTTCTATTTCGCCGACATTTTCAATTTGTCCTACGCACGGTTATCTTGAGGGTGAGCATTTTGAGTGTCCTCTTTGTAAACGCGAAAAAGAAGCGGAACTTGAAAAACAGCTTGCTGCATTAGAAAAAGAAAAAGAAGAAGTATTAAACGAAACAAGCGCATAGTATTTATCTGCCGGTTTTGCTTTTCGGCAAACGCCGTATATTGTATGCGGTTTATACACAAAACACTTGATTTTATAGAAGGAGTTAAAGATAATGTTTGAAAATCCGCTTATTGCAGCATCAATTTTATTTTGTATTACGTATATTTTAATGATCGCACTAACAAATTATCGGCCGATTGTTGCCTGCGTTTCTGCATTTTTATTTATTGTACTCGGTATCTTACCTATCAATGAAGTTTTTTTTGCAATAGACTGGAACGTTATTTTAATGATTGCGGGAACTATGGGGCTTGTAGCTTTATTTACCGATTCTAAAATGCCTCAACGCATTGCAGATAAAATCATAAATGATGTTCCCAATGTAAAATGGATTATCGTTTGCCTTTCATTATTTGCAGGTTTTATTTCGGCATTTATGGATAATGTTGCGACGGTTTTAATGTTGGCACCGATTGCGTTGGTGCTTTCAAAAAAATTGAATATGCCGCCCGTAAAACCGATTATTGCAATTTCAATTTCGGCTAACCTGCAGGGGGCGGCTACACTTGTAGGAGATACCACCTCAATTCTTTTGGGCAGCCATTTGAATATGAATTTTTTCGATTTCTTTTGGTATCTCGGTAAGCCCTCGTTATTTTTTGCTGTTGAAATTGCCGCCGTTGCCGCAACGGGCGTTATCTATTTTATTTTTAGAAAAGCGAACCAAAAACCGGACAAGGTGGAACTAACAAAAGTTACCGATTATTTTCCTTCCTTTCTATTGATGGCAATGGTAATTTTAATGATTGGAGCTTCATTTTTGCCGGAAGATAAAAAACCGCAGACGATAAACGGTTTAATTTGTGTGCTGCTTTTGATTGTAGGAATTATTTATAATATTTTACGAAATAAAAATTTTAAAATTGTAAAAACCGTAAAAAAGGAAGTCAGTTTTGAAACTCTATTTTTACTTGCAGGGCTTTTTATAGTAATTGCTGCGGTAAACGAAGCCGGTGTTATAAAGGCAATTGCTGATGGATTTTTAAAACTGGGTAATAATATATTTGTAATTTACACGGTAATTGTTTGGGGTTCTGTTTTAATTTCTGCATTTGTCGATAATATCCCGTATGTTGCTGCAATGATTCCAATTATAGAAATACTTTCTACAAATCTCGGTATTGCTTCGCCGATTTTATTTTTCGGTCTTCTTTCCGGTGCTACGCTCGGCGGAAATATTACGCCTATCGGAGCTTCTGCGAATATCGCTTCATTAGGAATTCTTAAAAATGAAGGACATTCGGTAAAAAATTCGGAGTTTATGAAATTAAGTGTTCCGTATACGCTTATAGCCGTGCTAATAGGCTATATTTTAATTTGGGTTTTCTACGGAGTGTAAAGTATGAAAACTGCTACCTAAATAATTTTCAAATTTCGCTCTTATTTTGCCGTAGGCAAGATGATGAATTTATATACCCTAAAATTATCTAATTTTCTACTTGAATAAAAATACTAAATATAGTATAATAACACGATATACCTTGGGAGGTTATGAAATGCAAAAAGATATTCATCCTAAATATGAGGAAACAACCATAACTTGCGCCTGCGGAAATGTAATCAATACCCGCTCTACGGCTAAGGATATTAAGGTTGAAATTTGCTCGCAGTGTCATCCGTTTTTTACCGGAAAGCAAAAACTTGTAGATACTGCAGGACGAATTGACCGCTTTAAGAAGCGGTATAATATTAAAGACTGAGCTTTGTAAAGCGGATAAACAGTTCGGCACAGATGGTGCCTCACTGTTTATCCGGCGAGTTTACCTAATCGGCAAACCTCGTATATTGTATGCAGTTTTGCAAAAGCAAAACTGCGTGAAAAAATATTTTTCGGGATTTAAAAATCCCTGCAAAATA
>CALINC010000006.1 GCA_938045195.1 uncultured Treponema sp.
ACGCAGAGCATACGTTGCGCAGCAACAGGGTATTAAACCCTCCGCACGAATAAAAAAGCCTGCCGATTATTTTTAAATATCGGCAGGCTTTTACAGACTAGCTTCTAAAAACATAGGTTTTTAGAAACCGGCAAATTTATTTTCTATTCTTTTTTATTTGCTCAATAGCATATTCAAGCGATTTTTGATAAAGCTCTTGAGGCGGCTCTTTGATATAGTCTTTCTCCATGAGAAGTTTTGTAAGCTCACGGCTTGCCTTTATATCTTTTTTTACCGCTTCAAACGCTTCCTGCCATGTCATGCTTATGCGGGCTAAACCTTCTTCAATCGCCTGCATAGCAACATCGGCAGCTTCTACGGCAAAGACATCTTCATCTTCCATAGTTACAACAATGTTGTCAGGAGCAATTCCTTTTTTTTCGGAATAGTCTGCAATTGAGTGTGAACAACGGATAGCCATTCCATCGGAAATCTTTTTTGCCCGGACTAAAAGAGCCCCTTTTAAAATTCCGGGGAAGCAAACGGAGTTGTTAATCTGGTTCGGGAAATCTCCTCTTCCTGTTCCGACTATAAAAGCACCGGCAGCCTTTGCTTCATGCGGCCAGATCTCAGGGATCGGATTTGCACAGGTAAAAACTATTGCGTTTTTATTCATTGATGCTATTTGCTCTTTTGTAACCGTATTGGGTCCGGGTTTAGAAAGCGCAATTAAAACGTCTGCCCCCTTTATCGCTTCATCAAATGTTTTCACTTTTTGAGGGTTGGTTTGAACGCAAAGCTCCCACTTTCTATAATAGCGGGTATCTTCTTTTATATCTTTTCTGTCGGAATGTAAAGCACCTGCAGAATCGCAGACTATCATATTTTCGGGTTTGCCGCCGTCGGCTAAGATAAGCCGTGCAATCGTTGTATTTGATGCACCTGCTCCTAAAAGAACAATTTTGCAGTCAGCCATATTCTTCTTTGCAAGTTTTAAAGCATTTAAAAGCCCTGCAAGAGTGATACATGCAGTTCCTTGAGCGTCATCATGCCAAACCGGAATGTCGCAGACTTCACGCAGCGTATCCAAAACTTTAAAGCAGTCGGGTTGTTGAATGTCTTCGAGGTTTACGGCACCTACCGAAGGTTCGAGCATTCTAACAAAGTCAATAATCTTATCGGGGTCGTGCTTGCCCGCTTTAACGCTTCTGCGGTTTTCTTCATCGACGCGTACAATCGAATCGATACACAAGGGGTATGCATCTACACCTCCAAGGTATTTCATCAGCATACACTTACCTTCCATAACGCCTAAACCTCCCGGCGGAGTACAGTCACCGTCTCCTAAAACCCGCGTTGAGTCGCTTACAACCGCAACAAGGTTGCCCTTATTTGACAGCGCAAAAGACACTTCGTTATCATCGCGAATAGAAGTAGATACGGCGGAAACACCGGGCGTGTACCAAACATTAAACCAGTTAAACCCGTATAAACCGCATTTAGGAACAGTTTGCAACTTTCCCCCATAAAAACTATGCGTAAGAACCGATAGTTTTTTTAAAAAATGCGTTTTAGCGAGAGCCTTTTCATCATCCGTAAAATCGGACGGGAACATTTCTGTAATGGAGTTCAACTCCTTATCGATGCTTTTCATATTATAGATAGTATCATACAGTTAAAAATTTATCAAGTATTAATTAAATAAGAAAAAATTTAAAACAAAAATTCTCCCGATTCAAGTGTCTTAAAATTTCCTCCTGCGGCGGATTTTGTAAGAAAAAATAAAAAATGTTTTAATTCGGCATACATATTGTCTGAAACCGGTAACTCGCGTGAGATTTTAGGAACTAAATTTTTTATTGCAAACAAATATAATACACTTTCTTTTGAAAGAGGAATATTCGGCTCATGATGTTGAATACAAGCACCGCACACACACACATCTTCATGCGGAAGATAAAATAAATTCCCGCCGTCAAAACTATTTTCCGTATTACAATGTGCCTCCGTATTTTTTTTACCGCAGCGGCCGCATAATTCCATATCCGGTGCAAGTCCCGAATAAATAATAATGCGCCACAAAAACCGGAGTAAAGCGGTGCGGCATTGCGCTTCGGAAGAAATCGAAATGCCGTTTAAAAAAAAGTTAAGAATATCCCAGTCGATATTTCCTTTTAATTTTAATGCAAGTTCCGCTGCAAAAGACGCACACCAAAGACGGGTTAAATTATCACGCAGCCCGATGCGGTATTCCTTGACCTTAAAGTCGGTTATCTTATTTGAATTTTTTACCGGATTTGAATAAAGCCAAACCGTCCCGCTTTGATATGGAACAACAAGCCCCCGTAATTTACTTTTAGGACCGCCGAAAACAGCTGCCTCCAACACCCTGCAAGAATGTTCCGCTTCCGGCACAAGAAGCAGCGCACTGCGGTGTCCCTCGCCGAAATCTTTTACGGAAAGAACAAGAGCTTCGGACGACCACGAACGGTTTTGCATTTATTGAATTTCCGCCTCAGTATCATCTTGCGCCCTAGCCCCGTCAGTTTTTTTATCCGCTTTAGGAGTTTCACTATTATCGGCTCCATCTTGTTTTTTCTCAGGCTCAACCGTATATCCTGCTTGGGCAAGTAAGTCTTTTGCACGCCGGCTTAAGGCTCCGTTTTTTTCGTCGGCAGCAATAGCCGAAACAAGAGGAACTAAAGAAGCATATTTATTCCGTTTAAACATATCAAGACCGATACTTTTAAAAGAGGCCTCTTTGTGATTCATAAAGGCTTCTGCAATAGGTGCTGTAGCTTCGTTTTCAATTTTAGAAATAATCTTGCCTAGCTCAGCTGCAAATTTATTTTTTTGTCTATTTGTAAGCGCAGAAAGTGTTTCTTTTTCTACGCTTGTATAAACCGTATCAAAATTATTTTTTAAAAAATATTCCGCAATTTTAAGCCTTATACTCATTTCGGTTTTTTCTGTGTTAAAAGTTTCTACCGCCCATTCGTTTGCTTCATAGTCATTAAATTCTGAAAGAGCTTCAATTGCAGCATAACGCACGGCATTCTCAGGATCTTTTTTTGCCCGATATACTATGTGTTTAACGGCTAACGCGTTTTTTTCATCTTTTGCGGATTGAACCGCTTGAAGGCGTACTTTATAATAACCGTCTTTAAAAGCCTGTAACAAAACAGCCTGAGCTTCTTCTGTTTTAAACCCGGCAAGCCCTTTAACCGCTGCTGTCCGCAAAACGGGGTCTTTGTCTTCAAAAAGAGAAGACAAAATAGGTACCGCTTTTTCATCTCCTATTTTGCCTAAGGCAGAAGCTGCGGCTGCCCGTATATAAGAATTTTCATCGGTATCTTCGGCAGCAGCCTTTAAAAAATCCCAAGTTGCACTGCTGTGTAATTCTTCGAGAGCAAGCATAATATTTTGCTTTTTAATAAGAGATTTTTTTTCATTTTCGGAAGCCTCCGATTCAAAAAGCTCAGTGAGAAAAACAGCGTCTTCGTCTTTGCCTAAAGTACCGATTGCCGAAATTGAAATGTCTGTAAGTTCCTCGTCGCCGTCTTTTAAAATTTCGCGTAAATATTGAATACCGTCGTAAATTTCTAAAGAGCGGATATAGCGGACTGCTGCGCTGACCGTATTTTTCGGATAATCATAACGGTTTTCTAAAAGTATAAGCGCATCCGTCTTGAGGCAATCATTTTTATTTTTTGCAAAATATTCAAATAAAGCCGTTCGTAATTCCGGTATTTTAGTTTCTGCAAATATTCTTTGTAAATCGGAATCAAAACGCCCGTCTTTATCTTCTTGCAGCGTTTTTATTAAATTAAGTATATCCTCTCCCGTCCCATAAAGAATAACATCGCGTTTTTCTTCAAATTCGGAAGTTTCTTTTTTAGGCTCCGTTTCGGAAAGTTCTTCAGCAAAGAGAGAAAATATACACATAAAAATTAAAGCCGTAATTATTGTTAATTTTTTTTTCATAAAATGATATTTTTTTCAGCGGTTTTACCGTACGCTTAAATACTCCTGTTTTTAGTATAACATATTTTTATCGGAAAGACTATGGGATTGAAAGTTGAAGTTTTATAATAATGTTTTTATAATTGACAAAAACCGGTTTTACGTTTAGAATGGATACCGGAGGAAATATATGATTTCTAAAATAGGGATAAAACTTGCAGACGGAACATTTTTTCCGATTCTTGATGAAAATGCCTCTTCGGAACATACTCTTGAACTTACCACAGTACGAGAGCACCAAGAAAGTGTGCAGATAAACTTATTCAAAAAAACGGAAGATAATGAGCCGGAATATATAGGCTCGCTGATAGTTGAAGAAATTGCAGATGGTGCTGCCGGAGAACCTACAATCAATTTAAAAATCAAACTTGACGAAGAAAAAAATCTTTCCGCAGAAGCGGTTGATGAAGGTTCCGGATCAAAACAATCCTTGAAAGTTTCGCTTAAAACACTTAATGCAGATACTTTTGATGTGCCTGATTTTGACCTATCGGCTATGGAAGAAACAGATGAAATCGGAAGTGACCCTAATAGGGAGGATGTCTTCATTCCGGAACCTGAAACCGATTATTCCGCTTTTACAGTAATGGAACCAAAAGGAGAAAAGAAAAAAGGTTTTCCGTTATGGGCAATCATCCTTTTAATTATTTTATGTATCGGAGCACTTGTGTTTGCAATTTTGCTTTTAACCAAAAAACTGCCCTTTGCCGATAAAAATAAAATAGCACAAACCGATATAACTTCTAGCGTTGAAAATAGCGAAACAAAAACGGATATGAATGCGACAACGTCAAATCCGCCGAAAGAAGATACAGCCGCAAAAGAAGCTGCTGCTGCTGAAGCTAAACGAAAAGCCGAAGAAGCCGCTGCCGCTGAAGCTCGAAGGAAAGCTGAGGAAGAGGCTGCCGCTGAAGCTAAACGAAAAGCCGAAGAAGCCGCCGCCGCTGAAGCTCGAAGAAAAGCTGAGGAAGAGGCCGCCGCTGAAGC
Organism: uncultured Treponema sp.; assembly: GCA_938045195.1. GTDB lineage: Bacteria > Spirochaetota > Spirochaetia > Treponematales > Treponemataceae > Treponema_B. The sequence goes on from CALINC010000006.1 coordinate 4,990, forward strand.
CAAACGAAAAGCGGAAGCCGAAGCTGAAGCTAAAAAGAAAAACGATAAAAAAACTCATACGATGAACGCCGACGGGAGCGTCCGCTACAAAATAAAATGGGGCGACACGCTTTGGGATTTATCGGAATCGTTTTATCAAACCCCATGGAAATATAAAAAAATAGCGGATTATAATAAAATAAAAAATCCGAACCTTATAATTTCCGGAACCTACATAAATATTCCGCCTAAATAATGTTAAAACGAGAGGGCTGTCCATGAAGTTTTGTTTTATTACCGATTGTATAGCCCTGACTTCCCACGGAGCTGTAGTATTTTTTCTTTTTTTAATCATTTTGACGGATAAACTCTGGTTTATTCCCCCTTATGCCGCTTCCTTTTCCTGTTCTTTCCTTATAAGGTTCTTAATGTTATACCCCATCAATAACAGACCGATCTCTACCCCTACTTTTTCTCTTCCACGCACATGAAATCTCCGGAAGTGCT
>CALINC010000007.1 GCA_938045195.1 uncultured Treponema sp.
AATTCGACAACGTAGAAATCTTCAGATTTCGAGGCTGTCGAATTCCGCCGTTTCGGAATGCAATGAGAAACGGCATACAATACACGACGTTTGCCTGCAAGGCAAAATCGTGAGCGTTTTTAGACAATGCCAACTGCATTGTCTAAAATAAGCCTTTCATAAAACCTCCTTTGTTTAGGCTACTACACCTAAACACAAATAAATTTGAGGCTAAGCTAGCATACTTTATTTTTCTTATCAAGCATTTTTTTTACATACTATAGCTGCTTAAATATTAAAAATCTTTAAAATAAGCTGTCGTCGGCAGGTTTTCCGATTACTTCGGGTTTTCCTCTTTCCCGTGTTCCGGCTTTTTGTGCCGCCGTATCGTTTTCGTCTGTTGCGGTTGAGCTTTCGGAAGAATCGGAGCGGGCTGCAGCAACGGCGGCAGCTTTTTCTTGAGCTTCCTTTTGTTCTTGTGTTTTTTCGGTAAAACTTGAAATATACGGACGGCCGGGAAACAGTTTTTCCCGCAGAGTCTTTTCAATACTGCGCGTGAGTTCTATATTTTCTTCCAAGAATTTAACGGCATTGGGTCTGCCTTGCCCGATTTTGTCTTCGCCGTAAGAATACCACGAACCGCTTTTTTTGATTATTTCCTGTTTAACGGCTGAATCTAAAAGGCTTCCGTAGGGGCACACACCCTTACCGAACTGAATTTCCATTTCAGCATTTTTAAAGGGCGGGGCAACCTTATTCTTTACCACTTTTACTTTTATTTTATTTCCCCATGCTCCGTCATCGTCTTTGCCTATTGTTTCGGTTTTTCTTACATCAAGCCGTACGGAAGCGTAAAACTTTAAGGCATTTCCGCCTGTAGTCGTCTCGGGGCTTCCGAAAAAAACACCGATTTTCATCCGTATCTGGTTAATAAAAATTATGATACACTTCGATTTACTGATGATTGCCGTTAGCTTTCGTAATGCTTGGCTCATAAGACGGGCTTGTAAGCCCATGTGTGAGTCGCCCATTTCGCCTTCAATTTCAGCCTGCGGGGTGAGGGCTGCGACCGAGTCGATTACTATTATATCAACTGCACCCGATCGTACTAAACTTTCGGCAATTTCCAAAGCCTGTTCGCCGGTATCCGGCTGCGAAACCCAAAGTTCATCAATATTTACGCCCAAGGCTTTTGCATATTGCGGGTCTAACGCATGTTCTGCGTCAATAAAGGCTGCAATACCGTGCTGTTTTTGGGCTTCGGCAACGGCATGCAGTGCAATGGTTGTTTTTCCTGAAGATTCAGGACCGAAAATTTCGATAATTCTTCCGCGCGGATAACCGCCGATGCCGAGTGCTTCGTCCAATAAAATGCTTCCGGACGGTATAGAATCAATATTGCCGATTGCGGGATTACTTCCCAACTTCATTAACGAGCCTTGGCCGAACTGTTTTTCGATTTGAAGCCGAGCAGCTTCAAGTGCTTTTAATTTGTCTTCCGGATTTGCATCTGCCGGCATTTCGTTTCTTGTTTTTGCCACAATAATCTCCTTGCTATTTTTTCCGTTTCTACTATTATTATATGAAATAAAAAACTTTATGTATATTTTTAAAATTACAAAAAACGGCAAAAAATTAAACGGAAATATTATATAAAATTTAAAGTGAAAAGGCAAGACGGCGGTTGACATCATCAATATAAGCCTGTATAGTAAGTTTAAAGGGGCTTTACAGTCCGGAGAATTTTATGAAAAGAAAGTTTTCTATTATTTTTTTATTTTTATTTTTTATTCAAGCCGTATCGGCTCAAAACGTCTGTACGGACACAGTGGGGAATTTTAGTTTTGTAATGCCTGACGGCTGGACGGCTGTAACATTGGACGGTGTGCAATATAGGGCTGCGGCAGGTATCACCATAGAAAGCTTTACGCAAAATATTACCGCAATGCGTGAAAAATTTGCTGGGGCTCTTGATGAATATCTTGAAGAAGCAAAAAAACATCTTATTGCTCAAGAAGGAGAAGTGCAAATTTTTAAAGAAGAACCTTTTACGACCGCAGAAAATATTGAAGGGCGTAAAATTGTTTTTGATTGTATATATTCCGATATTTCGTTAAGGCAATATCTTTATATTTTCCAAGTTGAAAATATATGTTTTTTATTTACATGTTCGGTTGCTGCAGGCGAGCCTGAAGAAATTGAAACGGTTTTTGACGAGAGTATGAAAACATTTCGTACTTTACGTAAAGAAGTAAATTCCGAAGTCAAAAAATAGAATATTATAAAAACCCGGCAGAGACTTCTAAAATCCGGAATTTTAAAGACTGCCGAAACTGCCTAAAAAACGTATGAACAAAAGAAAAAAAATCAGATTAATTTTTATTCTATTCATTGCCTTATTATGGGCTGCCGCAATTTTTAAAATATATTCTATAATGAATAAATATAAAGAGAGTTCCGGCAAGATTGCTCTATCTCCTCAAACCGATGCAGCGGTTCCCTTAAAAAGGAATACCCCCGAAGAAATATTTTTTTCGGATTATATTAAAGCTCTTTATTCCGATTATTATGATATTGAAAATGTTTATGTCTACAATTATGTTCCGGATGATGAAGATATTGTTGACGATGAAAATGCAAAATATTATTTTGTTACGATTGAAAAAAAATTAAAATATAATTCGGTTTATAAATTACCGTTTGTTGCAGGGATGAAAAAAGCTGTTGATGAATTAGATCCTTCAAGCCGTGCAAAAGAAATATATAATAAACGGACAAATGAATTAAAACAATATATAGGACTTACCCAAATTGAAAATAATATCTTTAAACTTATTTTTAGTGAACAAGGTAATTTTAAAAATGTAAAAGTGAGGATTGCAACATATCATTCCGAAATTTCCGCGTCTGCATTAAAACCGCCGGAAGATTCCGTAATGTTTAAAGAGGGATATGATTTTATATATTTTTTTATTGTGAGCAAACTTAAGAAAATAAACTATAATAATTTTAAAGCAATAAATTATGCCGATAAATATTCATCAAATCCTATGAATGCAGGAAAAGATCAAAAACTGTGGAATAAAAACTATAAGGCTTATGAAAATGATTGCGCCAATTTCGTTTCGCAATGTATTTATGCAGGCGGAATAGAAGAAACAAAAATCTGGTATCCTGAAAGCCTGTATTGGATTCGTACCGGAAGCCCGAAATATGCAGATATAGGCGGTGTAACAACATATATGCAGCGTAAAAATTTATTTTCGATAACAGGATATTCCGGAGCGAGTGCCGGCGGGTTTATTTGTTTAATAAAAGAGTCTCATGTGGTATTTATAACTTCAAATGATAGTATAACCATTTTATTTAACGGACATACGAATGACCGCAAACGGGTTTCATTTCCGCATTTAAATGATGATGAAGCCTTATACTTAACTCCGAATAATTGATATGCAATGCGATAAAATATTTTTTACACCCATTTACAAAAATTGAATTTAACCTTATACTTTCATGTATGAAGAAGACATTTGTTAATATGCTGCTTATATTCATAAGCATACTCACTGCGGCACTTCAAGCGCAAGATCTTTCATTGGGTAAAGATGATCTTCTCGTTATTCAAAATCCTGCGGGAGGTTATCATCTTTATATAAAAGCAAAGCCGGATATAAAAAGCGTTTTATTGACAGAAACAACCCGCGACCCCGACTTGAAATTGGACAATTATGCTTACAGAGCACCGGATCATAATCCCATAAACGGCGATGAAAAAAGGCTATTAAACGGAGAATTTATTTTACCGGAAAAAAATTTGTTTAGTCTTATCGATTCAACGGTAGAAGATAATACTCCGCTGGGGGAGGCTTTTCATATTTGGATTCCGTATATAATTCTTTATGGGTATGATTGGTCAAGACATGGCGAGGTTGAAGTTAAGGACGGGACATTTTTTAATATACGGACATTTGCAAAACCATACGGCGATTATAGCGGTGAGTTTAAAGATAATCCTTTTATACTGCGGGTAACGCAAAAACCGCTGGAACCTAAAGATGCAATCGAACCCGAAACGGAAAGTTACAGCGGAGATGCAGTTAAAGTCTTTTCACAATTGGCGGATACAACTTCAGGAAAAATGATTTATGCAAAAAACTCAAGCGAAATTATTCCTCTTATAAAATCTATTTTGGAAAAAAAAGAAAATGACGATTTGGATTTGCTGTTCGCAATAGATTCTACCGAAAGTATGAAAGATGATATAGAAGCGGTTCGTTCCGGAATTACGGTTATGCTGGCAGAAGCCATACCGCAGTATAGGTCATGCAGAATTGCATTGATTTTATATAAGGATTATCGGGAAGACTTCCTTGTACGTGAAGCCTGTGTATTTACGGATAATTTAAAGAAGTTTGAAAAAGCATTATTCGGATTTAAAATTTTCGGAGGACGTGATATTCCTGAAGCCGTATATGAGGGCATATATTTGGGACTGCAGCAGTCATGGCGCTCTGCGGATAACAGCGTAGACAAAAAACTTATTCTTATCGGCGATGCCCCTCCGCATTCACGCCCCCGCGGAAAAATAAAAAAAGAAGATGTAGATAAACTTGCAGCTGAAAAAAATGTTTCAATTTATCCTATTATCCTTCCTCACGGGCTTTCATATTAAAATATAAATCTTTACTTTACATATCTCTTTTCCATTTTTTTATTTTTATGTAAAATATTATTATGAGTAAAAAATTTTTAAAAGAATTACCGGTTTGCGGGTTTGCAGCCGTATCGGCATTGGGTAAATATCATCCTGAAAAAATTTCACGTTTATTTTTTTCAAAAGATAAAGTAAAACAATTCGGAGAACTTTGTAAATACTTAGCTGAAAATAAAAAGCTATACCGTATTGTTTCAGATGAAGACTTGGAAAAACTTTCCGGCTCGGTACATCATCAAGGCGTAACCGCTATGATTTTTGAACCTGTTATTCCACGTCTCAAATATGACGAAATTGAGAAGTGGCAGAAAAATCATTCTATAATTTTAGTGCTTGATGAAGTCGGCAACGCAAATAATCTCGGTGCAATTATCCGAAGTGCAGCTTTTTTCGGGATTGAAAATATTATTTTAACCGAAGAAGATAAGCAGGCTGATATTACAACTTCCGCATATCGGGTAGCTCAGGGCGGAATGGAATTTGTTAAATTATTTAAAGTTTCATCGACGGCTTGGTTTTTGCGTCAATGCCGCGGAAAAATAAATTGCATCGGTACCGACTTACGCGCTCATCATGTTCTTGCGGATATGCCCCGCTTGCTTGAAAAAAATGAAGCCTGCGCGGTGGTGTTAGGAAATGAAGAACATGGAATAAACAGCGAGGCAAAAAAACTTTGTACATATCTTGTAAAAATTGCCGGTGCGGGCACTATAGAAAGTTTAAATGTCGCACAGGCTGCAGCGCTTTTTTGCAATAGTTTAATAACAGGAAGAAAAAATGAAGGCTTATTTTAAACAATGCAGTTGGCATTGTCTAAAAACGCTCACGATTTTGCCCTTCGGCAAACGTCGTGTATTGTATGCCGTTTCTCACTAGCGTTGCGAAACGGCGGAAATTCATCAATCCTCGAAAATTGACATTTTCTGCGGTTGATGAATTTATATGAAGTCTTATTTTAGACAATGCGGATGGTATTGTCTAAAAACGCGGCGAGTTTCGGCAGAGCCGAAACATCGTTTATCGGTATTCGGATATTATAAGGGCATCTTGTAAAAAACTTTGTTAGATTTTTTTAAAGGTACCAGACGAGTTTTTCATAAGTCCTTATGGATCAATGACTTATGAAAAACATCGCAAGTAAGCTTAAGGCAAACAGGTTCTCTATAAATTTATGACTTGAAAAAATTATTAAATACAGGTACAATTACATATATTTTATTTATAGTTAAGGAAGATAAAATGAAAAATATAAAAATTGATTTTGATGTTTTAGAAATGATGATTTTCTTTTGGGAAAGCGTTGCCTCAAAAGATAAAATGGGCGACGACTATTTTATGAGTATTGCAGAAAAACCGCAAATGCAGATTATCTACGGTGATGGCTTCTCGCCCGATTCCGTGCGTAAGGTATTATCTGCAATTTCAAACCGAGAACGTTTAAATGACCGTACCCCTAAAGAAAGCCGCTTTTGGAATAATAATATGTGGATTTTGGAAGATTTGGATACAATGCGAAATATGATTGCTCCGGTCAAAACTTTAAATCTAAAGGAACTTGCAGGAAAATATGACGCACAGTTAAAATTTGAAGAACTTGAAATTATTTTTATTCCCGCTCACATAGATGAATATTACATACAAAATAATAAACTTTATATCAACTTCTTTAAATTAATTCCGAATTTTGAAAACTCCAAAGACATCAAAATTGCAGGCTTACCTTTAAAAGAATATATAAGTAAAAAAATAGAAGTTTTATTTTAGACAATGCAGATGGCATTGTCTAAAAACGCTGTCGAGTTTGCTTTGCGGCAAACATCGCTCGATTGTATGCCGTTTCTCATTTCATTGCGAAACGGCGGAAATTCATCAATCCTCGA
>CALINC010000008.1 GCA_938045195.1 uncultured Treponema sp.
CCCCTGTTGTCGGGATGAAAACCCGATGTCCTAACCACTAGACGAAGGAGACATATCAACACCTATATTGTCGATAGGAAAGGATTATAACAATTTTTACATATAATGTCAATAGGGAATAAACAAATTGTCAAAATTTGTTCAAATAGTTTTTCTAAACACCACTTAATATTGCTGAAATTTATGTTATTCATATTTGTACCTCTTAGCAGGAAAATGCGGAATCCATGAGTATGATACCTACATCACCTAAATTTATTTTTGTAATTGCCGCTGCAAGAGCATCAGCAGCGTGGTCCGGTTTCGGAATTTTCGGTAAACCTAAAATTATTTTTACGGCTTCCTGTACTTGACGTTTTTCAGCCAGAGCAATTCCTGTAACCGCTTTTTTTATTGCATTCGGTGCATACTCCGAAACACGCACCATGTGCTGTGCAAGTGCAAGAAGAACCACTCCGCGCGCTTGCGAAACGGTAATTGCGCTCGTAACATTTTTACCGAAATAAACATTTTCGATTCCAGCTTCGGCAGGTTTAAATCTTTTTAAAAGTGCGGAAACTTCATCGAAAATGTGTAACAGCCTTTCTCCTTGCGTCATATCCGGAGGCGTTACAATTGCACCGTATTCTATGCAGCTAAATCGGTTTTGAGAATAGCTGATAATACCGTAACCCGTATTTGCAAGACCGGGGTCAATTCCGATAACACAAGGTTTTGTTGTAATATTTTGCATTTTATCCTTCTTTACATCCGGCAAAATATGATAAAGTCTAATTATGCAATTTTATACAGCTGTTCAATCATTTTTTCATTTACCAAAAGAAGCGAACATTTTGCATTTGTTAAAATTGAATGGAAAGTAGCGGCAAGTAAATCTTTTGAATTCTCGGTTTGCGCATCTTCGCTGCCTAAAAGAATTGCATCGATTTTATTTTTATCGGCATAATTCAAAACCTCAGAACTTACGGAACCTTGCATCATCTCCGTAATAACTTCCACTTTTTTCTCAAGCCCTAATTCATGGATATATGCTAAATAACGACCGCCGGTTTCTTTTAGACTTTGCTCATATTCCATACTTTCTTCTTCAATAAAAATCCTGTTTAAGGTCAGTGTTTTTATAGTTGCAGTGTCTACAACATAAACGGCATGCACCCTGCAACGGTAGAGCTTTGCCATTAACACGGCATATTTTGCCGCATTTACCGACGCTTCGCTTCCGGTTATCAAAACCAGAATATTTTGGAATAAAGGCTTTATCATCTTTTTTTCTCCGCTTTAGATTTTAAGGCTTTAAGAACGAAAACATTTTCACGCTCACGCTCTTCCAAAACACTTTCTATATATGCTTTTGTTTCGCTTGTCTGCGGAATTACCTGTTTATCCAGCGCATTTACACGCCGCTGAGTTTTTTTTACTTCGCCGGCAAGCCGCCACACGATTGTCCTAATTGAAGCCATTTCAGTAAGCAAATTAAGCAGCTTAAAAAAATCGAGCATAACTTTATCACAGTCGGCAAAAGAATCAAGATAAGAATAAGCAAGCTGCATTTTAGGAAGTTCTGCAGAAAGCGAGGAAAATTTCATTCCTGCTGCCGTTACCGTTTTTTCAGTAAAACGGAAATCGTAGGTTAAAGTTTTTGCAAGACGCTCCGTTTGATTCCGTCCTACCGCAATAAACATTCTACGCAAAGCCGGATATGCAATATCAATTTGTCTGTTTATTTCCTGCTCAAGAATTTTAACCTTATCTAACATTTTCATAAGTTCCATTACAAGAATTTCCCGTTTTTGTTCAAGCAAATCATAACCGTCTTTTGCAACATTAAGCTGCTCGGTAAGAGAAAGCAAATTGGATTTTGTCGGAGCGATATTTAATTTTGCCATATTGTATCACCACAATTTTACACAAAAAATGAAGATGTTGCAACCTCTTCTTGTAATGCGTCTTCTTGCTTTACAATTTTCTCGGCTTCCGGCAATTCAGCACACAAGGCTTCGCTTATATTGTTCCGTGCAGCATTCATATATTTTAAAATAAGTTCCGGTTTTATTCTGTACAAATCTTCTTTTGGAAGAATTGAAAGAAGTGCCCAGCCTATATCTAAAGTCTGCTCTATCGAGCGGTTTTCATTTTCATCTTGATTGAGGAAAAAGCGTTCAAATAAATCTCCGAAGCGGAGATATTTTTTATCTACAGCTGAAAGTTCTTCTTCGCCGATAATTGCCGAAAGGTTTCTTATCGTTTTAACTTTTGAATACGCTGCAAAAAGCTGACTGGAAACATCTTTGTGGTCTTCTCTTGTCATCCCCGCTCCTATTCCGTCTTTCATTAAACGGGAAAGGCTGGGTAAACCCGCTACCGGCGGATAAATCCCTTTTTGATACAGCTCTCTGCCCAAAACTATTTGCCCCTCAGTGATATAACCGGTAAGGTCAGGTATTGGATGGCTTATATCATCGTTCGGCATAGTCAAAATGGGTATTTGCGTAATTGAACCGGAGGAATCTTTTACCTTACCGGCCCTCTCATAAAGTTCTGCAAGATCTGAATAAAGATATCCGGGATAGCCTTTTCTGCCCGGTACTTCGCCGCGCGTTGTAGAAATTTCGCGTAATGCTTCGCAATAGTTTGTCATATCGGTTAATATAACCAAAACATGCTTTCCCTTTTCAAAAGCCAAATATTCAGCGGCGGTTAACGCACAACGCGGCGTGATAATACGTTCAATGGAGGGCGCGTCGGCAAGCGACAAAAACATTACAACCCGCGAAAGAACGCCCGTCTGCTCAAAAGCGTCGATAAAAAAACGGGCAACATCATATTTTATTCCCATACCCGCAAAAACCATAACAAACTGTTCATCTGCAGAAAGAATTTTTGCCTGCCTAATAATCTGAGCCGTAAGTTTATTGTGCGGAAGCCCATTGCCCGAAAACACGGGCAGTTTTTGTCCTCTAATCAGGGTATTCATTCCATCTATTGCCGAAATTCCGGTTTGAATAAAATCGCGCGGATAAACGCGGGCAAAGGGATTAATCGGGTTTCCGTTTACATTTCTCATTTCGGAAGAAAAAATTTCAGGATACCCGTCCGACGGTCTGCCCAAACCGTCAAAAATTCTACCCATTAATGCTTCCGACACTCTCAGTTCCATCGGTTTTTCCAAAAACTCAACGCTCGTTTCTGCAAGGCTTAAACCTGAAGTTGAACCGAAAATTTGAATAACGCAATAATCTTCGGAAATATCTATAACCCTGCCGGTTCTTATAGCTCCGTTTCTATCTCTAACAGAAGTAATTTCGCCGAAAAAAGCGTCGGCTCTTCGTTTTACAATGATAATGGGACCGTCTACAGACGTTAAGCCCATATATTCAATTCCTTTCATTACTACTCTCCAAACTTTTTAAAGGTTTCTGTGAGCCTTTAGAAGTAGGACTAATTATATATCTTATAGAAGAATTCATCAATAAGTTAAACGGAATTTGTCATTATTGTTTTTAGCGGTTCCTTATATGTATAAAAAAAATCATCAAAAAAAACGATATTATCTAGTTGACAAAGATATAAACTCTCATTTATTATAGAGTTATAGCAAATTACGCAATAAGGGGCTGTTTATGTTTACCACCACAAAATTTGAATTGAATCAAGATTTATACATTTTCAATAATTCGTATGATGATGATGACGATGATTTTGATGATGACTTCGATAATGACTATGATGACGATGATTTTGATGATGATGATTTTGAAGATGATGACTTCGATGATTTTGATGACGATGACGACGATTTTGATGATGATGATGACGATGACGATTTTGACGATGATGACTTTGACTATGACGACGATGATTTGGATTACGACGATTTTGACGAGTAATTCAACCATATTATACGATAAGACGATGTTTGCCTGCAAGGCAAACTCGGCAGCGTTTTTAGACGATGCCGTCTGCATTGTCTAAAATAAGCCTTACTTAAACATCGCCTTTTCATATTTTAGAAAATCTTTAATATGATAATGGAGGAAGATTAGTGAGCGATGAAACAAAATATATACGTCCTACATGGGATGAGTATTTTATGGATGTCTGCCGTGCGATAGCAAAACGGGCAACATGTAACCGCGGGAGATCAGGTTGTGTTATTGCGCGGGATCATCAAATTTTGGTAACCGGATATGTAGGTGCGCCTACAGGCTTACCGCATTGCGATGATGTCGGACACCAATTAAAAAAAGTTCAACACGAAGACGGCACGATAACACAGCATTGTGTGAGGACGGTGCATGCCGAACAAAATGCAATTTGTCAAGCGGCGAAACGCGGTATAAGTATTGACGGTGCAACTCTTTATTGTAAAATGACTCCCTGCAGAACGTGTGCAATGCTGATAATCAACTGCGGTATTGTACGGGTAGTTGCCGAAAAACGCTATCATGATTCTCAAGACACAATAGAGATGTTTAAAAAAGCAGGCATTATCTTAGAACATCTTTCCGATTCGTATGAACATTATGAAGAACAATAAATATCCGGAGGATTAAAATGGGTTTAGTATTGGCTTCCGTTTCCGATAAAACGGGTCTTGTAGAATTTGCAAAAAGACTTAAAAAAAAAGGCTTTGATTTTATTGCTTCGGGCGGTACTGCCCGTACTTTAAAACAAGAAAGTATAGCAGTAAGAGAAGTTTCGGAGTATACGTCTTCACCGGAAATTTTAGGCGGAAGAGTAAAAACTCTGCATCCGGTTATTCACGGCGGCATCCTTGCGCGAAACACTTATACTGATAAAAATGAGCTAAAAAAACTTAATATAGACGAAATTGATATAGTCATTGTAAATCTGTATCCATTTGAAGATACGGCAACTGATGTTCTTTCTACTGAAGAAGATTGCATAGAAAACATTGACATCGGCGGTGTTGCACTTTTGCGGGCAGCCGCAAAAAATTATGCAAGGGTTACCGTCGTTTGCAATTCGTCCGATTACGATACGGTTGCAAATGAAATAGAACAAGCGGGCGTAACATCTCTTGAAACACGTAAAAAACTTGCCTATAAAGCGTTTGTTCTTTGTACCAAGTATGATGCTGCAATTGCCGCATGGATGAAACGGGTTCTTAATATTGAAACGGATGATACCGATACCTGTTCCTATAATTTTATGTATAACAACGATATGTCCTCAAAACCGCAGCCGGCTTCAAAATTGCATGAACTGCGCTATGGTGAAAATCCTCATCAAAAAGCATGGTATTACCCTCATGCTTTAGCCGGTAAAAATACCGAAAACACGGTTTTGGGCGGAAATGTTTTACAAGGTAAGGAACTTTCATTTAACAACATTCTTGATGCAGATGCTGCATGGCGGGCGGTTTCCATGTTCGATAAACCGGCAGCAGTTGTTGTAAAACATTTAACACCTTGCGGAATTGCAGAACTCGGTTCGGAAGAGCAGAATTTAAAAACGGCTTTAGAAGCCGCTATAGCTTGCGACCCCGTTTCGGCCTATGGAAGTATAATAGCTGTAAACAGAACTTTCGATAAAAACTGTTTTGAAGCAATAGAAAAACTATTTGCAGAATGTATTGTAGCCCCAAGTTTTTCCGAAGACGTAAAACCGCTTTTGGCAAAAAAGAAAAATTTAAGACTGATTGAACAGCCTCTTTCGTACAGCGCAGCCTTTTATGAAACAAAGTCGGTTTTAGGCGGGTTCTTAATGCAAGAGCGGGACTCAGGCGACCCGGTAGGTACGGAATACAAAAATGCCGCAAAACGGGAAGCAAGCGCAAAAGAAACGCTGCTCTTAAAATTTGCAATGAAAGCCTGCACTATGGTAAAATCAAATGCCATTTTACTGGCAGCCCCTATTTTTCCGGAAAATATCGAACAAGGAATATGTTCAGTCGGTATAGGCTGCGGTCAACCCAACCGTGTAGATGCCGCAAAACAGGCAATTATCCGTGCAGGAAAAAAAGCTGAAAACGCTGTTCTGGCTTCAGACGCATTTTTCCCCTTTGCAGACACTATTGAAGCCGCAGCGGCAGCAGGGATTTCGGCAGTTATTCAGCCCGGCGGCTCAATACACGACGATTTAAGCATAGCCGAATGTAATAAACACGGAATGGCGATGTTAATTACAGGTGTCAGGCATTTTAAACATTAACGTAATTTCATATAGCCGATGCTAAGCAATATTCTTCACCTTATATGCACCGTGTTATAAATTCTTTAAATAATCCCAATGAGGATTTGTAATTTGCAGCAAGCATTTCGGGATGAAACTGAACCCCCATTATATAGCTGTCTCCGGAATATTCTATTGCTTCAATAATGCCGTCCGGAGCCCATGCCGTTGCGGTAAAATTTTTTGCAATTTCTTTTATTGCAAGATGATGATACGAATTTACGGTATCGGTTTTTCCGAAAAGTTTCCGCATTATGGAGCCTTCCTTTGTTTCTATAGAATGAGTGCGGACATACGGTCTTGCTTTCTGATTATGCTGAATTTGGATACTGCGCTCCGCCAAAGAAATATCTTGATAAAGTGAGCCGCCGAAAACAACATTTAAAATCTGAAGTCCTCGGCATATTCCAAAAATGGGTTTTTTCATTCCGGTTATTATTCTGAGAAGTCCAATTTCGTAAGCGTCCCGTTTAGGTAAAATTTCTCCTAAACACGAAAGCGGTTCTTCATTAAAATAACCGGGTGCTACATCATGCCCGCCCATTACAATGAGTCCGTCAATATGTTCCGCTTGAATTTTAACAGCTTCTTTATCTTCTATAATTGGAAGAATTACAGGCACTCCTCCCGCAGCAATGACGGCATTTACATAATCTGCATTGGTATACATACGTTCATAGCCCAAAAACAATTGCTGCTTTTCCTCATAAAGGCAGCTGCCCGTAATCCCTATAAACGGTCTTTTCATATTACCTCCGGCATAGCAAAATTCATTTTATCTTTAATTATAGTATAACCTGTAAAGTCATAGTTTCTAAGCAAAAATAAAGCAGACGTTCAAAATGAATGTCTGCTTTAACATTATGGTAAACCTTACTTCTCAATTTTTGTAGAAGGCTTCTTTAAAATATGCCCGTTTCCGCCGTTAAAAACAACGATAAAATTCTTAATAACTTTACCGTCCACTTTAATATCGGCATATTTTATGGTAATTTCGCCGTTCTTATCCAGCTTCCCTCTCCAGATTACCGCTTTTTTGGGATTTTTTTCTTTGGGGTTCTCAATCAGTATTTCCGCATTTGCGGCACTTGAACCGTCCGAATAACCTGCCTGAACCGTAAACGTTCCGTCACCGTTATCGTACATACTGAAAAGCGGACTATGAGCAAACAATAAAGCCGCTCCCAAAACCAAAAGGCAAATAAAAACTGCCGTTCTTTTTTTCATTTCCAACTCCTAGACTTACTCATTAAAGTTATAAATCTTTCTTTTCTTCCGAAACGGAACTGCAGCAACATCCGCAACTGCAACTGCTCCTCAAAAAATTCGGTTATTTAACCTTTGATGCTTCTATCCAAAGCACTGCATCCTGCGAAAGTTCCTTGCCCGAAAACTCGGTTTCATTTCCTACGCCCAAGGCGGCAAATCCCCAATACCCCTCTTTTGTGGGAACAAAAGAAAATTGACCGTTTTCATCGGCAAGAATAACCTGCGCAGCCTTATTTGTTTTAGCTTTACCGGTAAACTTATTTTTTTTCATATCAATATTGTAATTGATATATTCAACTTCAATCTCGGCATTTGCAACAGGTTTTCCATCGGAACCTACAACAACACCGCGGAAAATGCCGCCGACCCAAACGTCATAAGGTTTTACCAACGGCATAATCTCAGGATACCCCTCTGCACAACGCTCCGACCAATCGGTGTCCTGCTCACCCTTGTTAATAATAACTTTGGTAATCTGGCAAATATAGCAATCCTCAACTTCTTCATAATACGGATGCGGAACAAGCATCAACACCCAGTCGCCCGCACCTTTAAAACCGTTTTCTTTATTCAATGTAAAATCATAAGCTGAAGCCGTATTTTTCATGCCGGTAAACTGCGTCTTCTTTACATCTTTAAGTAAATCGGTTTTCTCACCTTTATGAATAGAATAGAAATCCTTAATACCCTTAATTTCTCCCGCTTCATTCTTGCCGATATCCATTGTGTATCCCGCTTCGGCGGGGTGAGTAAACACAATCTTAAAATCAACCGAAGTACCCTCTTCCAATGCGGAAGACGGTGTATAAATCAACTGAAAATGCGCAAATGCACCGGCTACCACAAAACAGAAAAATAAAATAATTCCTGCAAATTTCTTCATAGCAAACTCCTATTAAAAATATTTATAAAAACTTTTTCAAACTTTTCACTCCGTCTCTATGTTTAAAATTTAAACATACGGATGTTGATACGGACTAAAAAGCAAAAATCGGTTTATCCCCCATTTTTTTTAAGGAGGGGGCATCTCCCTATGCTCCATACCGTTGCTACTGTACAAAAAGGATACAATAATTTTAAAACTTATTCAAGAGGAGATATGATAAACATTCCGGCTTGAAATATAAGCCTCCATGCTTATCTGCCGAGTTTGCCTTGCGGCAAACATCGCATATTGTATGCAGTTTTGCTTCAGCAAAACTGTTTGAAACAAAAATAAAAAGTTGATTGACAAATTGTATATACAATATATATAATAACCCCCGATAATACTAACGAGTGAAACAATTGACAGGGAGATTTAATTTGATTTTGGAATTTAAGGGTGTTTATAAAACCTACCGTTCAGATTGCATTGCATTAAAAAATATTTCTTTTGATGTTAAAGAAGGTGAAATTATTAGCATAATAGGCAGCTCCGGAGCGGGTAAATCTACATTGTTGCGCTGCATAAACCGTTTAATTGATTTTGAAAAAGGCGATATTATCTTCATGGGGGAAAGTATAAAAAAAGCCAAAGGTAAAAATTTAAAAAATTTAAGAGCCGATATAGGGATGATTTTTCAAAATTATAATTTGGTAGAAAGTCTTAATGCCGTCGAAAATGTTTTGCACGGCTGTTTAGGTTCGGTTCCTGCATACCGCGGAGCTTTCGGCTTTTATACTAATGAAGAAAAACAAAGAGCTTTTTCATTATTGCACACGGTCGGCTTGGAAGAATTTGCTTTTAAACGGTGCAGCGAATTAAGCGGCGGGCAAAAACAACGCGTTGGAATTGCGCGGGCATTAATGCAAAATCCTAAACTCTTACTTTGCGACGAACCGGTCGCTTCCCTTGACCCGCAGTCGTCTGAAATTGTTTTAAATTATATAAAAGAATTTTCTGTAAGAAAAAATATTGCCTGTATTATAAATTTACACCAAATGGATTTTGCAGTAAAATATGCGGATAGAATTATTGCCTTACGGAACGGTGAAATAGTATTCAATGATGTTCCCGCAAAATTAACTGAAGATATTTTACATAAACAAATTTTTTTAAAACAGACTTAGAATACAGTGAATAAGGATAAAAATGAAATTCGATTTAAAAGCAAATAAAGAACATAAACAAATCTCGGTAAAACAGGTCAAATTAAAAAGACAAGAAACCGTTTTGCAAAAACGGAATTTTTTTCTTGTTAAAAGATTAAAAACAATTTTAATTATAATTATCTTTTTTATTTTGTATTACACTTCGGCATATATTTCGGGATTTGAAAATATAAACGTCATTTTAAAATTACCATTAGGCTTTATCTGGCTCGTAAAAAATTTTATACCCGATGCCGAAAGCCTAAAACATCTTCCTATAATTTTAAAAAGTTTTGCAGAAACCTGTGCCGCGGCAATTACGGCTACGACTATGTCTTCTCTGGTTGCATTTATACTTGCTGTATTAGGGTCGGAAACTACCGGTATAAATAAAAGCTTTAAAATCATTTTAAGTTTTATAGCATCTTTT
Source organism: uncultured Treponema sp. (assembly GCA_938045195.1). Taxonomy (GTDB): domain Bacteria; phylum Spirochaetota; class Spirochaetia; order Treponematales; family Treponemataceae; genus Treponema_B. The sequence goes on from CALINC010000008.1 coordinate 9,968, forward strand.
TTACGTAATATTCCGCTTGTTGCTTGGGCTATGCTCTTATTATTTTCTTTTAAGCAAAATAATTTTACCGGTTTTGCCGCCTTGTTTATTGTTACGCTGGGGCATTTATTGCGTGCATTTAAAGAAATGATAGACGAAACAACTTCAGATTCTTTTTATGCACTGCGTGCATTGGGTGCTCCTTATTTTTCGGCGGTGTTTCAAGCAGTAATTCCAAATACGGCAGCCGGACTTGTTTCTTGGCTTTTATATGCCCTTGAGACAAATGTCCGCGATTCTGCTTTAATCGGAATCCTCACAGGAACCGGAATAGGTTTTTTATTCAATTTATATTTTAAAAGTTTTAGATATAACAGCGCAGGATTAATTATTCTTGTGCTTGTAATTTCGGTTCTAATTATAGATGTGCTTTCAAACAAAATACGCAAAGGTCTTTTATGATAAAACAAAAAATACAAATAAGAAAATTATCACGTAGAAAATTTTTAATTAAAATGGTTTTATTCTTTTTAACCGCAATAAGCGTAATCACACTTTTAAAAATTGATTTACCTAAAAACGGAATAGTAACAGCATTTTCGGAATTCTGCACGTATGCTTCGAAGATGTTTTTTAATGCAAAACTATCCGGTATGTATTCTTTTAAAGAATTATTATTTTCTCTTTTTGTAAGTTTATCGCTTGCAGTTCTTACCACATTATTCGGAATTGTATTTGCATTTTTTTTAGGAATTGCCGCTTCGGAAAATCTTTCAAATAAAATAGTTGTAAATTGCATACGGGGCTTAACTGCATTTATACGCTCGGTACCGACTATAATTTGGGTATTGATATTTTCAGTGGTTGCAAATTTGGGAGCCGAAGCTGCGATACTGGGAATGAGTTTTCATAGCACCGCATATTTAGTAAAAGGCTTTTCGGAAAGTTTTGAACAAATAGACAAAAAAACGATAGAAGCCTTAAAGGCTTGCGGTGCAAGTTATACCGAAATAATCACACAGGCAGTTTTACCCTCTTCAATAAACAATTTAATTTCGTGGAGTTTTTTCCGCTTTGAAATAAACTTCGGTAATGCAGTTGCCGTAGGAGCGGCAGCAGGAGCAGGCGGAATCGGGTACGAACTTTTTATGGCAGGCAATTTAAATTTTAATATGAGCGAAGTAGGTGTTATTTCTTATATGATTTTTGGGACTGCAATTATATTGGAATTTTGTTCAACACAAATAAGAAAAAAACTAAGGAAAGAATGAACTGAAAGGCTGCTACACACGGGAAACAATTTTTATATGCCGGCACGGAAAGGCTCGTGCAAAAAAAACGATATATTTGACGCCGTTTATTCTTGACTCTACCTTTAAAACAACTTAAAATGAGATAAATATGATTGAAATTGAAGAAATTCCTATAGCAAACATCAGCGAGTTCTGGAGCCTGCATATTACCTATTTGGTTGATGACGGCATAATCACAGATAAAGAGGATATTGACTATTTTACGGGTGAAGAATATCGCGGAATTTTGGAAGCGCATATGATTCGAAATACGGACAAACAGCATATGGTCTATTTTCTTCGAGATGGAGTTAGAATTGGAGCAGCTTCTTACTGTATTTATCAAAGTGAAGATGGAAAATGCTTTATCTTAGATTTTTGGGTCTTCCCTGAATATAGAGGAAACGGTACAGGGCACCTCTGTTTTGAAGCTTTGGAGCAATATACCAATAGCGATGGTTCAATATATTATGAGCTGAACTGTAGTAAAGAAGATTCCATAAGATTTTGGAAATCGCTCGGATTTATTGAAAACGGTAAAGATGAATACGATATGCCATTGATGATAAAAAGACAGCGAAAACAATAACGCATTACCTAACCCTTCCGTTAAAAAAAAGTTTCCGTAGAAATCTTGAAGATTTCGAGGCTGTCGAATTACGCCATTTCGGAATGAAATGAGAAACGGCCTTGAGATAAAGCTCTCTGTTTTATCTGAGCTTTAGCCCATCTTTAAATGCTTCACCGACACGCTCCGATACTTTGTAATATCCATGTGTATAGGGATCGAAGGCTATGGCATTTACTAAAGACATATCAAGTTTTCCATTCGGCATAACGCTTTCATCGGCAGTTACGTTTACAACCTTGCCGATAACACCGCAGCCGTATTTACTATTCTGATATTCAATAAATTCACATTCCAAGCAAAGCGGAAATTCATTTATAACCGGAGCGTCGACCGTTTCCGCCTTACTTGCGGTAAGTCCTGCTTTCTCCAGCTTATTGGGAACCTTGTTACCGGATGCGATGCCAAAATAGTCGGCTTCAAGAACATGAGATGCGTCCGCAATACTAACGGTAAAAGCCCCTCTTGCCTTGATGTTTTGTACGGTCTTATGCGTTTCCGTTAAATTGAGTGCTATAATGTTGCGATCCTGCATCATTCCCCACGCAGCATTCATAACATTTACGCTTCCGTCATCGTTATAGGCAGCAACCATAAGTACGGGCATCGGGAAAATCCCTTCGGTAATAGTTAATTTCTTTCTCATAAACGCCTCCTGTTGCGGGTATGTTTAAAACAATAGTAATTCTAAATATAATTATATTCAAATTAGCGGAAAAAACAAGTGTGCGTATATATTCAGGTAGATTAGCATTGACTATTCAAGTATAATACCTTGCAAGAGGTTTTATGAAAAAGATAATGCTGTTAAATGCCAGTCCAAGAAAAAATTGGAATACTGCGCAAATACTAAAAGCGGCTAACCTGCCGTCGGGGCAATTGTATGCAATGGCGGTAAAACACTTATTAGACCTGTTCGGAAACTTCAGTTTCAGAACAGGCTACCTTGAAATGCGATGTT
>CALINC010000009.1 GCA_938045195.1 uncultured Treponema sp.
ATAGTGTCGCTTAATTTTAATTACTTACTTACCATAAAAAGCCCCTATTTGCAATCTAAACTGACACCGCCCAAAATAACCTCATCTTTCTACCATAAATACTCACCCGAATACATCAGCAACAGGCAGATTAGGCCTATCCGCATTAAACATGCCCAAAAGAAAAAATCATAGATAATGTTAACTTGAAGCAGGGGTTAGGTTGATTTTTTCTCTATCAAACAGAGTAGAAAGCATATCGATTTGAACAGATTGATCGAAATAATTACTGTCAAAACCTTGTATTTCTATTGCCCCTATATACGTTTCAACATCATATTCACCGACTATTTCGTCCAGAAACAAATAGGCAATTCGGCTATAAATTGCGCTTTCCGATTCGGTATATCCATTCAAGAAAAGTAATATTCCTATTTTAGTTTTGTCATCATCTTTAAATAATAGAAACCTAATTTCTTCCGGGCTTACCGTCTTTTCCTGAAACTGAATTGTATGTATTGCATCACGCCGCGGCCGAAATTTAGTAAATACCCATTCCTTTAAGTCCGGTTTTAGCGAATATAATTTTTCGACTGCCGGAAATGAAGACTTTATCCCGCCGACACTTATTATAAATTCTCTTTTACCGTTTTGTACAGGACCGAATTCAAAAGTTAAGTCTTGATTTATTTTACTCAACTGAAAAGAAAGTTCATTAAATAGTGCTTCTTGTTCATTTTCAAAATGAAACAATCGTGATGAGTTCTTTACAAACCAAGTCAAAAATACTTCTTCTTTATTTTTAGTATTAAAACAAGAAAACAAACCCATGATTGATACTCCTCGTATGCATAGTTGCTATATGAACCTCATTCAAATTTTATTTCTTCAAAATTATTTTCACTAATTACTATCGTACCATCCGGTAACATAAAAACAACTTCATCCCAATAATTTTTATCGCCTTGATGTTCTTTCGTTACATATATAAAAAAAATAATCCATTTTCCGTTATTTTCGTCAAGCGGATGTATTTCATACGACGAATAATAGAGTGTTCTTGCACATTTTTGATTGTATAATTCTTTTATATAATAATCTGCAATCTCATTTAATTTTTCTTTTTCAATATATTCATTTAAATTATTTTCAGTAAAATTACTTTGAATATCAAGAAGTTCCCTGCCGATTTGCCACGTACAAGAATATTGTTCCGGCGTTTCAGTTGATGCTAATCCGCTAATAAATTTCAAGTTTTTCCTGGAATAATTCGCTTGATATAATCGAATGTCCCGATCATTTACTTTTACTATTTTTTCACGATATAGAGGAAATACATTATCTTGAATAAGAGCTGTCTCTTTTTTATTTAATCAAAAATAATCAGTTCCGTTTCGTACACAGGAAGATGTATGTAAACTATTCAATAAAACCAATACAAAAAATAATTTTTTTTTTCATTTTTCTCTCCTATAAATTATTTATTTCTGTTTTCCATTATTCGAGAATACCGTCATACTCTGCCATGAATTTTTACCGGCACTTTCGATTATATCATTTTTCCATCCCCGCACGAATAAAAATAATAAAACCAATACTAAAAATTATAATCTTTCATTTTCATCTCATTTCTCCATAGCGCCGGTATGCTATTAAACTTTTAACATTTTTTCTCCAAGCGCTCCAATGAGAGCGCCAACCTAACTACCGCTTAACCTGCATTTGCGGCTTTGCCGACGCGTATAGCGTAAGGCAAAGTTGGCGCGAAAGTTGCATTAAAAAGGGAGCTGCGTCAGCAGCGACCGCTTCCAGCAACTTTCGTGACAAAACAAATGTCAGGTTGAAGCGGGTGTTAGGTTTTAATTTTTATCATAAATTTTCTAACCTTTCTAATTCGTTAATCAAGTCTTTATCTAACTCCCTATTAATGAACTCTCCTTTTATTCTTGCAATAAATCTCATATCCATAAAAAGATGTGAAACTGTAACTAATAAACCTCCTATATCTAAATTCTTAGGATTTTTAGTAATTACAGTCTGAATTATATTACTTGTTGAAGCAATCGAATTTGATATCAAAAGAATTTTGCGAGTCCTTACTTCGTATAAATCCTTGTCAATTCTATTCTTGTTAAATAGTCCATGAACCAAGCCTATAATCATATCAATGAATATTGATATACCGGCTGAAGCTCCTATCATTTTCAAATCTCTTGAAAAACAAAGTGTATCATAATTAGATTTATAGAGTTTACTAGCAAATTCCGGATTTATTGTCTCTAAAATCGGAACCGGCAAACCCAATTTTGTAAATTTATCAGATTTCAAATGACAACCTTGTGCAAAAATTGCTGCTGGTAAATTTAAATAATCTGCTTTACACATTTCAAAACTTTCAGTGAATAATTTAATAAGAGGAACCATTTCGGGAGTAATAATCATTTTCGGCTTTCTTAGCACACGATTTGTTTTAAAATCTTCAAATGTTATAGTGTCTGTCAATATGTTTCCAGTACCAAATATCCAACCAAGAATAGGGTCATGTCCTAACGTATGAATTCTATGATACCTACCTTCCATATTCCTTCCGATTGCAGGAGAACCTTTAGTTATATCATAGGGCGGAGTTTGGTACAAAATATTCATCCAGTAACCATGTCCATGTTTTTCGTGTTTTTCTTTAAATTTATCATTTGCCATACGGTGTTCTTGTTCAATAGATTTATCATTATGGGCAAGTCGTTCATTCGGGTCAAAACTATTTCCGTAATCGAATTTCTTAGCAATTTGTCCAAACAATAAAGCTTTAGTAGTTTGTAAAGCTGTTGCAATTCCCAAAAAAACTAAATCTGTTTTATTTATAATACTTGTTTTTCGAGAAAATTCCTTATGTATTGAATCAAGCCTTGCATAGGCTTCTTTAAAATCTTTTTCTGAAAGCAAATCTTCTAATTCTATATCTTCAGAAACTTTTTCATTTGCCTCTTTGACAAGAGATTCATAAGACGGTATTTCTTTTATTTCTGATGAAAAATTGATTTCATTTTTAAAAACATTCTTATCAGGCAATCTGTATCCAAGAGATTTTAGAAGAATTTCACTTGATTCTATCGAAGCGTCTAATTTTTCAATTTGAGATAAATATTCTTTATCTAAAGAAAGAGATTCATTTTGGTTCATCTTTAGAACTTTATTCAAATCTCTTTCTTTATCAGTATAGCTATATCTGCTCATTTTTATGCCAAGTCATGTTTTAAATCTCTAATAGCAGCCTGTAACAGAGTATTTAGTGAAGTTAAATAATCGATTCTGTCGGCACTCAGCCTAGCTTTATCTTTTAAAAGTTCAAGAATGCCATTCTGTTTAGCAATAGCTTTTGTATACAAGGCATGTTTTTCTTCTGCAAGTTTTTTATTTTTTGCATGAGCGGCAATACCCACTCCAATACCACCAAGTATTGCTACAGGAGCCGCAAGAACAGCAACACCGGCAGCCATGCCACCACCAATAAGACCTCCAGCAGCGGCAAGTCCGCTTGTTATTCCGGCTGCACTTAAACCGACAACAGAACCGCCAAAATACAATGCTGCAAAACTTGCAAGTCCACCAGCCCCTGCACCTAATGCTTCTGACAAAACTTCAGAAATTGCTGAATCCGCTATTGTTCTTGATTGATCATTCAAGGCTTCATTCGCTTCATTTATTACTTTCCTAACACTATCAAGGCTGCTTAAATCCTTGAAATACATTTCCGATTTCTTCATAAAATCCTCCTATGATTTTATTTTCTTTAGTCGAAAATATGTCGGAAGATTTTTCTTATTAACAATAAGTGCCGCTTTGCGGCATCAACCTAACATTGTTTTAAACCGCAAACGGGCTCTGTCCCGTTTGTCGGCTTTGAAAACGGTGTTATGCTTTATTTTACATTATATACTTACTTATTGATATTTTTCTACAAAGATATACTATGAAAAAAGATATAACAAATATTAAAATAGAAGTTAAAGGCACCGCAAATAGAGGATTAATAAAATCAGAGCTAATACCTACCATAAATACAACAGCTCTGATGAAATCGTGAATAAGATAAATTCCAAATGAACATTGACTTACCTTTGAAATGAAAGTATATGATTTTTCAGAGATTTCTTTTTTCACAAAAATGCTTTTAATAAATATAAATATTGCCAAAGCCTCAAACATTGTTGTAGGGAGAAGGTTATCATATAAACTTCCATTCGGTTCTTTATTCTTTATTGAAATATATGAAGTACCTGCTATCGTAAATACAAATGAACAGATTGCAAAAATGTAAATTGTTATTCTCAGTTTTTTTGAAGCCGAATATTTCGAAAAATAATAACCAGCAAAGAAATAACCGGAATAACTTACAAGTTCTGGAATTCCAAAATTTATATTTAATCTTGAATCAAAATGGAGCAGGATTTTTTTGCAAAAGGTAAACAAAGCCCAAAAATGAAAAATAATATAAGTAAATACAGAAATTGTTTTTCAGTTGTATTCTTTGTGAAAATTCTATACAATGGCACCAACAAATATAAACCAATTAGCATATACAGACACCATAGATGATACCAAGGCGGACCAAACGGTATTTTTGCAAAAGCTACCACTATTTTTTTCATTGTAATTGCTTCATGATGTAAAATAAATTTAGCAAATTGATAAAAAAGCCCCCAGAATATTATTGTAAGGAGTATTCTTAAAATATATTTAAAAAATACTTTCTTGAAATCAATTTCCTTATTTGGATTTAAAAAGAACATTCCGCTTATCATAACAAAAACTGGTACTGACCAACGAACTAATGAATCTCATATATATTGAACATTTGCCAATTATATTCCCTTATAGGTGATTCATACCATTTCGATGCAGAAACATGTAAAATAATTACTGCAAATGTCGCAATGATTCTCAATAAATCTGCATAAACAATTCTATTTTTTGAGTTTCCCAATTTTTCCCTCCTTTTTGGATACGAAAATTTGTTAAACTCAAAAATTTTATATTTTTACAAAACTTCCAGCCCAGTGGGCTGTGAGCATAACTGCCGCTTAACCTGCATTGCCGCAAAGGCAATGTCAGGTTGAAGCGGGTGTTAGACACCGCCTATACCTTAAACTTTTTTACTT
>CALINC010000010.1 GCA_938045195.1 uncultured Treponema sp.
CAGAGCGTACGTTGCGCAGCAACAGGGTATTAAACCCTCCGCACGAATAAAAAAAGCCCTGTATGCTAATATAGTTCCGCTGATACAGGGCGGGTTATCATTACACTATTCCCTTTGCCTCTTCCGTTTCCAATGCCATATCCAAAACCGTAAAAAATAAAATTACAATCATCGGACCTAATATAATTCCATCAAGTGAAAACATATTTACACCGCCTAACATCGAAAAGAAAATCAGCAATGGATGTATTTTTATCCTATCCTTTAAAAAGAAAGGACGCAAAAAATTATCCATAAAACTGATTATCGAACCTGCAATAATTAAAAACAAAATTCCCTTAATTATACTGTGCGTAAAGCACATACTTACCCCGATTGGAAACCAAATTAAGCCGCAGCCTACCAACGGTAGAAACGTGCTAAAAAAAGTCAATATTGCTAATAAGAATGCACCTTGTACACCAAAGATAACATAAATAATAAGAGATGCCAAACACTGATAAAATGAAACTAAAAAAAGACCCTTAAAAAGATTTGTTGTCGTTTCTTTTATTTTAGAAAAAATTTTACCTGTCGTTTCAGGATCAATCGGGATTGCATGTTTTAGCAAATTTGCAAGATACGTTCCGTCAACGTAAAGAAAATATAAAGCAAAAGCAAAAAATACTAACGACAAAAAAAACGATCCCGCATTTTTTACAATATTCGTTGCAGATTTTAAAATCTTATCCGATGAAATGGAAATAAGGTTCAGCAATTCTTTTTGTAAATCTACTTGCGAAATATCAATTGTACCGCGAGAGAGTCTGTAAACTTCCGTTGCAATATTTTGTTTTAGACTATCGCTTTCAGCTGAATTTACCCGTTCAAAAAAGGCTGTTGCTTCTTGAACCAATATTTTACCTTGCCCGAAAATTTTTATCACCACAAAGGATAATACACCTGCAACCAGTAAAACAGTTAAGATCGCAAAAGTTCCGGCAAGTAATCGTTTTTTTAAAGGAAAAGATTTTTTTTTCGTATTCATCTTGGAAAGGATTTTATTGTATACCGGACTTACAAACATATAGGTTATAGACGACCACAATAAAACACTTGCATAAGGTAAAAACAATTTACCTACAAGAAAAAGCATAATAGCAAGCAAAATAAAAAATGAAATTGTTTGAACGGTTTGCTTATTTTTTTGAAGCATATCTTACCTTCGTTCTTTTTCAATATCTAAAAAATAGCGCACTGTTTTTACTTGTAATTCGTCCGTAGCTTCTTCATCGCAAACTATTATCGATTTTGGGTGAAGCTGCAATGCGCTTACTGTCCACAAGTGATTAACCCCCAACTCTACAGCATGCCGGATAGCCCGCGCTTTGGCATAACCCGTTGCCATAATGATAACTTCTTCAGCATCGGTAATAGTTGCGATGCCTACCGTCAATGCCGTTTTTGGCACCAGACTTGTATCGCCGCCGAAAAAGCGCGAGTTCATTGCGATAGTATCTTCAGTTAATGTTTTTTCGCGGGTACGTGAGGCAAGAGAAGAACAAGGTTCATTAAAAGCAATGTGCCCGTCCGCTCCTATCCCTCCTAAAAATAAATGTATCTTTCCGTAAGAGGTAATCGCTTTTTCATAATCGGCACATTCTTTCAACTTGTCTTTTGCCATTCCGTTTAAAATATGAACATTGTTTAAGTCAATATCGATATGTTTAAAAAAGTTTTCCATCATAAAATATCTATAGCTTTGAGGATGTTCGGGGGGGAGCCCTACATATTCATCCATATTGAAAGTAACGACATTTTTAAAAGAAAGTTCTCCGCTCTTATTTTTGGCAATTAAGTTTTTATATACCCCCAGAGGCGTTGACCCTGTAGGAAGCCCAAGCACAAATGGTTTACCCGATGAGGGGGCAAACGCATGTATCCTGTTACAAATATAATCGGCTGTCCATGCAGAACAGTCGTCGTAGTTTTTCTTTATTATGACCCTCATATAAAATCCTTATTACCGGATTTTAGCATAAAGAGAAAAAAAAAGTAAGCCGATAATGAGGCGTAGAAACTAAGAAAAGTAAATTCTTCGCAGCCTATACCGATAAATAACTGCGATTTAGATTTGCAAAAAGTTTTTATAGGGGTGTGATAAACAGTTCGGCACAAATAGTGCCGCTCTGTTTATCCGGCGAGTTTGCCTCATCGGCAAACATCGTATATTGTATGTGCTTTTTCACTTCGTTGCAAAAGCACTGAAAAAACTTTTTTCGGGATTCAAAAATCCCTGCAAAAAGTTTTTATAGGAGTGTGATAAACAGTTCGGCACAAATAGTGCCGCTCTGTTTATCCGGCGAGTTTTTATAGAGGTAAAAAATGGTACGGATTGCACGGTTTGAAGATATACCGAGAATTGCAGAAATAAATATATACGGCTGGCGCGATAGCTATCGCGGAATTGTTTCGGATGATTTTTTATTTAAACAATTATCTGTTGGCGAGGCAATAAAAAAAACTAAAACCCGATTTATTAAACATTCCGGAATACACTTAGTATATGAAGATGGTACCGATAAAATTATTAAAGGTATGGCGGTAATCGGAAATTGCCGAGATGAAGATATGCCCGCAGGTTTTGAACTTATGGCAATTTATGTAGAAAAGTATTTTTTGCGGTGCGGAATCGGTTCCGAATTTATTAAATATTTTGAAGAAGAAGCCGAAAGACAAAATAAAAAAGAATTGTGCATTTGGGTATTTGAAAAAAATAATGCTGCACGAAATTTCTATGAATATTGCGGATATGCTCCAGACGGAACAACTAAACTGATTGAGCCGCTTAATGCCTTGGAAATGAGATATATTAAAACCTTATAAGCCCATACATATCAATTCATCGGTTACATATTACATTATTATAAAATCAACAACCTCGACGCAGAGCATACGTTGCGCAGCAACAGGGTATTACACCCTCCGCACGAATAAATTCTCAAAATATTGTCTTTTTTTACTCTTGACTGAATAAGGCTAAATGTGATATTCTATTATACCCGTTTTGGGATTTTATTTTTTAATAAGGATGTATTTATGAATTTAATACCTCTGCTTCAAGCAGCTCAAGGATTCGGTTCGTATGGAATTATGATTCCGATGCTTTTAGTCTTTGTTATTTTTTATTTTTTGCTTATTCGCCCGCAAAAAAAAGAACAGCAAAAAACCGAGAAAATGATCGCCCAACTTCAAAAAGGCGATAAGATTATTACTATCGGCGGAATTCACGGAACTATAAGCTCAACAAAAGAAAAAACTCTTATCATTAAAGTAGACGAGAACTGCAAAATGGAAATTAACCGTTCTGCCGTAGGCGTAGTTTTAAAAGATGAACCCGCACGTCCTGCTCCCGATTTTTCAGGCAACAGTGAAAAAAAAGGGTTCTTTTTCGGCAAAAAGAAAAAAGACAAAACAGCAGATAATGCCGGAAGTGCATTTTCAAACGGTTCCGGACAGGACAAATAATTATTACATTTAAATTGGGAGAAAAACAATGAGCAAAAGAGCTGGATTTATAATTGTTCTTATTGTCATCGGTTTGTGCTTTGTCTTTTTACACCCGACCCTAAAGTGGTATTTCTGGACGGATAAAGAAGATAAAGCCTTGGCATTGGCATCTCGTGAAAAGATTAAAGACTATTCCGAGAATATGGCGCGTTCCGATGTCGATAAACTGGTTGATATGGCTGCAGCAGGTTCACAAGAAGTTTTACCCGGCAAATATGCCCCGCTTATTAAAGAAGCTAAACGTATGCGCAAAACTTTAAATATGGAGCAGCCCGCCCAGTGGACTGCTGAAGCGGTTGTTTCCAGTTTTAGGCTTTCCTCAAAAGAAAAGTTTATTACAGTTGCCGAACCTATATTGGAGACGGCTTATCGAAATACTATTTTAGGTACAAAAAAATATCAAACAAATGCTGTAAAGCTCGGTCTTGACCTTTCAGGCGGTATGCTTGTAATAATTAAAGCCGATTTGGATGCCGCCGTTTCTTCACAAGGCGAAAGCAATGAAACCCTCGCGGAATCGAAAAAAGCCGCAATGACCTTGGCAATGGAAACGCTTCGCAGCCGAATAGACAAATTCGGTCTTACCGACCCCGTTATCCGCCGGCAAGGCGAAGATAGAATCTATATAGAAATGCCCGGAGCTGCCGACGCCGATAAAATTAACTCTATAATTATGGGACGCGGTCTCCTTGCATTTCATATCGTAGATGATGAAGCAACTCAAACCTTTAGAGAGTATTATCGCAATAATCCCGGCAAAACCTTTGATGCGGATTATAATTTGCTGGATCCTACCATAATACCCGAAGACTGTATGGTTTTAGGTGTATATCATAAAGACGCTTACGGTCTTGACGAACGCGATGACCGCGAACCGTTTTTAGTAGTAAAAAAAGAAGCCGGTCTTGAAGGGAAACACCTTGTAAGCGTTAATACTACGGCAGACACCACTTTAAATACTCCGCTTGTCGTATTCAATCTTGACGCCGAAGGCGGGAAAATATTTGCCGATTTAACTACCGAAAATGTAGGAAAAAGGCTAGCGATAGTTTCCGACAATAAAATTAAATCGGCACCAAACATTAAAGAAGCTATAACAGGCGGTGCCGGAACCATAAGCGGTTTCTCAGCAACAGAAGCGGAAAATTTAAAAACGGTTTTACGCACCGCTTGGCTTAATGTACCGCTTCAGCTTGAAACACAGCAGGTTGTCGGTGCCAGCCTTGGCGACGAAAAAATACAAGAAGGTATTAAGGCTCTTCAGTGGGGGCTGCTTGCAGTTCTTATTTTTATGCTGGTCTTTTATCGTGAGGCGGGAATCAATGCTTGTATTGCACAGGTGCTGAACCTCTACATTATGTTCAGTATTTTGTCGGCATTTAACCTAACCCTTACACTTCCGAGTATTGCAGGTATGATACTTACAATCGGTATGGCAGTTGACGCAAACGTTGTAGTTTTTGAGAGGATTAAGGAAGAACTCAAGCTAAACAAGAGCCGTGACGCGGCGATTAAAGCCGGTTTTGGACATGCTTTTTCGGCAGTTATGGATTCAAATATAACAACATTTATAGCGGCTTTTTTCCTTTCAATTTTAGGAACAGGTCCGATTAAAGGCTTTGCCTACAGTTTGGCAATCGGTGTAGTTTCATCGGTTTTTACGGCATTGTTCGTTTCGCGGCTGATATTCGACTTCGGTACCCAAACCTTACACTTGAAAAAAATCCGCATAAGCTGGAGGAAGTTATCAAATGAATAAAGTAATTAAATTTTCAAGATTATTTATTCCGTGTATTATATTAAGTGCGGCTCTTATTATTTTTGGTTTAGCGGGATATTTTACTAAAGGAATTAATTTCGGTATTGATTTTCAAGCAGGTTTTATTGAAAAAGTCAAAATTGCTCCCACTGCCGTAGAAATTTCTTATGAGGGTCCGCAAACCGTTTCTTTTGCACAGGACAATACTGACATTTCCATTACGGCAACTTCATTGGACGGGCAAAACAAGGCATATACTTTCAGATTTGCAGATAACCCGACAATTAAAGAATTTGCCCAAGTATTAACTGAAATAGAGGGCTTAAAAGTAAGGATAACAGCTTCAAATGACATTCCGCTTAAAGAACTTTTTTCGGATTCGGAGTCTTCATCTAAAATTTCAAATGAAATTTTTAGACTTCATTATGTTGACACTACGGCAAAACCCATAACTACCGATGAGGTGCGCCATGCACTTTCTTCAGTACCTTCGGTTTCCGTTCAACAGCTTGGTACAGAACAAGACAACTTTTTCCAAATCAGGCTACCTGATGACGGGAAAAAAGAAGATGCCAACAAGGAGCTAAGGGCTTTAATTAGCACGGCATTAGAAGCTGCTTACGGGGGCGGAAATATTGCAGTTATGAGTACCGATTTTGTAGGCTCTCAGTTTTCATCGGCTTTAGCAAAACAGGCTATAATACTTGTAGCAGGAGCATTATTTTTAATCTTTATTTATGCTATGTTCCGCTTTCAATGGAATTTCTCCGTTGCAGCAATTTTAGCCTTAGTGCATGATACCTTAATTATGCTTATGTTTATCACATGGTCGCAAATGGAATTTAATTCTACAACCATTGCAGCAATTCTTACAATTATCGGTTATTCGATAAACGATACAATCGTTATTTTTGATAGAATTAGGGAAAAAGTAAATTTGGAACCGAAACTTGAATGTAATGAAGTATTGGATACGGCTTTGTCTGAGGTATTTACACGAACTCTTATTACCACAATTACCACACTGCTTGCCGTTCTGGCGTTATTTGCATTTACGACCGGTTCAATGAAAGATTTTGCTTCGGCTCTTTTGGTGGGTCTTATAAGCGGTACATACTCTTCCATTTACACCGCTTCGGCTTTTATTTCGTTTACATCGAAAGGTAAAAAAGCCGGCGATATGATTACACGAGGCAAAAAAAGACCGGGAGAACTTTCAGGCGTTACGGTTTGAGATAAAAAACTTAAATATATACAGAAACCTCTAAAAACCTCAGTTTTTAGAGGTTTACATCAACAACCCCGGCGCAGAGCGTACGTTGCGCAGCAGCAGGGTATTAAACCCTCCGCTTTTATGGCTTCCTCTTTTACCTCTTAGCCAAAAAGAACGGAAGCCGTCATCGCAAAAAACATTAGCACACAGAGTGCCTTTACATTCATATGTCAATTCCTCCCAATAATCAATTTTTACTTTGTAATGTGTAATTTGTAATCAAGCCGGCAATTACCCATTACCAATTGCCAATTACCCATTACTTAATCGCTTCTACTTCCGCCTGGGAAAGGCCGGTCATCTTTTCTATAAATGAAATTTCACAATTTGCTTGTTTCATCAGTTTTGCCGTTTCAATCTTTGTTTGATATGAACCTTGGGCTATGCCTTCACTTCTCCCTTGGACTATGCCTGCTTGCATACCGTGGGCTATACCGGCTTTCCAGCCTTCATGACGGGCATCTCTTTCAAATGAGTTTATTAACATATATTCCCTCCTCAGTTCTTCACTCTCTTTTACCTCTTTTATTCTTTGCTCTATTTTTTGAATAAAACCGTCAGCACTTGTTTTTCCATTCATGTACTGCAAAAAGCTTTTCAATGCAGGGTTTGCTTCTCTTTCAGCTGCCTTGCTGTTCAGTATGATTTTGGTTATGCCATCGGCAAGATGTATTTTTGTGTTTTCGGTACAGAGGGTTTTAAACGTATAAACAGGTAAATCTTGCTCTAAATAGTCAAATGTACAAAAGAAGATTATAAATGTATCGGGCAAAGCTTCGTAAGGCTGATTTTTATCCAACACGCTTACATCGATTGCCGATTGATAATAGCGTATACGTCTGGCAAGGTCGTCTTTATTGATTGCCTGCATTTCCACATCGTAGATTATACCGTTGCAATCTTTCGCCCATACATCAAAACGCACTCCTTTTGCACTTCCGGCATCAGCTATCGTTCTTTGCAGTTGAATGTCCGTAATGGTGTCTGTTTTATCATGCAGTACAATGTTTAACAGTGTTTTGCAAATATCCGTATTTTCCATTACCCTGTAGAACATATAATCATCCGCCATGGATGGCGGTGGTTAAAACCCTGTCGAGTTTTTTGCGTAGCAAAAACACTCGAGATAAAAAATGTACACGGACGTACATTTTTTATCGGTCGTCAAAGTTCTTTTTCATCGGCACCCCTCGTTTTTATATTCCGGTACGCGATGTTTACCGCAGGTGAAACTCGAACACGGATGTTCGAGTTTCATACAGTATACCGTACTTACCGCAGTTTTGTAAGGGACGCTGTTTTAGT
Source organism: uncultured Treponema sp. (assembly GCA_938045195.1). GTDB lineage: Bacteria > Spirochaetota > Spirochaetia > Treponematales > Treponemataceae > Treponema_B. Next base: position 7,887 of record CALINC010000010.1, read on the forward strand.
TGGTAATGTGTAATCTTGATAATTCATAATTCATAATTGCCAATTACCCATTATTTAATCGCTTCTACTTCCGCCTGGGAAAGGCCGGTCATCTTTTCTATAAATGAAA
>CALINC010000011.1 GCA_938045195.1 uncultured Treponema sp.
GGGTTTAATACCCTGTTGCTGCGCAACGTACGCTCTGCGTCGAGGTTGTTGATTATTTTTCCGGATTACTTTACTTTTTCTTTTAATAATGATATACTAATTCTTTATGTCTATGTTAATATTTTATAAAGGGAAAAAATGGTAACTTCAAATTATTCGGCTACAAATATTACAGTATTAAAAGGTTTGGAGGCAGTTAGAAAACGCCCCGGAATGTATATAGGTTCAACCGGTCCCGATGGACTGCATCATCTGGTGTATGAGGTTGTCGATAACTGTATTGACGAAGCGATGGCGGGGTTTTGCGATAATATTTTAGTTGTTCTCGAACCTAATGATATTGTCCGTGTTGAAGATAATGGACGCGGTATCCCTGTTGATATTCATCCGACGGAAAAAATCAGTGCTTTGGAAGTCGTTTTAACCCGTCTGCATGCAGGCGGAAAATTCGATAAGGGTTCCTATAAAGTATCGGGCGGTTTACACGGTGTCGGTGTCTCGGTGGTAAATGCTCTTTCAGTGTGGATGGAAGCAAGGGTTTACAAAGACGGTTTTGAGCATTATGCCAAGTTTGAAAAAGGCGGCGTTGTCGAACCAGTAAAAAAATTGGGCAAAACCGACCGGCACGGAACCGCTATCCGCTGGGCTGCCGATTCTTCCATATTTACGGAAACTACTACTTACAATTTTGAAGTACTGGCAACGCGCCTTCGGGAATTGGCTTTTTTAAATTCAAATATTTCGATTACTATGCGGGATGAGCGGCTTTCTACTCCGAAAGAAATTACATTTGCTTTTGAAGGCGGTATTTCGCACTTTGTAAAATACTTAAATGAATCAAAACAAGTTTTTCCCAAAACTCCGGTTTTTGTAGACGGTGAAAAAAATGAAATTCTCTGCGAAGTTGCCTTGCAATATAATGACGGCTATAATGAAAATATACTTTCTTTTGTAAATGACATCAATACCCGTGAGGGAGGGGCACATCTTGATGGCTTTAAAACAGCTTTAACCCGAATTATGAACGAGTTTTTAAAAAAATATCCCAAGCTTGTAAAAAAAATGGATAAGGAAGAAAAACTGACCGGTGAAGATGTTAGGGCGGGTTTAACGGCGATTATTTCGGTCAAAGTACCGGAACCGCAATTTGAGGGGCAGACAAAAACAAAACTCGGCAATAGCGATGTACGCGGCATTGTCGATTCATTTGTAAACGAAAAATTAACGCTTTTTTTCGAACAGAACCCGAATGAAATAGAAAAAATCCTAGATAAGTGCGTTGCCGAAGCCTCAGCCAGAATTGCCGCACGAAAAGCAAAAGAAGCAACAAGGCGGAAAAGCGGTTTAGATAGTTTCGGACTGCCCGGCAAACTTGCAGACTGCTCTATGAAAAACCCTGAGATATGCGAGGTTTACATTGTAGAGGGAGACTCCGCAGGAGGTTCCGCAAAAAAAGGCCGCGACAGTAAAACTCAGGCTATTTTACCGCTTTGGGGAAAAATGCTCAATGTTGAAAAAACCCGCTTGGATAAAGTCGTAAATAATGAAAAACTTCAACCGATTATTGCAACGCTCGGCACGGGTATCGGCAAGGATTTCAACATAGAAAAAATACGTTACCATAAAATTATCATTATGGCTGATGCCGATGTTGACGGCTCACATATCCGTACGCTCTTGCTTACTTTCTTTTTTAGATATATGCCGCAAATTATCGAGCATGGCTATGTTTATCTTGCCATGCCGCCGCTGTATAAAATTTCGTATAACAAAAAGGACTGGTATGTTTATGACGATGGCGAGCGGGATAAGGTTTTAAATGAAATAGGACGCGGAAACAATGCGGCGGTACAGCGGTATAAGGGACTCGGTGAAATGGACGGAACCCAGTTGTGGGATACCACAATGGACCCTGCAAAAAGAAAAATGGTACGGATAACTATGCCCGATGCCCTCGAAGCCGACAGAATTTTCAGTACACTGATGGGCGAAGAGGTTGAACCGCGCCGTAAATTTATAGAAGAAAATGCCGTGTATGCAAATTTGGACGTTTAAACGCAACTCCTAAACCTATATTTCTCAAGTTTTTATAAAATTCTGCCGATTATCCGTTTGTGAGGGCAGATGTAAATGGCTGATTTTGTTTTTAAACTTTCACCTAATATTATTTTGGGAAATTATTCGCTTGCACGCATTGGAGAAGAAGCCGCAAAATTAGGGAATAATTTTATGTTTATTATAGACCCTTTTTTTGAAGATATGGGGCTAATTGAAAAAATAAAGAAATCTCTTGAAGAAAAACACATTTCGGTTTTTACCTTTAACGGTTTCGGCAAAACACCCGATTCTGAGATAATAGATAGAGCCTTGTCCCTTGCACGCGGAGCTCATATAAAAGGCGTAATTGCATGCGGCAATTTGGTGGCATGTTCAATCGGTAGAGCAATAGCAGCCTTATACAACGAAACCCAATCGAGTTACAATTATATAGAGGGAACTCCGATTACTGCTGAATCTCTTCCGCTTATTCAAATACCGACAACATGTAATGACCCTTTTTTATTTGGAACAACAAGTTGTATTTTAGATTCCCGCAGCCGTTCAATCAATTTACTGAAAGTCCAAGAGAATCTTTGCGATTTGGTAATTTTTGATTCCAATACTTATGCAGGACTTGCCCCGAATACCATGACCGCTATGCTTTTTGCAGGTTTGGCAACGGCTTTTGAAGCCTATATTTCCACAAAAGGCAGTTTTTTTTCGGAAACGGTTTTAGGAAAAGCAATAGATATTTTTTTAATTTCAACTGACCCGCAACGGGAAAAACTTATCGGCACTCCTCGTGAAGACCTCGCGGCGCAGGCTGCCTGCCTTGCCGCAATAGGTGCTTCGGCTTCCGCTCCGGGACTCGGTTCGGCAATATCTCTCGCAGCAGGCGGAAAATATAGACTTGCGAGCTCTCTTATTTCTACTATTCTTCTTCCGCATATAATAAACGATGCAATTTCATCAAACTTAACAAAAACCGTTTCGGTCGCAAGAATGCTGGGCGAAACAATGCCCGAAGGCGGGGATGCCGTAGAGCTTTCTAAACGCGGAGTGGAAGAAATCCGCCGCCGTCTTGCAGAAGCAAATTTGCCGACCCGTTTAAAAGATATAGATTTAACGATTGAATCGCTTGTGCCTGTTTCGGAAGATGCAGCTCGTTTAAGTTTTATGAATTACATTCCTCACCCAATGTCCAGCAGAGATATTTTTGAAATTATAAAACAAGCTTTTTAAGTTATGGTTGAAATTTTTAAATTAGCCGATTTGCCCCCAAAACAGCGGTGCAGAAAAATCTTGCGCATTTTAGAAGCTGCCGAAAATTCTTTTGTACAAAATAAAAGTGATGAATTTTTAGACTTATTCTATTTGCGTTCAATTCTTAAAATTGCCGTACAAGATGCTGATAGTAACAGCTCAAAACAAATTAACGAATGGCTTGCAAACCCCGATGAAAATACAAAACGGAACATTATAAATTTTACCCGCTATCAGCTTTATAAAAAACTAGGTGCTGCCCCTTCGGAATGGGATTTAATTTTACCGAATTCCTCACAAGAAGAAATCGGCTCTTTCCGCAGAAAATTTTTTAAAGGTGTCTATGTTTATGCGGAAGATATACGCACGCCTTTTAATATCGGTTCAATTTTTAGAACAGCGGAATCTTTCGGTGTAGAAAAAGTATTTTTATCGGAACATTGTGTATCGCCTGAAAATCCGAAAGCAAAAAGAACGGCAATGGGCTGTACCGAGTATTTACCATGGGAAAGAACAACATTGGATGCCCTTCCGGATGTTCCGCTCATTGTCTTGGAAACAGGCGGTACTTGCATAAATACTTTTAAATTTCCCGATAAAGGAATTATAGTAATAGGCTCTGAGGAATTAGGGGTAAGCCCCGAAGCCGTCAAAAAAGCGGGAGGCAACATTATAACAATTCCTATGTACGGCATTAAAGCTTCAATAAATGTAAGTGTTGCATTCGGTATTTGTATGCATAAATGGTGCGAAAGTTTAGAAAATGCGAAACATTGAATTTAAAACTCATTTATTGTATAATTCTATTTAGAGTATGAACCATGATAAAAGAATTCGGCTTGTAAGAATAGCCTCGTTGACTGCCCTTATAGGGAATATTATTATTTGTGCAGCGAAACTTACAATAGGGATTTATGTACACAGCCTCTCGGTTTTAGGCGATGGGATTGACTCAGCAACCGATATTGCAATTTCAGCTATGACCTTAATTGTAAGTTTTATTATTAATCGCCCATCCGATAAAGAACACCCTTGGGGACACCAGCGGGCTGAAACCATAGCCTCCCTTATTTTGTCATTTATAATCTTAACAGCAGGGTTACAACTTTTTCTTGCCTCAACAAAAAAATTTGCTGCCGTATTACACGGTGCTTTTATACCGGAACTTCCGCATATTCTTGCAATTGCAGTTACGGTTTCTTCTATAGCGGTAAAACTTATTTTGGCATTAAACCAGCATATTTTAGGTAAAAAAGCCGACAGTATGATGATTCAAGCAAATGCAAAAAATATGACAAATGATGTGATTCTATCCGCTTCGGTCTTAGCCGGACTTGGAATTTCTTTTATTTTTAAGGCACCGATTTTTGATGCAATTACCGCTATATTGGTAAGTTTATGGATTATAAAATCGGGTGTTGAGCTTTTTATGGAACTCAATGTTGAATTGATGGACGGCAATACAAATAAACTTTTATACAAACAATTATTCGATGCGGTTAATTCGGTAAAAGGAACCTTTAATCCTCACCGTGCAAGAATCCGCAGAATGGCAAACCTTTTGGATATCGATTTGGATATAGAAGTTGCCGCAGATATAAGCGTTTACGAGGCCCATAATATTGCAGAACAAGTTACTTCCGCAATTAAAGAAAAAATTGAAAATGTCTACGATGTTATGGTGCATATTGAGCCCTATGGAGTCGAAAACAACGAATCGGAAGGATTCGGATTATGTGAAAAAGATATAAGCGAATTCACTGTATAGCTTAAAAATTATGGCAGTCAAATGACGGTAATGACTGCGACAGCCGCTAGAACAAATTTATATAATCTTATTGACCGGACAAAAGACTTTCACAAACCAATATTTCAGAAAAAAGAAATAATGCAGTATTAATATCGGAAGATGATTGGAATTCAATTCAGGAAGCACTGTATTTATGTTCTATGTCCGGGAATGAAATCTATTCTTAAAGCGGGTAAAGAACCTTTGGAAGAAAGCATAAAGGAGCCGGATTGGTAATGTAGACTGTAGTTTATTCAAAACAAACTGCAAAAGACACTAAAAAAATTGAACAAGCCAATTTAACGGAAAGTTCAATTATTGCGAATACAGCAATCAGATTTTCAAAATTCTTTGGAACTACAGCAGAATTCCGACTCAATCTTCAAAATCTTTATGATTTAGAAGAAGAAAACAATAATCATCCCATAGAATTTGAAACAATAAAAATGTATACATACGCATAAATCGTCTAACACCCGCTTCAACCTGACAAGCCTACATCCATCTTTGTATCATATCAAGAACTTGCTTTTTCGCTTCTGCCTTTTCTTTACGAAGTCTGCCGATAACAAGGCTTTGTTGTTCTCTTAGAAACACACTCATTCGTAATATTTTAACTAAATGAGGCAACTTGACTATATTGTACATATATATTATTATACTCGTATGAAAACATTACCGGTAGCTAAAGTAAGAGCGAATTTCTCTGCATTGCTGAAAGAAGTTGCATTAGGTAATGAAATCGGTATTGCATTTGGCAGAAAACAAGAAACAATAGCTGTCATCATTCCAATTGAAGAGTATAAAAAAACAAAGGCGCGAAAACTTGGTACCTTAGAAGGAAAAGTAAGAGTTGAGTTTAGTGAGAATTGGGCAATAACCGATGAAGAGTTTGTAAATCTATGAAAATCCTATTAGATACGCACTATTTATTATGGGCATTTATTGATACAAGT
>CALINC010000012.1 GCA_938045195.1 uncultured Treponema sp.
AAAAGAAACAAAAATATTGTTCACAGAAATCTTGAATATAAAAAATCCTATTATGGAAATACTTTCATATATATGTATGAATTTAAAGACTATGCAGAAAAAATATATTGCGGATTTGATTAAAGAATTGGAAAAACAAAAAGTATCAAGTACTTGAAATTATACGCATAATGCGTATAATAAGATTAGATATAGAATGACAGTAAAAGAAATAGAAAAAATACTAAAAGCGGATGGTTGGTATTTTGTAGCATCAAAAGGTTCTCATAATCAATATAAACATGCCGTAAAATTAGGAAAAGTTACGGTACCGAACCATAGGGGAGATATACCAATAGGAACAGTAAAAGCAATTTTAAAGCAGGCAGGCTTGAAAGAAGGATAATGGAGGAATATAAAATGAAATTAGCATACCCGGCAATTATAACATATTGTGAAGAAGATAATAGTTATAACGTAGAATTCCCCGACTTGAAAGGCTGTGTTTCTGGCGGTTTTTCTCTTATAGAAGCGATAGAAATGGGAATAGATGCGGCATCAGGTTGGATTTTAACGGAAATTGAGGAAGGGAATACTGTGCCTAAAGCAAGTGAGCCTAGAAAAATAAAACTGCCTGATGATAAAAGTTTTATAAATATGCTTATTTTGGATATGGATTCGTACAGTGAAAAATATTCAAGTAAGTGTGTCAGAAAGAATATAACGCTTCCTAAATGGGTGAATACACTTGCAGAAAAAAATAATGTAAATTTTTCACAATTATTACAAAATACGATAGTAGAAAAATATGTAGGGGGTATGTAAAATTATCTAACACCCGCTTCAACGCTGACAAACGGGACTATGCCCGTTTGCAGATCAAGCGTATGTTATGTGGACTACCCTATGGGTAGCAATTAGGAGTAGATAATGGGACATACAAAAGAAAATTCAGCGACGTATATTTTGGTTGCTAACTTCAAAGGTTCAATGCGATTACAAGCTTTTATTGGTTATTTAGGTTTATCTGATATTAAGTTATCTAAAGATGCTGTATTGGAAGATGGAACTCATCATTTTTTTGATACGCCTTCAGTAAAAGTTCAAGGTCAACCTGATATGTATGTTCTTGACAATAAACAAAAAAAACTAATTCTTATTGAAAATAAAGTAAAAGTTGATAGAAAATTAGAACCCGCTCAAACTTCAGAAGACGGTTACTTGGCAATTTTAAAAGATTATATTGCAGATGGTTACGACGCAAGAATGGTTTATCTTGTACCTGAAAACTATTATTTTGAGTCAGAACTGAAAGAGATATGTAATAAGCATTCGGAAGTATCGATTGTAACATGGAAAGATTTTTTTAATAAATTTGACAATGATATTGAATTACAACCTGTAAAAAAAGCAATCCAAGCGATAGAAATTGATGGTATTGAAAGAGAAGAAGATTTTTTTAATCAAGAAGTAGATTTTTCTTTAATATCACCAACCATCAAAAAAAATGAGGATTTAGCTGATTATTATATTGGGCAACTAATTGCAGATGCTTGTGATTATTCTGAAAATAATAAGAAAAAATTATGGAAAAATGGTGGGGGATGGAATAAATGGCAACGCCCGAGAAGAGATAAAACATGGGCGAATGAACTGTCCTATACGGAATATTGTGATTCTCCATGTATAGAAGTTGTCATTCAAAAGGATGATAAGGTATACATGGTTGCAGGTTATGATTATATCAAACAAAAATTTTGTGTATATATCCAAAAAAATGATAAATCAACAGTAGTTTATTCCAATGATATATCATTGCCTTTAGGGATTACAAAGTCCTATTATGCATTAAAGAATAGTTTATGTGAAAAACTACATGATTTTATAGAAAATGAACAGAAAAGGATTCCTTCCAATCCAGACTTAAAATAGCAATTGTGTTTTTGTAAAAAATGAATATAAGATTTCAGATTCCTTTTATTAATACACATAACACCGTTTTCAAAACCGACAAACCGATCGAGACGGTTTGCGGTTTAAAACAATGTTAGGGCGATGCTTTCGGCACAAAAATAAAGTGGTTTAAAAGCGATAGCAGAAAATATAGGTTATATGTAACTGATAGAGAGAATGTTTTATATATTCCGACAAAACAGCATATACAATTCTGATAAGTACGATTTCAAGAGAAAGCATACTGAAAGAATTAAAAAGAGATCACTGAAGCAACCGATTGACATTTTGAATATAAATGAATACATTTGAAGCAGA
>CALINC010000013.1 GCA_938045195.1 uncultured Treponema sp.
AAAAAAAAAAAAAAAAAAAAAAACCCCCCCCCCCCCCCCCAGATAATAAATCAATAAATATTTTTTCTCTTTATACTTTTAATCTTACCGTAAATTTATTTTATGGTAAGATTTTTTATTTTGTACACCGTATATTTAACTCTTTACGTATTCCTCAAATCAGGATTTATAATTCAAATAATGGCAGACCTATATATTTACCGTTTAATGTAAAAATTAGGCAAATAGGTTTACGTCATTTATTTGATTATAAAAATAAAAAAAATTTGCAATTTAAAAAAATTGCAAGAAGGAGCTTTTATGAAGAAGCGGTTAGTTTCTATTTTCGGGTTATTAATGCTTACTGCATTAATTTTTTCATCATGTCAATTCCAAAAACAGCCTATAAAGGCCGTTTTGGAGTTTAACGAAACTTTTGTAAGCTGTAGCCTTGCAAACACAGGGACGGCACTTAATTCCGGTGTTGCGGTAGCGGACGGCACGCCTCTATTGTTTACGGCTAGAAACTTACCTGAAGGTAAGGTTGTAGGAGAGTGGACAATAAACAGTAAAAAAGTGTCTAGTGCAAAAACTTATATGTGCTACTTTACCCTAAAAACTTTCGGAATAGGTAAAGAAGGTAAAGCAAAGGTTGACTTTAACCTTACAGATGCAAAAGAGTTGAAGCTTACTTTTAATACGGCGAAAGTAAAAGCTGTTAGAATTGAATATAATTACAACATAAAAAGATGGGTAGATGTCGGAGCGCCCCTTGAAAGCGGGACTAAAGTTAAAGGAAATTCTTACTTCAGGTTTTACGCCATAAACCTCGATAAAGGAAAGATAGTTGACACATGGAAGCAGAACGGCACCGTACGTGCCGATGAAACCGAGAGCACGTTTTATCCTTTTAAAGTTGATGCAGCCTTTGCTGACAAAGACGGCAACATAGACATAAGCTATACCGAAAAACTCGGTAAAATTAAAGTTAAATTCGATGGCACAAAAATAAATGGTATTGAGTCGGGATCGCAATTTGTAAACGGTAAGGAATTTGATCCGGGTACGGACTTAACATTTGTTGCAACACCTTCTCCCGGATATGAAGTTACCAATTGGACCATAAACGAGAGAGTTTTTGTTCAAGACAAAGAAGATATCTCGAACACATTTGACTATACCGTTTCTGCTTATGATGTAAAAGACGGAGCAGTAACTATTGCCTTTACCGAAGCCAAAAAACAAGACGGTGAAAAAGTTACACTTAAATATGACAAGGATAAAATACGCTGTGTAAAAAAATCGGGTGATGAAGTTACAAACGGAACTATACGGTTTTATGCAAAGGGTACCCCTAAAATTAGAGAGTGGTATATCAACGGTAAAAAAATGAATACATTCGGCAATACATCACCTTACTTGTATATTGATACAGACGATGCCGTTGACAATGTTTTGGAAGTAACCTACGATGTTTATCCTCAGGTAGCACTCGTATTTGATGGAAGCGGCATAAGTGTCGAATTTAACGGTAAACTAATGCCAAACGGTGAAAAATTTGATGAAGATACTAGCGTAACTTTAAAAGTTGAAAGCGCTAATCACGGTAGAGGTCTTCTTGTAAACGGTAAACCAATCGTTTACACATTATATAGCTGGGGAACGTCCTACACAATTAAAAACGAAAATGCTATTGACGGTAAAATAACTTTAAGTTTGGCACCAAAAAAAGAAGACATAAAACTAACTTTTGACACTGCAAAACTAAAAGTTGAAAAAACTTATTCTTATCCTTTAACGGAGCTTTCAAATGGAGCTGCTGTTGCCGAAGGTACATCTCTTACGCTTACAGCCAAACTTGACGCGGGTTACAGTGTTGGCAAGTGGTTTATAAACGGTTTTTATGACACCTCGTTATCCGGAAACGTTGTTACGTATTCCGTTAACGCAAGTGATATTGACGGCGGTGTAAACGAAATTAATATTACCTTTGAACCTAAAAAAGACTAGTCTTTTTAAGTTAAATGTTATTGGGGGATGTCCTAAGGGGCATCCCCTTTTTATGTTTTACTTTCCATTGCTTGCGGGTGTCGGTAAGCTCTTCGATAATTGTGCGCACCTCCCGATTGACCTTTAGGTTATTTTATGCTAGTATAAATTATTACCGTGCCGAAGCACGGTTTATATACCCGGAGGATATTATGTCATTTCAGTTGCCTACGTTTACTCCGCCGAATTTCAATTCAGAACAATTTATGAATTCGCCGGACGCAAAACATTCTAAGGTTGTAAAAGACGGTGTTGCACCCTGCGGCTTTTATTTAACCTCACATTTACCCACTTATTACAAACTTAATGGAAAATGGGTTTTACCGCAGCGCAGTTCGCTGAATTGTGCGGCAATCATCAAAAACGATACCGTTGTAATAAAAGAGTTACGAGATTTAACTATCGGAGAAGAAGTTATTCTTGCGGAAGTTTCTGACGGAAGTGAAGGCGTTTTTAAAAGCAGCGGTTTATTTGACAAAAGCGTGATGCAAACAGCGGGTAAGGCAGTAGAAACTTCTTTTACCGGCGATTATAATTTTCTTTATGAATTAATGAAGCATGAAAAAGAAACCGGCGGATACATTGTATGGGTAATGGGACCGTCTGTAGTATTCGACCACGATACACGCGTTGCTCTCTCAAATCTTGCACGTGCAGGTTATGTAAATGCCCTTTTAGCGGGGAACGCTTTAGCAACTCACGACTTGGAGGGCGGTTATTTAAATACGGCTCTCGGTCAAAACATATACACGCAAGAATCGGTTCCTATGGGGCATTATAATCACTTGGATCTTTTAAACGAAGTGCGCCGAGCCGGTTCTATTAAAAACTTTATTGCAGAAGGGCATGTTAAAAACGGCTTTATAAAAACAATAACGGAATTAAATATTCCGATTGTTCTTGCCGGCTCAATCCGTGATGACGGCCCCTTGCCTGAAGTTTATCAGAAAGTAACGGAAGCTCTTACTGCAATGAAAGCACAAACCGATAAGGCGACTTTAATCATTTGTCTTGCAACAATGCTGCATTCGGTTTCTACCGCAAATCTTGCGTCAAGTTATAGAATTGCGGCAGACGGTTCCGTTCTTCCGGTTTACATGTACACGGTTGATGTAACCGAAAACGTAACAAATAAAATTTCCGCTGCACGCGAGAATATCGCAGTGCGTTCAATCGTTACAAACGTTCAGGATTTTGTCGTAAATGTCCAAAATGCTCTCGTTCCCGCAGCGGCGATAAAATAGGAGGAAAGAATGTACAAACTTGAAATACCGGTATACCGAGAACCTGACTTTTCACAAAAATTTTTACAAGATGCACCGAATGCAAAATTAATTGAAGTTGAACGCGACGGAATTTCTCCTGCCCACTATCACGCTCTTTCGGTTTTTCCCGAATATTTTAAAATAAACGGAAAATGGGTGCTTGCAACCGAGAGCCGAATGGATACCGTTTGCGTTGCAATCGACACTCCCGGGAAAGAGTCCGTAAATATCGTAGAATTCCGAAACTTAAAAAAAGGCGATAAAGTTGTTATCGGCAGAACGGAAGATGCCAGCGAAGGGATTTATGTATATACCGGCGGCTTTGAAGCAGAGGAATCCTCTGCGGATACTTTTGCTTTCCGTTCCGGGCGTTCCCGCGAAACGGCTTTCTCTATTGATTATGATAAACTCTATCAAGTTTTGGAACACGAAAAAAAGAATAACGGTTATGTAACTTGGATTTTGGGTTCAGCCGTTACGCTCGATAGCGATTCCCGCAACGCATTGGAAAAACTGGTACGGGAGGGCTACGTTAATGCAATTCTCTGCGGAAATGCCTTGTCAGCATTTGATTTAGAGCAGGCAACTTTCGGAACAACTTGGGGGCAAAAAGTTTTTACCAAAGAGCAAAATACAAACCGTTCTTATTACGAAACAATAAATATGGTGCGTGAAGCAGGCTCAATTGAAGCCTTTGTAAAATCCGGTAAGCCGAAAGACGGTTTTGTCAAAGCCTGTATTGATTGCAACATACCGATAATACTTGCCGGTACAATCCGCGACCGTTTTACATTACCCGGAACGTATGATAATGTTTATGAAGCCCAAAATGCAATGCGTAAACATGCCCGCAAAACTTCTACGATTATAATGGTTTCGGCGGTTCTTTTTACGATTGCAACCGGAAATATGACACCCTCTTACAATGAATTCAATGGAAAAGTAAGACCGGTCTATATGTATACAATCGATATTCAAGAATTTACCGTAAACAAGTTATCCGACCGCGGAACGCTTACGGCAACTTCAATTGTAACAAATGCTCAAGATTTTATGAAAAACTTGGGACGGGCATTGACGCATTAATCTGCATCAAATCTTTTAGGGAGGGAATAACCGGTAAAGCGGTTTTTTCCTCCCCATATTCTCATTTCGTTCAATAAAATTCGACAACGTAGAAATCTTCAGATTTCGAGGCTGTCGAATTACGCCGTTTCGGAATGCAATGAGAAACGGCATACAATAAGGCGACGTTTGCCGCAAGGTAAACTCGGTAGCGTTTTTAGACAATGCCAACTGCATTGTCTAAAATAAGCCTTGGAATTTAATAAACAGCGATGAGCGTTGGAATTTTCCACACTGAGTTATATGATGTTATTCCAACGGTTTCTTCCCAACTGTCATTAAACGAATAGCTCCTTTCTTTTGCGGAATTTTTACCGTTTGATGTCATAGGCGACTGACTATTTCTGCCTAAACCGAAAGCCGCTCTAAATGCGTCGATATTCCCAAAATACCAATTCTCTTTTTGCGAAATTCCTATGTCGAACGGAACCGCTTTTGCCATGCCTATATCAACAGGAAGCCAGCCGAAGCCCTCAAGGTAGAATTCCGCCCACCAGTGCAAATACGTGTTTTGCGAAACATCTATCACAATACCGGCCGCCGGTTGCGCAGGAATTCCGCATGCCCGTGCACATGTAGTAAATAAAAAAGCCGCATCATAAGGATCTGCTTTCTTATTTGTAAGAACATTCTTAAATTCAGTCCTTGTATTGGAAAGGGTTGACGGAACAATTTCAATATTTTTTAGGATATAATTATATATCCGTTTTGCTTGATTATACGGATTTTTTTCGCCTTGCACAATTTCCGCAACTGTTTTTTGAATAAGCTCGTCATTTGCCGGAATAAATTCGGTTGCAATTGCATAAGCATTATATAAAGCCTGATTTTGCTTTTGCCCTATCCGTACATTTCCGGGATTTATTTTTGTTGTAACTTCATAAGAATTGATACTATACTCCTGCCTAATATGAATTCTTGTGGAAATACCCGTATTTTCATATTGGTGAATTGAAGAACCTTTGTAATTTTTTACAAAGGGTGCAGGGTTTATTGAAAGAATTTGCGCGTCCCGTTGGGAATAATTTTCAATCGGAAGCGGAATTTTTAAAAAGAGCGTATTTTTTTCTTCCGCAGTAATATTGGATACATCCGTCTCTGCCGCAAGTACAATATTTTTTTTATTTGAACGCGTTTTAGTTCCTACTCTGTTTTTTAGCCGGAAAGGAACGGGATTACTTAAACCTTTTGCCGTTGCCACAATTATCACACCGGAATCCGCTCCGTCGGGCACACGCACTTGAATTTCTTCATTTGTCCATGCGATAAAATCGAAATTGTAGTCGGAACAATATGCGGCTCCTACATCTTCACCTTTTTCTATTTCGGCAAGTAATGCAGGCGTAAAATTAGGGACAAACATAACCTGTGTATTCAGCCGTGAGCCGCCGAAATTTTCGCCGGATATTTTGAGTATACTGCCTACTTCAGCAAAGTCTTTGCTTAAAGCATTTATTGAGGGTGCCTCGCTTGGAAGAAACTTATCTGTAATAACGGGAATTTCAGCAACAGCAGCCAAAAAAGACGGATTCGATTTTCTGTTTTGAACCACAACAAATAAAAGTCCCGCATCTTGATAATCCGGATATGTAAATTCAATTTCATTTTCAGTCCATACATCGCAATTTTCGGATTGAATAATTGAACCGCCTATTTGTATCCATGACGAATTGAATTTGCTGCCGAAATGTCTGCCTTTTATTTTAACCTTCGAACCGGCTTCGACTACCTGCGGTGAAACCGAAATCAGTTCAGGTTTTTTCCCTGCAAAGGAAACGGCAAATAAAACAGAAGCCGCAATGCCTCCAAATACTAAAAGAAAAATGAAAAATCTAAAAATAAAAAACTTTTTAAATAAATATGAAAATTTACTGCTCATTTTTTGCAAATGTCAAATTGAATTCCTGCGTATTATTTAAAATCGAAATGTCAATTTTGGGTATCCTTATAACCGCATTTTCCGTAGTATTCATCGTTGCGGGAGTTAAATATAAATTTATAAAATTATTAAAATTGATATTTGTTTTTTTTACATTTGTTGAAATACTATCATTTTTTATTCCGAAAGCATCAAGATTTGTAAAAGTTATTTTTTTGGGTTTTGCCGCATTGATATTTGACACCGGAACCAAGGGTTTAAAATTTGACGGAGACACTTCTACATACTCAACGGATTTTTTTGTGTTAACGATAAGAATAGGGGTAAAAACGAACAAGAACAATGCAGCGGCAGCTATTGCCGGAATTGGAATTTTTACCGACTTGGTAAACCAACTCCCATGCGGTTTTTCCGCCGAAAGGTTCTTTTCACCGAGTTCCGCTTTATCCAATAGCTCCATACGTTTTGCATACAGTTTTAAAAAAGAACCATCCATATCGAGGGCAGGTATTTTTGCCTCCTCAAGTTTTAAGCGTAATATTCTATAAGAAGATACTACCTCTCTGCATTTGGAGCAATCTTTAAGATGGGCTTCGAGTTTTTCTTTCCAAGGGGACGGAAGCTCATCATCAATATAAACCGAGTACAAATCTTTATTCGGGCATGTAGACATCATTTTCTCCCATATATCTTGATAATTGTTCGCGGGCTCTAAACACGCGGACTTTAACGTTCCCCTCGCTTATTCCCAAAATACCGCCTATTTCTTTATAGTTCAGACTTCCGTATTCTTTTAGTTGAAGAACCGAGCGCAGATTTTCCGGAAGTTTTTCCATAGCCGCCTGAACATAGTCTATGGACTCCTGTTTTAAAACCGCTTCCTCTCCGGTTTCAGCCTTTCTGGTGTCTTCTTTAAATGCTTTTGCATAAGCCTTTTTTTCCCGCCCGCGCCTTTTTACATAATTAAGCGAGGCATTACGGGATACACGGATAAGCCAATACTTTGCATCATCTAATGACGGAAATTCCATTTTTTTTTCAGTCATCTTAATTAAAGAATCATGGCAAATATCCTCAGCGGCATCTTCCTCTCTTACGATATTGTAAGAAACTTTATAAATTACCGGCATTAGGGCTTGGTAAATAGTTTTAAAGTCTTCATCTGAAACAGCCCTTAGCATCTCTTTCTTATTAAACACGGTATTCTCCAAAATGTTACAACTTTTTGCAGACTTTTTATTCGTGCGGAGGGTTTAATACCCTGCCGCTGCGCAACGTACGCTCTGCGTCGGGGTTGTTGATTTTACACTTTTTTCCACGTCGTTTTCCCGTTTTGGTCTTCCAAAATTATGCCTCCGGCTTTTAGGCCATCCCGAATTTCGTCTGCAAGTTTATAGTTTTTTTCAGCTTTTGCTGCCGCTCTTTTTTCGATGAGTGATAGAATTTCAGCGTGCATATCTTTATCAATCTCGGAATCGAAAGACTGCCGTAACAGTATTTCAGCTTCTTCAATCAGCTTTAAGCCCAATATTGCGTCCATAGCGGCGGCTGCCGCCACTGCTTCTTCCGCCGGTACGGCTTTATCCTTGATAAGCCCTTGCAGCTCCGACATAGCACGCGGTGTTGACAAATCGTCTTCCATAGCGGATAAAAAGCCGGCAAAATATGTTGCGGCAGGGCTCGATGTCAGCTGTTTTTGGATATTTTCAGCAGTTATCGAATTGGAGATGTCCTTATACGCTTTAATTTTACTTTCGGGCAAACCCTCCAGCAATTTGGCAATTCTGGCATTTAAGTTTTTTCTTCCGCTTTTTGCCGTCTCCATAGCTTCCCATGAAAAGGTGAGCTGGGTTCTATAATGCCCTCCTAAAAGTAAAAACCGGTAGTCTAAGGGGTCAAAGCCTTTTTTTATAACATCTTCCAAAATAATAAAAGAACCTGCGGATTTAGACATTTTTCCCTTGTTCATTACGAGGAATTCGTTATGAAGCCAATAGTTTACCCATTTTTTGCCCGTAGCCCCCTCCGATTGAGCTATTTCGTTTGTGTGATGGACCCTGATGTGGTCAATCCCGCCTTTGTGAATATCAAATTGTTCACCTAAATATTTTATACTCATTGCAGAGCATTCTATGTGCCAGCCGGGATAACCTCTACCCCAAGGAGAATCCCAAGTTAATGCTTGATTTTCGAACTTGCTTTTTGTAAACCAAAGAACAAAGTCATGCGGGTTCCGTTTATTTTTGTCTATCTCAATTCTGGCACCGGCTTTTAAGTCGGCAAGATTGATATTTGCCAATTCGCCGTATTTTGGAAATGTAGAAATATCATAGTAGAGATTTCCGCCTGCCATATATGTGTGTCCGTTTGCTTCAATCCGCTTGATAAGGTTAATCATATCTTGAATATGTTCGGTTGCCTTGCAGACAATACCCGGGCGTTTTATGTTTAGCCGTTCGGTATCATGGAAGAACGCTTTTGTGTAAAAATCCGCAATCTCTAAAACCGATTTGCCGCGCTCTTCAGCGGATTTTAACATTTTGTCTTCACCCTCATCGGCATCATCCGTCAGGTGCCCAACGTCAGTAACATTCATAACATGGGTAACCTCATACCCAAGCATTTCAAGTGTTTTTATTAAAATATCTTCAAAAACATAAGTTCTCAGATTTCCGATATGAGCATAATCATACACCGTCGGTCCGCACCCGTAAATTCCTGCATGACCCGGAGTAATCGGCACAAATTCTTCTTTTCTATTTCCTAATGTGTTATATAAAGTTAACCCCATATCATCTCCCAATTTGCTCGATATTTCATAGAATAATCTTGTAAGTATACTTAAAAATAGGCGGATTTTCAAGTAGGCAGTCAAAAATTCATCAATCCTCGAAAATTGACATTTTCTGCGGTTGATGAATTTGAATTACTGCAAAAAAAATTATTCCGAATTTAAATTACTTTATCTTGGAACTAAATGGGGCGGCTTTGATTCCCTGATGAATATATACCTGATGGGTATGGCCCGCGTATGCGCCAATGGTATAAAGATACCGTTTCGGCAAATGAAAAAATCATTATAACAAGCGCATACCGTTCATCGGAAGAAACGCCCGTAGTAACCATAGCAAAGTCTATAAATGACACAACCGGTTCATTTTTGGGTTGTGTAGGTTTGGATATAAGCCTTGAAGAACTAACATCATTTATTAACAATATTCATATCGGTAAAAACGGTTACTGTATGCTTGTCCAAAATGCCGGCTTAATTTTGGCTGCCCCAAAACATAGTGAGTTTAATTTTAAAACGCTCAAAGAAGCCGGATTGCCGGCATTTAACACAATGGAAAATAACGATGATAGTTCGTTACCATTGAAACTTGATGGTGTCCAATGGGAAGTTCGAGTGTTTTCTTTTTCCGAATTTAATTGGAAATTAGTTGTTTTACTTAAACAGACCGAAATACTTTCTGACTTTTTTGCTGTCGGAAGTGAGCTGTCAAGTAATTATGGAAGAAACTGCCGCTGCAATTCGGCAAATCGGGGGAAATGTAGCAACAGTAAACGAGAAATCACTGACACAAGCTGCCGGTGTTACTGAAACGGCTGCAACTATCGAACAAATTAATGGAAGACTAAACCGCCTTGTCAGCGAAATTAGACTGCAAACCGAAAGTATCAACAAGTCTTCATCGCTAATAAATGATATGGTAGAAAATGTCCCGTATGTCGGTAAAACGCTTACCCTCAATAATGAACTGGTTAAAACTATATATATTCAAACAAAACAAGGAAAAGAAGGAGCCAAAACGGCAAATGAAGTTGTAAAACAAATAGCAGAACGCTCTGAAGCACTGCTCGAAGCCAGTCAAATTATTCAAAATATTGCAAGTCAAACAAACCTTTTGGCAATGAATTCCGCAATAGAGGCCGCTTATGCAGGAGAAAGCGGGAAAGGTTTTGCCGTCGTCGCCGATGAAATTCGTAAACTTGCAGAAGAATCGAATATGCAGGGAAAACAAATCTCTGTAGTTTTAAAAGAAACAACTCAGATTATAAAAGCTTTAATTGATGCCGGTGAAGGAGCCGAAAAAGTATTTGTGGAAGTTTATGAGCTTGTTTCAAAAATTTCGGAACAGGAAGAACTTATTGAAAATGCAATGCGCATACAGGAAACTGATAGTGAAAAAGTGCTTGCTGCTATTGCAGAAATAAATTCCGTAACCCAAAATGTAACATCAGGTTCCGAAGAAATGCTGCAAGGCGGAATTCGAATTGCGGAGGAAATGCAAAGACTTGCGGCGATAACACGTGAAACAACCAATAGCATGAACGAGATAGCCGCCGGCGGGGAGCAGATAAATAAAGCCGTACAGGATGTAAATACAATCACACAAAAGAACAAGCAAAGTATTGACAGCCTATCGGAAGAAGTTGGGAAATTTAAAGTATAAGGTAATACGTCCTTTATAAAAAGCAATTTGACAGGGACCGGTACGGGAAGCAGAGAAAAAACGTGCTATGGGTGAAGTGCTTCTACAATCAGATATTGTAAAAGCACTTTAACCGCTAATGTATTTTACTTTTTAATATCTGCGCCTTTTAAATATTTTTCAAACCAATTAAAAATTTCCGTTAGCCTGCGTATCCTATGTTTGGGCTTTCCCGTTCTGGATAAATCATGATTTTCGCCATGGAATAAAACCAGTTTAGCCGGACAGCCGTGATATTTTAATGCAGTAAACATTTGAAACGCGCAAGCCTCAAAACAGCGGTAGTCTTCATCGGATTGAATAAACAGCGTAGGTGTCTTACACTTATCCGCATATTTCAACGGGCTTCTATCCCAAAGTTTTTCCTGTCCGTTCCATGGTGTTGCATTTGCATTTTGATCTGATGCAAAATAATACCCGATATCCGTAATTCCGAATTTTGAAACCCAGTTGGAAATTGAGCGTTGAGAACAAGCTGCAGCGAATCTGTTTGTATGCCCGATAATCCAGTTGGTCATAAACCCTCCGTAAGAACCTCCCATTACGCCTATCTTTTCTTTGTCAATATCTTTATAGCGTTTTAAAACTTCATCAGTAAAATTCATTATGTCTTCATAATCTACTGCGCCGTATTTTCCGCGGATATCGGCAAAAGCTCTTCCCATACCGTCGGCACCATGCGGATTTGTGTAAAATACAAAATAGCCCTGTTGTGCCAAGAATTGCATTTCATGATAAAATATCGAGCCGTAAACGGTTTTCGGTCCTCCATGAATTGAAAGTATTGCAGGATATTTTTTACCGACTTTATAATTTGCGGGTTTTAAAACAAAACCGTGTAATGTTGCAGCATTACTTTCAAAATTAAATTCTTCAGGTACAATTTTGTCGAGTTTTGCACCATAAGAATTATGCTTTGTTAAACATTCTTCAATTCCGTTTTCAAATAAATAAATTTCCTGTAAGTCCTGTTTCCTAAAACCTATAAAAAGAATTTTATTTTCATGCACTGCAAAACAATCTACAGAACCTTTTCCCGTAATTACTTTTTTTAATTCGCCTGTGCCGTTTATTTCATTGATATACGAAGAGTCATCTTCGGTTGTTATAAAATAATACTTTCCGTTTTTACAAACTGCATTGCTTCCCCCGCCTAAACGGGAATCCGAGCCTACAGAATTCCAAAGGCTTTTATCAAAATCTTTAGGAGAAATCATTTTTATGTTTTCTCCTTTTTTGTCTGCAATGTAAATATCAGCGTCTTGATTTACGCCGTATTTTTTTCCGTCTGCTCCGGTAAAAATAATTTTGTCGTCAAAAAATCGTGCGTCCGCATACATAAATTCTTTTGAGGCATTAATTGTTTTTGTTTTCTTTGTTTTTAAATTCATAAGAACCAATTCGGTGTAAATGGATTTTTTATCGGTATAAGCCGTTTTGGTAAAAAGGATTTCCTGTTTTGTTTTATCTAAATCAAAGTCATCAACTTGTGTAAACTCATCAGTAATGCTTGTGCTTTTCATTGTTGAAAGATTATAAACAAATAAACGGTTTCGCTTTCGCGAAGTAAATCCGCCTCCGTTTTGCCAAAAAGGAATTTCTTCAAAGGTTTCATAATCGGCTTCGTCCTTTTTTGCAGCGTCTTGTTTTTCTTTAGGTAATTTTTTAAACGGGTCGTGTTTCCAAGAATGCAAAACAGCCGCTTCTTTTTTGCCGAGCATTTTTATTTTTAAAACAGGAAAGGGGAAGATATATGCGGGTTCCGCTTCGCCGCCCTCAACGCTGATAGCATAGACAAACGTTTTTTCTTTGTCTTCTTTTTCTTTTTTTGTTCTTCGTGCAGAAAACAAAAGATTGCTGCCGTCAAAACCGTAAAAAGCTTCAACGTCTTTACTTGTCAATTGTTTTGTTTTCTTTGTCTGCATATTTAAAAGAAACACCGCTTTTTTATAATTGTTATCTTCCAAATCAGGCTCGGCGCAAATATATGCCGCATATTTTCCATCTTCCGAAAATTGTAAACCGCTTAAAAATTTGTAATTTTTAAAATCGTCCAATTTAATTTGTTTCATTTTTTTCTCCTTAAAGATAAAAAGTTTTAAATAAATTTTGCAGCAATAGTATAACAGGAATTAAAAACTTTGTCGAGCTGTGGGTTTGATTATAAAAACTGCGTTGACAGAGTAATCACAATAAAGTAAAATACGGTAATTATTCTGTGAATATCTGCAACAAGAAAGCTGCACACTATTTTAATATTTATACTATAAGGACAAACTATGCCAAAAATATATTCGGTTTTTGAAATTACATCTGAAATAAAAAAACTCTTAGAAGCGGGATTCGGTACAATTATTCTGCAAGGCGAAATTTCCAATTACAGACCGTCCGGTGCGGGGCATTTATATTTTACGCTTAAAGATGAAAAAGCTGCCATTCAGGCTGTAATGTTTAAAGGAAAAACGAGGACTTTAAATTTTACACCGAAAGACGGAATGACGGTACAAGTTGAAGGTATAATTTCGGTATATGAACAACGAGGCTCATATCAAATTATAATTGAAAAAATGAGCCTTGCCGGAGAAGGTGATATTTTAAAAATGCTTGAAGAACGGAAACGGAAACTAGCTGCAGAAGGTCTTTTTAATTCCGAACAGAAAAAGCCTTTGCCGTTTTTTCCGGAGAAAATTGCCGTTATTACAAGCCCGACGGGAGCCGCAGTGCGGGACATTATACATGTTGTAAAAAGACGGAATGAAAAAATCGGCATAACGGTTTTACCCGCAGTAGTTCAAGGTGAAGAAGCCGCCGCTATTTTAATAAAACAGCTTAAAATTGCAGATGCCCATAAATTGGGAGATGTAATTATCATAGGAAGAGGCGGCGGTTCCTTAGAAGATTTACTTCCGTTTTCGGATGAAAATCTTGTCCGTGCAATTGCCGCTTGCGAAACCCCCGTAATTTCGGCAGTAGGACACGAAATAGATTGGGCAATTTCAGATTATGCCGCAGACGTGCGGGCACCTACACCGTCAGCCGCAGCCGAATTGGCATCTCCGCGTTTAGACGAAATTCTATATTCCATAGATACCGATAAAGAAGAAATAATTTCGGCAATAGAAGCCCGCATTGAAAAAATTCGCTTAATGCTTTCGAGTTTTAATAGCGATGCTATGGAAATAAGATTCCGTTCAATTCTTCAACCTCTTCTAAGCCGTTTTGATAATGCAAAAGAATCTCTTCTCGCAGACATGGAAAAACGTTTAAGTTCTGCAAAACACAAACTTGCTCTTACAAAAGGAATTTTAGAAACTGCGAGTCCTCAAGGAATTTTGGATAGGGGCTTTTCAATTGTACGCAACGCAGAAACCGGCAAAACAATACGCTCTGCAAAAGATGTCAAAACAGGAATTCTTCTAACAATTCAACCGGCAAGCGGAACAATTTCGGCACGTGTAGAAAAATGATAAAAAAAGAACCGAAAAACTCATAAACAAGTGGAAGTCTATAAAAACTTCAGTTTTTAAAGGAGTGCTTTGCCCGCCGGTCTTCCCTTAGATTTAACTTGCGATGTTTGTCAGCAAGGTAAAACTCGAAACATCAATACACCATAATCTTACAACTTGCCTAATAAAAATAAATATGATAATATCATTCTTATGGCATTTATTTTAGGAACGGCAGGGCATGTAGACCACGGAAAAACCGCCCTGGTGCGAAGACTTACAGGAATTGAAACAAGTCATCTGCCCGAAGAAAAAAAGCGCGGAATGACAATAGAGCTTGGATTTGCCTCTCTGGACGACCCGGTACACGGCAGAGTCGGCATTGTTGATGTTCCCGGTCATGAACGCTTTATTCGCAATATGGTTGCAGGTACTTGGGGCTTAGATGCTGCTCTTTTAATCGTTGCTGCCGATGACGGTTGGATGCAAATGTCTTCCGACCATCTACGGGTGTTAAAAGCAATGCAGGTAAATTCAATTTTACTTGTAATTACAAAATCGGATCTAGTTGAAGAAGATATGCTGGAGCTTCTTATTGAAGATGCCGCTTTGCACTGCGAGCAAATTATCGGCAGAAGACTTCCTTCGGTTGCGGTTTCTTCAATTACAGGCAGCGGGATAGATTCTCTAAAAACTGAAATTACAAAATTATTGTCTTCTTCAAAAAAGAAAAATTACGATACTCCTTTTTTGTACATTGACCGAGTGTTTGTTTTAAAAGGGATAGGAACAACTATTACGGGAACACTTCGAGGAAAAAAATTAAAAACAGGCGATGCTCTTACTATTTATCCGATATATGAAGAATGCAGAATTAAGTCAATTCAAAATCATCATCAAGATGTAGAAAAAATAGAAGAAGGTTCAAGAACCGCACTCAATTTGAAAATAGGTGAAAAAACCAAACTTGAGCGGGGAATGCTGCTCGCAGAAAAAAATGCAGTTTCCATTTTAAGCGGAAAAGAACTTCTAATTCGTGTTGATGAAGTATTTTTAAAAAAAGAAGCCGGTATAAAAAATCATGCAGAATTGGAGATTGCTTTCGGTTCGGCGCATGCAATAGGTACCATTCATTTTAATCAATTCGATAAAACGCTTGCAAGGCTTTCGCTTGAAGAACCCGCTGCGTGTTCATGGAATCAACAAGCGGTTTTGATACGGCACGGAGGAAGTGAAGTTTTAGCTTCATGTAGAATTCTTGCCGCTTTTGCTAATTATAAACGGCAGCAATTTAAAGAAGCTTTTGAAGTATACAACGGTAAAGAACTGCCGTCTGTATACAGTTATAAATTTATTGTTGAAGGTTTTGTAGAAATATCTGCGGTAAAACCGGAAGCATTAAGTCCTGACAAAAATGAAGTTATTGAATATGGTGCATGGCACTTCTATCGAAAAAAACTTACTGCGTGGGAAGCCGTAATTTTAAAAACAGCCGAGTCAAGTCAAGCAGGCTTTACAATAGAAGAAGCAGACATTCAAATTCCTGCAAAAGTAAAAATTGCCGTTTTTCAAAAATTATGCAGCGAAAATAAATTGGAGCAATCCGCTCATCTGTATAAACTGAAAGGTAGAAGTGAAGATGATATTTCCAAAAATGCTCAAGCACTTTTAGAGCTTGCATTAAAAGCAGGTTTTGACGGAATAGAAGTAGATAAAGTTACAATTCCGCAAGCGAGAAAAGAAGCCCGTGATTTGATAAAATTAAAAAAACTTATTTGCCTTGAAAATTTTTTACATTATCATATAAGTTTTTATGAGGCAGCTTGTAAAAAACTTTTTGTCAAATTAAAACAAGGCGACCGTTTTTCTATTTCAGAAGCCAGAGATGCGACCGGACTTTCCCGCAAATACATTCTCCCCATTTTAAACCTTTTGGAAAAAGACGGAAAATTAAAACGGGACGGCAATGACAGAATTGTGCTTTAGAAAAATTGGAGAGCTGATTTTGATATGACGAATGGAGGGCGATTGGAAAAAGTATGAAAACTGATGCAAAATCATTTATCACATATTAAAAGGAGCTCAAAAAATCGGCTATGATAAAACGAAACCTTATTTTGTTACTGTTTTTTATTTTTGCAGTTCATTGCTTTGCAGATAATGCCGTAGGTTTATGGAAAAGTATGGAAAAAAACGGAACTGTTACCGGCGTTTGGAAATTTTATATTGAAGACGGCACTTTGTATGGGGTTTGCCTTGCTGCAATGGATAAGCCGATAGACATCATCTTATCGGCTTGTAAGGACAGCTACAGTGAACATCCTGTAAAATCAGGGTTTAATAAATTACGCAGGATTGACGCTCCCCTAATTTACCGTTTAACAAAAATGTCTGACGGAGTTTGGATAAACGGCTATATTATCGACGCTCGGAACGGAAAGCGTTGGAGCTGCAATATTATTTTCCATGATGCAGACGGGAAGAAATTTAAAGTAAAAACACTTGAAATGCGGGGAGGCTTAGGGCTTATCAAAGTGAGCCGGTTCTGGGAAGCGGTCAGTGTTGAAGCAGCAAATAAACTCATTCTAAAGGCCATCGAAAAAAACGGAAGTGAAACAGCTAAAAAAAATCCGGAAAAATTTTTAATCCAAAATACTATTGGGGATCTATAAAACCTCAGTTTTTACAGATGCCCTATTATAAATTAGGTGCTAAATACGCTTTCATTAATTCGAGCCGTTTTAGATAATAGTTTTTTTCTTTTTCGGGAAGGCTTTCAGCCCACTCTTTTGTAAACAGTTTTATCACGGGTGCACCGCTCTCATTATAATTTGTTATTAAAACCGGTTTTAATGAATAGCTGCTTATAATGCCGTCCGTCTTGGTTATGCATACTTGCATTAAGGCGGAATCGCCTGTGTATTCCATGTAATATGCAGGGTTTGCATAATTAACTACCCAACGCTGCCCCGAAATAAAATTTCCCATTGAATACATAAAAACGGCTTTTTTTGTATGAGCCGGTTTTGGCGGCTGTGCTTCATCTTCGACCGTCAGTACGTCTTTTAATTCCTGTTTTTCATTTTCAATTTCGACAATTTCCCACTCCTGCAAAACATGCGGATGATGCGCCCAAATGATGTCTACCCCTGAAGCCGCCAAACTTTTAAACCATTCCCGTTTTTCTTTTAAAACCTTTAAACCGTATTCCGGTTCATACAGATGCAGTGCCAAAATAAAAATATCGCAAGGATTTTTCTTCCGCATATCCGTTATGGTTTCCATAAGTTTTTTACGTCCTGCTTTTGTAGGCGGACTATAATAAAGTCTATCTTTGGAAGCACCGTAAGAATTTAAAAGTTCCGTTACCGATAAAAATAAAATCTTCCAACCGTTTTTTTCTATTACACATGCTTCAAAATTATCCGAAAGACTTTGTTTTAAACCTGAAGAAAAAATCTGTCTACCGGCTGCTTCATAGACAGTTTTAAGATTTGAAAAAGATGTAATTGTTCCGTCTATTCCTCGTATACCTTTATCATTTGTGTGATTATTTGCAAAAGCAAAAACGTCAAAGCCTCCGTCTGCCGCAGCTTTAAGATAATCTTCGTGTACATTAAAACTTGGAAAAGAAGAAAGCGGCAGCTCATTGCAAACAGGCATTTCAATATTTCCGAATGTTAAATCATCATTTGTCAACATTTCTCTTACGCCGTCATAAATGCGGTTATAATCTTTCATATTAAAATTTACATCATGAGCCATTATGTCACCGGAAAAAGTAAGTTGAATATTACTAATAATTGGAAGAATTTTTTCAGCTGCATCAATTTTGTCTTTTGTTTGAGAGTCGGTAGAATTACAGCCTGCAATAGGAAGAAGCAAAAAAATTATAATATTTAAATAGTTCAGTTTATAAAAAAAGTTCGATTTTTTTTTCATATTATATCAATTATACATTGACATTTAAGATTTTTCAAGATACAATGGAAGTTAATTGTAACTATTGTTTATGTTCAAGGAGGACAATGCAATGGCAAAGTCGAAATATGTTTATTTTTTTGGCGGCGGCAGTGCCGAAGGTAACGGCACTATGAGAGATATCTTAGGCGGAAAAGGTGCCGGATTGGCAGAAATGACTGCTATCGGACTTCCCGTTCCTGCAGGATTTACAATTACGACAGAGGTTTGCGAAGAGTACTATAAAAATAATAAAAAGTATCCTGTAGAACTAAAAGCTCAAGTCGAATCTTATCTTTCAAAATTGGAAAAAATTACAGGGAAAAAACTTGGGGATAAAAACGACCCCCTTTTGGTGTCTGTAAGATCAGGCGCCCCCGTTTCTATGCCGGGTATGATGGAAACCATTTTGAATTTGGGTTTAAATGATGAATCGGTTGAAGGCTTGGCACGAAAAACCGGCAATTTACGGTTTGCCCGTGATGCCTACCGCCGTTTTATTCTTATGTACGGTTCTACAGCTATGAATATCGCACGCGAAAAATTCGATAAAATTTTGGATGATGTAAAAGAAAAGAAAACGCGAAAACGCCTTGACATAGCCGACGGTGTTAAAATTTCGGATACGGATGTAAATGAAGACGAATTATTGGAAGTTATCGAAAAATCCAAGTCGCTTTATAAAAAAGAGATAAAAGCCGATTTTCCGCAAAAACCGCTTGACCAGCTGTGGGGTGCTATCGGAGCGGTATTCGGTTCTTGGATGTCGGATAAGGCAGTAACATACAGGCGGGTTGAGAATATTGTCGGTATACGCGGCACTGCCGTAAATGTTATGCAGATGGTTTTTGGAAATAAGGGCGAAACCTCCGGTACAGGTGTTTGCTTTACCCGTGACCCCAATTCCGGTAAAAATGAATTCTACGGTGAATATCTTTTTAATGCACAAGGTGAAGACGTTGTTGCAGGTATTAGAACCCCGATTAAACTCGACGCTTTTGCAAAAGAAGACAAAAAGGCTTATAACGAACTTTGCAATGTGCGCAAAATTCTTGAAAAGCATTATAAAGATATGCAGGATATGGAATTTACAGTAGAAGAAGGCAAACTCTATATGCTGCAATGCCGTACCGGTAAACGGTTGCCTGCTGCAGCTTTCCAAATGGCTGTCGATATGGTTGAGGAAAAACTTATCACAAAAGAACAAGCTGTTGCAAGAATTAAGGCAACCGACATTGAAGGTGTTTTTTACAAAGCGTTGGATAATTCCAAATCTGCGGAAATTAAAGCTGCGCACTTTGCCGATGGTATTGCAGCCGTTCCGGGTGCCGCTTGCGGAAAGATTTGTCTTTCGGCATCTCATGCGGAAGAAATGTGCAAAGACGGAAACAAGGTTATTTTGGTGCGCCACGAAACAAGCCCTGAAGATGTAGGCGGAATGCATGCAGCCGAAGGAATTTTGACGGCTACCGGCGGAAAGACAAGTCATGCTGCCGTTGTTGCGCGCGGCTGGGGAAAATGCTGTATCGTAGGCTGCGAAAAACTTGCTATAGATTATGAGAAAAAAGAAGTAAGCTGTAACGGTGTGGTGCTGCATGAAGGTGATTATATCACTCTTGACGGCACAAGAGGTGCGGTATACAAGGGTGAATTATCTTTAATAAACCCCAAACCTCCTGCAGCATATAAAAAGATAATGGAATGGGTTGACGAAATTAGAAAGATTAAGGTGCGTACCAATGCCGATACGCCCGAAGACGCAAAAATTGCCATAGGGCACGGTGCACAAGGTATAGGTCTTTGCCGAACGGAACACATGTTCTTCAGTGATGAAAACCGCATTCTTGCAATCCGCGAAATGATTATTGCCGAAACAAAAGAAGCCCGCGAAAAGGCTCTAAAAAAACTGCTTCCGTATCAAACCCGCGATTTTGAAGGCATATTTAAAGCGATGAACGGCTTCCCCGTTACTATCCGCTTGATTGATCCGCCGTTACACGAGTTTGTACCGCATGACAAGGAAGGTCAACAGAATTTGGCTGAAAGACTTAATATCTCGTTTGTAAGCGTTAAAAACCGTGTAGAACAATTAACCGAAGCCAACCCAATGTTGGGACACCGAGGCTGCCGCTTGAGCATCACCTATCCCGAAATTTTGGAAATGCAGGTTACGGCAATTATTTCAGCTGCTTGTTCCGTACAGAAAAAAAGTATCGAAGTTTTACCCGAAATAATGATTCCTCTTACGATTGACCCCAAAGAATTTACAATCTTGGAAAAAAGAATTAGAGCTATTGCCGATGAAATAATCAAAAAGAAAGCTAAAGACCAAAAACTTTTTTACATGGTCGGTACTATGGTAGAAACTCCGAGGGCGGCTCTTCTTGCCGATAAGATTGCAGAACATGCCGAATTCTTCTCATTCGGAACAAACGATTTAACCCAAATGACAATCGGTATAAGCCGCGATGACGCTGGGAAATTCTTGCCTGAATATGTCGATGAAAATAAAGCCGGTGTATTTAAGGCAGACCCCTTTCAATCACTTGACCAAGAAGGTGTCGGTATGCTGGTTGAAACGGCAATTCAAAAAGGGCGGGCTGCACGCAAAAACCTCGAAGTCGGTATTTGCGGAGAACACGGCGGAGATCTAAATTCCGTTAAGTTTTTCTGCCGCGCAGGAATGGATTACGTATCGGCTTCTCCGTTGCGGGTTCCGATAGCACGGCTTGCTGCGGCACAAGCGGAAATAGAAAAAAAAGCTGCCGCTGCTGCAAGTAAACCTGTAAAATCCGGAACGGCAAAAAAAGCTGCCGGTAAATCAGCTGCAAAAAATCAAGCTAAAAAATAATGTATTTACTATACCGCACTTAAAATAAGGGCGGTATAGCATAGCATTGGGAACGTACCGTTTATTCAGCTTTTGTAATAAACGGTATGTATTTTAAAGCACACCGTCTTGCAAGGTTTTGTATACTTTAAATTATGGCTATATTTAAAAAACTGAGAGCCGTACGCGGTGCTGTCTGCTGCGAAAATACGGCTGAAAGTATAGAACGGGAAGTTTGTTTTTTGGTTTCGGCAATTTTAAAAGCAAATAAAAATATTGAGACGGATATTGTTTCAATTCAATTTTCCATTACGGAAGATTTAACGGCTTTAAATCCTGCCGCAGCTTTGCGAAAAGGCGGGGCAGAGTGTAAAACAGATTTTATAAACATTGTCCGCAATATTCCGCTTTTTTGTTCTGCAGAACCTAAAGTTGAAAATAGCTTACCAAAAACGATACGCATTCTTATTCATTATTATTCGAGGCGGAAACCTAAACCGGTTTATATACACGGAGCGGAAGTTTTGCGCCAAGATATTATGAGTTAAGTACATCGGCAGCGGATTATAGAGCTTGTTTTTTTATTGGAATAATGATATTTTATTTTCAATTACGGAGGCATATATGGATTTAGTTACTTGGGACGAAAGTTACAGTGTAAAAATCAAGTCGATTGATGAGCAGCACAAAAAACTGATTGATATAGTCAATAAACTGCATGACGCTATGAGTGCGGGAAAATCAAAAGAGCATATCGGCGATATTTTAAATGAAGTGTTGGATTATACAAAATATCATTTTAATTATGAAGAAGCCCTTATGCAAAAAGCAGGTTATGAAGATTTGGAAGGGCATAAAAAAATTCATAATAAATTTGTAAGTCAGATTGAAAATTTTTGCGAAAGGCACAAGAAAGGTGATTTGTTTTTAAGTTTTGAACTTTCTACTTCATTGTTTGATTGGCTGATAAACCATATTAAAGGCACTGATATGCTCTATACGGAGAAAATGCTGGCACAAGGACTCAGTTAATATGCCGATAAACATAATGCGGGGCGATATTACAAAACTTAATGTTGACGTAATCGTAAATGCTGCAAACACAACACTGCTTGGCGGGGGAGGCGTAGACGGGGCAATCCACAAAGCTGCGGGAAAAAAACTTTTAGAGGCATGTAAAAAACTAAACGGCTGCAAAACAGGCGAAGCAAAAATAACGTTAGGGTATAATCTACCTGCACGTTTTGTCATTCATACACCGGGTCCGGTTTATGACGGCGGCAAACGAGGTGAGGCAGAACTTTTATCAGCATCATACCGCAATTCACTGCAGCTCGCTTTTGAAAATAACTGCTCATCGATTGCATTCCCGTGTATCAGTGCTGGTGTTTACGGTTATCCCAAAAAAGAAGCTGCGGCGATAGCCCTTAAAACAATTTTAGGCTTTTTACAAGAAAAAAACGATTGCATGGAAGTTTTTATCGTCTGTTTTGATACAACAAACGAGGACATTTATCGAGAACTCCTAGCCCAAAAACAAGTATAGCTCATTCAACTTCCATTAAATGTATTGATTACGGAGCAGGTCTTCGGTTATAACTAATCTATAGCAATTCTATAGGCAATTTTGGAGATGGGGGGAATTGAACCCCCGTCCCGAAAAGGGAATCAGAAGCATCTACAGGCTTAGCGGTACGAGGCAGTTGTCGGGATTCGGTAGCAGTACCGCAAGCGTCGAATCCGTAGTACAAAAGAAAGTCCCTTTTAGCGTTTGCACGCCGCTAAAAAGCAAGCCCCGTTTAGCGTCGGAACCTTGCCCCGCTCGGAGCAGTGCAGAGCAGATTCCGCGATTATGCAGCTAAGGCGTAATCGAAACTGTCGTTATTTTCGGCAGTTATAGTGTTTGCCGAATCAGGAGATCGGCACTCCGCCTGCAGCTTAAGCCTCCGTCTTTCCGGTCGAAACCGGAACATCCCCAAAGTATTATGCTCAGAATATCATATTCCAAAAAAAATGTCAATGCAAAATTTTTCAATATGAAAAATGTTTTGTTTGCCTGATTAAAAGTTTTTATTCGTGCGGAGGGTTTAATACCCTGTTGCTGCGCAACGTACGCTCTGCATCGTAACAAAGGGTATTAAAGCCCGACTGCAACCACCTTATGAGAG
Organism: uncultured Treponema sp.; assembly: GCA_938045195.1. Taxonomy (GTDB): domain Bacteria; phylum Spirochaetota; class Spirochaetia; order Treponematales; family Treponemataceae; genus Treponema_B. Next base: position 23,195 of record CALINC010000013.1, read on the forward strand.
CATACAATGCAAAACATTGAGCATTGTACCCCGATGCTCTGCGCCGGGGTATGTTGATTTAAAAAAAATTCAAGGGTATTATAATTTCAGGCCGTCCCGATGAATACGGAGCGACTTGATATTCCGAAAAGATAATTTTTAAGGTATCTTTTTCGATTTTAAAAATTGAAAAATTTTCAATATTGGGCTCAGAACCTTTTGTAATCCATTCTTCATCCGATTCCAGCACTCCTGTTTTCAGTTTAGCAAAAAGTTGTTTTCGCGCTTCTTCCGAAAGTTTTGTAAGCCAATCCTTAGAAGCCGGCTGAATTGCTTTTTCCAATGTAAGCATTTTTTTAGTATTTACATCATAGTTTATAGGAACCAATATTGTATTACCGTGTACTCCGCCAGTATATTGATATGCTGAAATAATAAAGCCGATATAATTTGCATTTCTTTCAATTTTGTCATAGGTAATCAGCAATTCAAAATTCCTTGCGGAGGGTGCGGAAATCATATCATCGGAAGTCGTTGCCGTATACATTGCAGCAAATTCATTTTGAATATTTTTAACGATTTCCAATACGATTTTATTCAGTTCCGGTTCATCATCAAAAAAAGGATGTTCGGCAACGGAATTGTACCGTACAATAGGCTCTTTCCTCTCTGCGGGTTTTTCTAAATTTTCTTTTGAGCCGTTTGCCCATAAGAAGCCTGCACATAACAACAAGCATGTGCTTACAAAAAATTTAGCATAGCTATTTTTCATTTTATCACTTCCCTTATAAAAACTTTTTGAAAATATTTTTTCAAGCAGTTTAATATATATAAACCATATACTTGAAAACAATATACAAAAAAATAGTTACACTTTTGTGGTAATAGTTTTATCTTCCGGCATTTCCAAAAAATATTCGTTTAGTTTGTACCGCATTGTTTCAATATCCTTGCAGTTTAAAATTTTGCTTTTTATATGATGTGCAAAAGTGAAATTGCCGCAAAAATATGTAAAAAAACGCTGGGCCCTCGTTATGTGGAATTCTTTGGGTTGTTCGGTTTTTAATAAAAGAAAGAAACGATTTACCGTTTCGGATAGGTCTATACTTTTTAAATGAGGTGCAGTTTTGCCGGTTTCTGTTTTTATTCTTGCGGAGGTCTCAATATTCCGCCGCTCTGAATCGCTATTGTTGATTTCAGAAAAAATCCACGGCTTTTGTACTGCAGCTCTGCCTATCATCCAGCCTGCGCATTTATAAATGGAAGAATATTTAAAAAATCTTTCTTTAGAATCTATATCGCCGTTTGCATAAACGGGAATATTCAAATCTGCGGCAAGGCGGGCAGTATACTCATGTTTGCAGGGACGGGAATATTTTTGACGCTGCGTACGCGGGTGCAGGGTAATCAGTTCAACGCCTTCAGAAGTCAGCATTTTACAGAATTCATACAATGCAGAATACTCTTCGGTTTCTCCCAAGCGTAATTTTACGCTTAACCGGATATGCTTTTTCTCCGCCCCTTGAAAATCTGCAAATTCTTTTTCATATTGAATTATTGCATTTTTTACTTGCCGCACAAAATTCGCCGTTTCAAGTTTCGGTTTTATCATCCATGCAAAACCCGCCCCGGTATTTACGATTTGCGGTGCCGAGCAGCCCATATTCAAATCTATGCCGAAACCTCCATATTGTAATAAAAGCGGAACGGCTTTTGCGGCGGCTTCGGGATATGGGCTGGTAATTTGCCAAACCAATTTTTCGGGAGAGGGGTTTGCTCTAAAATACCACGCTTCAAAACCGCCGCCCGATACGGCTGACGGCGCATGAATCATCTCGGAAAAGTATTCATCCGGTTCGCCGAAGTCTGCAATGAGTTCTCTTAAAGCCGAATGGCTGATAGCCGCCATCGGAGCCAAAATTAATTTCATATATACGGTTGCGCCTTGTATAATTTTTTAAGCGAGTACGCCGTTTAAACTGCATATAAGATATTCATCGTCTTTTTCGGCTATACTTGCAGGATGAATAAAAAAGCTGTTTTCTTCAATAAAGCCGATGATAGGTATGTCAAGTTCTCTTAAATCTTTTTTTATTCGTTCCGCACTTTTTTGGGAATTCAATTTTACCGCCCATGATTTAAAGCCCGTATCGGGAGTACTTCCGCCGCCGAGCGAAAAAAGCTTTTCTACAACTTCGGCTTTTCCTTTAGGTAAACCGGAAACTATTTTTTCGGCACGTTTTTTTATTTCGGCGGCATCTTTATGTAATGAACGGGCTGCGGCGGACTCCCCTTGATTTAAATAGTACACGAGTGTTTCCTGCATTAAACTTGCAACAGCCCGTCCCACACGGTATGTACGCATAAGCTGATTTTTAGAAATAGTTTTTATATAAGCGGAGTTTCCGACAATCCAGCCTGCCTGCGGTCCGCCTAAAATCTTATCGCCAGAAAAGCAAACCAAATCGGCACCTTCTTTTAATATAGAAGAAACGGAAGGTTCTTCGGGAATATTTAAATTTAAATTTCCGGAACCTTGATCTACAGCCAATATAACGTTTTTAGGCAAAATTGATTTTATCTCTTTTATTTCAGGGTGTTCCGTAAATCCGCGTATTTTATAATTTGACGTGTGAACCCAAAGGAGCATTGCAGTATTTTCATTTAAGGCATTTTTTATATCGGCAAGCGTCGTAATATTTGTAGTTCCGACTTCTACAAGTGTGCAGCCAGCCATTTCCAAAATTTCAGGAATTCTAAAACCGCCGCCTATTTGTACTTGCTGCCCTCGCGCTACAATAACTTCTTTATTTTGCGCAAGGGCTTTAAGCATTAAAAAAACGGCGGCGGCGTTGTTATTAAGCATAACTGCCGAAGCTGCTCCTGTAAGCATACACATACAGCTGTTTAAAAATTCAAACCGTTTGCCGCGGTTCCCGTCCGCTAAATCCATTTCTATCGAAGAATAAGATTCTGCCGTTTCCTTTGCCGCTTCCCAAATATTTTCAGGCAGAGGAGAGCGTCCCAAATTGGTGTGAAGAATAATTCCCGTTGCATTTATTACTTTGGTAATGCGTTTCCGTATTATGGGGCGGCACAATATTTTTACCTGTTCCGCACACTCCGCAGGTGAGGGGATTGTATCTCCTGTAATTGCATTCTTTCTGATATGTTCCAGATAATCCGCCGCAATTTTTACGGCTTGAGGTTTGCCGATTTTTTTGATGACATCCTGCAAAACGGGTTCATGTAAGAGTTTTTCCGTCTGAGGGATTTTTGCCAGCGGATTTAAATTTGTTTTTTCCATAACGACATATAAACACAGAAAAAGATTCTTGTCAAGAAATATCTCTTGACTAAATCTTGCATTTACGCCATTATAAACTATGGAAGTACGTTCAATTTTTAAAAATATCTCACCGATAGATCATCGTTATTCTCTGCCGGCAGGCGGTATTTACGATGAACTTTCGGTTTTTTTGTCGGAAGAAGCCGGTATCATTTATTGTGCAAAGGCAGAAATCGCCTTGATAAAAGCTCATCTCAAAATTGCAGAAAAAAATCGGGCTTCCGGTTTACCTCAACTTACAAAAGATTTGGAAAGTCTCTTAGATGCAGTTGCTCTAAATATCGACCCGTCCGAAGTGTATAAAGAAGAACAAAAAACGCAGCATAATATACGCGCTCTTGTAAATGTGTTAAAGAAAAAAGTTCCTGCCGCAGCGGCTTCGCTTGTTCATTTAGGAGCCACAAGTGCGGATATTTTAGATACTGCTTTTTCTATGAGGATTCGAGACACAACCGTAAAAGTAATTATTCCCCTTTTAAAGAAAACGGAACTATTGCTTTGTGATATTGCAGAACGTGAAGCCGAAACTCCGCAGGTAGGCAGAACTCACGGACAGCATGCAGTTCCGATTACTTTCGGATATGCGGTAGCAGAATATGTTGCCCGTTTGGGTAAATCAATTTTAAAAATGGAAGAACTTGTAAAAGATTTACGCGGTAAGTTTGCCGGAGCCGTCGGTGCCTATAATGCAGCGTCGTTAATAGTAGAAGACCCTCCCGCTTTTGAAAAACTCTATTTGGACTATCTTGGGCTTTTACCGTCAGAATATTCTCATCAATTAGTTGAACCTGAATATATGCTCCGTCTTTTACTCGAAGCAAATATTGCATTCGGGATTATTGCAAACCTTGCCGACGATTTGCGTAATTTGCAGCGTACCGAGATAGGAGAAGTATTTGAATATTTCGGTTCCACGCAAGTGGGTTCTTCTACTATGCCCCAAAAAAGAAATCCTTGGAATTCGGAACACGTAAAAAGTTTATGGAAAACCTTTTCGCCCCGCATTATAACTTTCTATATGGATCAAATTTCCGAACATCAGCGGGACTTATCCAATTCTGCAAGTCAGCGGTTTATAGCGGATTATCTTACCGGACTTGCTTTGGCATTTACCCGAATGAATTCGATTTTGAAGGGGTTGCAAGCCGACCGCGAAAATATGCTGAAAAATCTTTTGGAGGGCGGAGGAAAGGTAAAGGGCGGCGTTATGGCAGAACCGGCGTATATTCTTTTGGCAGAGTGCGGCGTTTCCGACGCACATGAAGTAATACGAAAAATTACTCTTGCCGCAGAGACAAAGAAGATTACGTTTTATGAAGCGTTGAAAGCAGAGCCTGACGTTTTTAAAATGGTAACGGAGCGGCTTAAAAAACTTAATTTTGATGAACCTGAAGATTTTTTTGCAAGACCGGAACGTTATAGAGGTTTGGCAAATAAAAAAGCAAAAAATCTTTCAGAAAAATATAAGGCTTTATTCCTGCGGAGGGTTTAATACCCTGTTGCTGCTCAACGTACGCTCTGCGGCGTAACGAAAGGTATTAAAGCCGACTGCACCCACCTTATGAGAACATACAATGCGAAACATTGAGCATTGTACTCGACGCTCTGCTTCGAGGTTGTTGATTACGTTAGCCGTTAGTTCATTTAACAGATAACGGGTGCATACGGCGAAAAAAGTCTGCTTTACAGGGGTTTTACAGTGTAGAGCAGACTTTTTTTAATTGTTAAAAGGTTTTAAACTTTTAAGCGGTTACTCCGAGTCTGTAAATAATCAGCCTAGATAAGCTTAAATCAGAACCCGCCGCTTTTCCGATTTCGTTCATTTTTTTTGCAACGGAAACCTTATCGTCTTTTACAAAAGGCTGCTCAAGGAAGCAAATTTCGGATAAGTGTTTGTTTATCTTTCCTTTTACGATGCCTTCTTTTACATTATCGGGTTTATCCAAATCGGCAACCTGTCCCCTAAAGATTTCTTCTTGTTCTTTAATATAAGAAGGTTCGACATCTTCTTTTTTGACATACAAGGGAACAAAGGCGGCTGCATGCAAGCAGCAGTCATAGGCAAAGTCTTTTACTTCTTTTTTTTCAAAGACTGCGGGGTCATCTGCTTTTAATACAACGATAACGCCGGTTTTTTTGTCGGAATGAACATAGCGGGAAATATATTCGTTATTTTCCGCTTTAACGTGAATAAGCCGTGTTAAATTCATATTTTCGCGGACACGCGTAGCTAAGTCCAACATTTTATCGTTAAGTTCCTTTGTAATTTCGCATAGGTCTCTATCAAAAGCATTTTTTGCAATGTCTTCACCGACTGCAATAAAATCACTGTTTTTTGCTACAAAGTCCGTTTCGCAGGTCATTTCGATCATAACGGCTTTTTTCTCGTCATTATGAATAACAATTATACCTTCACTGGTTACCCTGTCTGCCCGTTTTTCTACGGCAGCCAAGCCCTTTTCTTTTAAGTATTTTTCGGCTTCTTTTGCGTCGCCATTACATTGCTGCAAAGCCTTTTTACACTCCATCATACCTGCGCCGGTTTTATCGCGCAAAGCTTTTACATCAGAGGCTTTAATTTCCATATTTTAACTCCTGTATTTATTTGTCTTCGTATAAGTCCTCGTCGTCTACGAGAGAGTCATCCTCTTCGTCATCCTTTTTTTCGTCTTCATCCGAGGGGGTATAATTTTTATAGTCGGTAATTTCTTCATCTCTATCCTGATACGGGTCTACACCTGAATCTCCGGATTCTTCATCATCTTGTAAACTTTCGATGATTTTAAGTCCGTGTTCGTTGTCAGCTTCGATAACGGCATTTGCAATTACTCCGGTAAATAGCGAAATGGAGCGGATTGCGTCATCGTTCCCTGGTATAGGATAGTCGATTCCTTCGGGATTGCAGTTTGTGTCTACCACCGCAACTACGGGAATACCTAGAGTCTTTGCTTCACGGATTGCAATTTCTTCTTTTCTCGTATCGATAATAAAAAGAATACCGGGCAAATCCTTCATCTCTTTAATACCGCCTAAATTTTTTTCGAGTTTTGCTTTTTCGTGTCTTAAGCCGGCAACTTCTTTTTTGGTGAGGTTTTCAAAGGTGCCGTCGGTTTCCATCTTTTCGATTTTCTTTAGACGTGCAAGACTTTTTTTAATTGTTGAAAAGTTTGTAAGCATTCCGCCAAGCCAGCGGTTGTTTACATAGTACATTCCGCATCGTTCAGCTTCTTTTTGAATTGTCTGCTGTGCTTGTTTTTTTGTTCCTACAAACAAAACCGATTTACCTTCGGCAGTTACTTTTCGGACTGCCTCATAGGCCTCTCGAATTGAAACTATCGTTTTTTGTAAATCAATAATATGAATCCCGTTTCTTTCTGCGAAGATAAATTTCTTCATGCGCGGATCCCAGCGTTTTACTTGATGCCCGAAATGTACACCGGATTCAAGTAAGTTTTTCATGGTTACTACTGCCATGTTTCTCTCCTTTGGGCATTGAGGTAAATCTCCTAAAGCCCATTCCTTCTCTATTTCTCGAAAAGGGAAATTTAAAATTACCCGATTCGGATATTTACCGTAAAAACGGCATAAAGCAGATTATACTATTTTTAAACTATTTTGTATAGGGGTTAGCAATAGGAATAGATTAAATACTGCCTTCTATTTTTTATTGCAAAAACTAAAAACCGTAATATTGTTTTGTTTTAAAGACACTAGACAATTCTTACTTGCTTATGGTATAAATTATTATGAACTTGGATATTTCTGCCGTAGCTTTTGATATTGACGGAACTTTATACCCCGCATATAGGTTTAATTTGCGGATTATTCCGTTTATTTTAAAAAATTTTAATTTTATGGCTGCTCTCCACAAAACGCGTAAAGAAATACGGCGGATTCAAAATAAAAATTTCGGTGCGGTTCAAAATGATTTTTTTGAATTTCAAGCCCAAATATTTTCCCGTTATGCAGGTATGCCTAGAGAAATATCCGATAAATTCTTAAATGAAGAGATTTATTCAGGCTGGAAGAAACGGTTTGCATTGATAAAACCTTATAAATATGCAAAAGAAACCGCCGAAACGTTTAAAAAGAGGGGGTTAAAAATAGGGCTGCTTTCGGATTTTTTACCAGGGCAAAAAAATGATGTTTGGGGGATTCTGCCTTTATGCGATGCCGCTTTAGGGTCTGAAGAAGCCGGAGCATTAAAACCATCCGTCATTGCATTTCAAACTCTTGCAGAAAAACTCGGTGTCCCCTGCGGCAAAATTTTATATGTGGGGAACAATTTAAAATATGATGTAGCGGGTGCAAATGCTGCGGGAATGTATTCGGCTTGCATAAAAAGCCGAGCTTTTATATTTTTTCATAACATATTTAAAAAATTCCGCAAAAAGAAATCGGCGGAACCGGATATTTATTTTTCAAATTACCGCCAATTATTGAAACTTGTGTTGTAATTTGCTATACTGTGAGGTAAGGGTGGAATTAATGATTTATATTATTTTTAATATTTTAACTTTAGTTATTTGTACAGCAATAATTATAGGCTTTAGACAGAGTGATAAAAATAACCGTTCAATTGAAAAAGCAAAACGTTACGGTGAAAAAATAAAAGAAGATTTAGATGCTTTTATAAATGAAAGGCAATCCGCATTAACCGATTTGATGACGGAATTGGGCGTGCAGCAAACCCGTGCCATTGCAACCGTAAAAAAATTGGACGAAGTATACGAACAGTTTATGAAAAATACGGGAGCGATAGAAACCCGCTCTGCAGCCATCCAAGAAATAGACCGCTATATCACAAAATCGGAGCAAACCGTTCAAAAGTTGATGGATATGACGGCTCTTGCAGAAAAAAACCTTACTGAAATTACAAAAGAAGCGGATTTTGTCGATTCTCTTGCAAAGACAATCAACAAATCAAAAGCGGAACTCAATGCCGTTACAAACAAAATCCCCGAACTGCAAAAGGCTTTTGCGGAAGATGCCGAATCAAAACTCGAACTTTATAAAGATAAAATTTTGGAAGAAATGCAGGACGTAATCACTGTAGTGGAAGACCGTATTGCAGCCGCCCAAAAAAATACAGGCGAATTATTACAAGTTGCGGAAATTAAATTGCAAGACCTCTATAAACAGGCATTTACTGCGGCTGCCGACAAAGCCGGCTCTTTACAGGAAGCTGCATTTGCAAAATTAAAAGAAGAAACTGCCGAGCATGTTCAAAATTACCGCAAAGAATTTGAAGAAACGGCTTTGCAAATCAAAGAAGAAATGTATTCGGGCTTTAATGAAACAAAACGGCTTACGGATGAGTTTAAAAGCGGATGGCAAACCCAAACAACCGATTTTATTGCACAGCTCAAATCGGATATTTCTCAAGCAGAAACGGGAATTACACACCGCATAGAAACCCTTATGGAAAAATTAAACGAAACCGAAAATTCCGCATCGGCACGTTCCGACGCTCTTTCGGCTGATTTAAACCAGACGGAAGCGACAATGCGGTCTCAATTCAATTCGCTTGCGTCCAATTTTCACGAGAACATAAATTCGCTTGCAAAATTTACCGATAAAAAACTGAATGATTTTAAAGCTCAAACCGAAGCACGCTTTACCAAATTTGAACAAACCATAGCCGATGTTGATGTTTTAAAAACGGAAATAGAAAAAGCGCAAGAAGGAATAAAAAGCGAATTGCTTGCAGAAATTGCAGCTTATTCTTCTTCAATAAAACAAACGCAGCAAAATTTCTTATCCGAATTTACCGATAATTCCGAAAAAATCAGAGAACGGATGAAAACTATTGACGCGGGAATTGAAGAATTAAAAGACAAGGCATATTCAAATGTTTCTGAAAAACTTAAAATGTTTGAAGACGATTTCTTTGCAGATCTTGCAAAACGAAGCGACGCAATCAGCTTGAGTTTTGACCAATGGAAAGAAGACGTTTCCGCAAATATGACATTGCTCGCCTCTGAAAGCGAATCTGCACGCAAAGATATTGAGGCGCAATATAAACAAGATTTACGTGTACGGATTGCTCAAGCTGCTGAGGAATATAAACAGCAATTTGCAAGGCTTGACGAAAAGGTAAGCGAGATTGCAAATAATTTGGATATGCGTTTAAGTGCTGCCGATGATAGAATTCAAAGCTACACCGACAAACTTAATAATGATGTAAATGCAATAAGCGAAAAAGCGGTTAAACAGTTAGACAGCGAGCTTTCTTCATTTAAATCGCAGCTGCAAGAAGCAATACGTCAACAAAACGGAGAATTGGAAGCCGGTTCAAAAACTATGCAAGAACGCCTTGCTATAATACGGGAAGAATCTGAAGCCCTTCTTGGTGCCGTTAAAAAAGATTTTGAAGCATGGAAGACTATGACCGATGAACAATTTACCGAAGCGCGATCTTTGTTTGACGATAAAATTACCAGTTTTGCCGGCTTAACCGAAAACGCAATAAAAAATCTTGATTCAAAATATAATGCTCAGTATAAAGATTTTATAACAAAAACGGACGATTCTTTTGAGAACCTGCATTCTGAAATAAACGAACTGGATAAAAAAATTCTTTCCGTCAAAAAAGACTTGACGGAGCATGCTATTCGGGTTACAAACAATTTTGATGAAGAAGCGGAAAAATCAAAAGCGGCTATCGATAAAAAATTGCGCGACGCGGAATCCGAGGCGGAACATTCCGTTCAAAAAATAAGTGAAATGATTTTAGCAGTTAGAACCGAACTTGATGACGCGCAAGAGAAAGTACGTGCAAAAATTCAATCCGATGCCGACAGACTTAATTCCGTAATTGCAGAAATTGATAAAAAGCAAAATGCGTTTGTTGCGCAAACCAAAGTTTTTGAGCGTGCCGATGAATTAAAAGCCGGGCTTGAAAAAGACATCGATAATCTTAAAGGCGAAGTTACCCGATTTGAAATTTACAGGAATGCTATCGACAATTTGACTTTACAGTACGAAAAAGTAACGCATTTGGAAGAAGAAGCCAATCAAAAAATTGCACGCTTTATGAGCGAACGTAAAAACATAGAACTCTTGGAAAGTGAATTTGTAAAGCTCAATACGCTTTCGGATTCTATGGATAAGAAAATAATCGAGCTTACCGGCGTAAATGATGATTTACAGCAATATCAAATTCAAATCCGTAGAATTGAAGAAGGTATCGGAGACATAAATACCCGTTACGGCAGGCTTGAAAAAAAAGGCGAAGTGCTGGACCAAACTATGCAGAGCATAGATGCTGCATTTGATAATCTTAAAGCCCTTGAAACCGATATAAAAAACTTTAAAACCGATATAATAGGCTTACCGCCTGAAATCGAAAAAATAAAAGTTACTGTAGAAACCCTTTTGGCAAATCAGGGGAGAGCCGAAGAAGTATGCGAGAGGATTGAATCGTTGGATTCGTCGGTAAACGACTTAAATGCCAAAATGGAATCGTTAAAGCAGGCAAGAAGCTGGCTTGCCGCTACGGAAACCCGTTTAAAGGATATTTCCAAAAATTCGGAAGAACAGTTAAAATTAATGGCGGATTTATTTAAATCGGATAAACAGGCAAGAACTGAGGATGCCATTGTCCCGCGAAGCAAACAAGAAAACGTTTTGCAGTTATCGCGGCAAGGCTGGAAAGAAGCCGAGATTGCAAAAGCCTTAAATCTCAGCATTGGTGAAGTTGACCTCATTTTAGAGTTATCGGATAAAGGTTAATTAAAAATGAAATATAAGGATTTTACTTTTATTTTTAATAAATTTCTTATGTTTTACCGAAAAAAAACCGATAAATATAAAAAAGGTTTGATAGTTTAGAGTTTTTGTGTTGACTTTATTTTAAATAATGGGTATAATTATCCGTCGGTGATATAGAAATTTATTGCGTAAAATTTTGGAGAATGCAGGGTTATGAGTAATAACAGTATTATAGCAGGCTTTGACGAAGAAAAAGACGATAGTTTGAAGATTAAGCTGCAAAAAGTAGAAGGTCTCGATAAATGTGTAATAGTTTTTTTAAACGGATACATTGATACGTATAATTCTGCTTTTTTTCAAAAAAGAGTTGCGAAACTAATTGAAAGCGGATTTGTACAAATTATTTTTAATTGTGCATCTCTGAATTATGTTTCTTCGACAGGCATCGGCTCGTTTACTGCTTTTTTAAAAACGGTAAAACCACATGGCGGTGATATAGTTTTATTGGATATCCAGCCGAAAGTATATGAAATATTTCAATTATTAGGCTTTTCGCAGTTCTTTAATATTAAAGACTCTCTTTCGGATGCGGTTGCATTTTTTACGTCTTCCACATCTACGGCACCAACGGAAATATTCCCGAAGATTTTTGCCTGCCCTATTTGTTCAAAAAAATTAAAGGCAACAAAACCGGGAAGATTCAGATGTTCCGAATGTAAAACAATACTTGCGATAGATAACAATGCACAAGTTTTCTTAGGGTAATTATAATCAGTACTGAATTTATATTCACAATAATTCGGTATTTATTTGTGTGTAGTTATCTTTGGAAAAAACTATGTCTGTTATTATGATTCAGGGGACGACCTCTTCGGCAGGTAAATCTCTTTTTTGCACAGGTCTTTGCCGTATATTTAAAAACAAAGGGTTAAAATCCGTTCCTTTTAAATCTCAAAATATGTCTTCACGCTTTTTTCTCACTCAGGACGGAAAAAAAATCAGCACGGCACAAGCACTTCAAGCGCAAGCCGCAGGGCTTGAGCCTTCAGTTCTTATGAACCCTATCCTTCTTATTCCCAAAACCGATACAGGTGCAAAGGTTATCATTCTAGGCGAGGAAAAAACGGAAATGAAAGCAAAAGAATATTTTGAATATAAAAAAACATTCCGCCCGATGATTTTACAAACCTTTAAAAAACTTGAAGCCGACAATGATATTGTAGTTATCGAAGGAGCAGGAAGCCCTGCCGAAATCAACTTAAATCAAAATGATATAGTAAATATGGGAATGGCTGAAATGGCTGATGCACCTGTATTGCTTATTGCCGATATTGACCGGGGCGGCGTTTTTGCTCAATTATACGGCACAGTTATGCTCTTGCCCGAAAAAGACAGGTGCCGCATAAAAGGGATGATAATAAACAAATTCCGCGGAGATAAAAGCCTTTTAGATTCCGGCATTACTATGATTGAAAAAATGCTGAATATACCCGTAATCGCAACAATTCCCTATATGCATTTGGAACTTGCAGATGAAGACAGTTTGATAGATTCCGATAAAAAGTGCAATACAAACAGCCAAACACAAGCCGAAATTGAGCAAGAACTTAATAAATTGGCAAGTCTCATTGAAGAAAATACAGATATGAATTTTATTTATAAAATTGCAGGGCTTACGGTTAATAAATAGAAAGCGGCATCCTCTAAAAATTTTCCGTTTTGAGAATGCCGTTTATACTATGCGATATTACTTCTTTTGACGCTCTTCTAATGCATCAATGTATGAAAGATTTAGCCGTCCGAGTTTATCTATTTCCAAAAGTTTTACCGGAATTTCTTGCCCTTCCTTTAAAACATCGCTTACTTTTTCTACGCGGGAGCGGGATAGTTTCGAGATGTGGCATAAGCCTTCTTTGCCGGGTATAATTTCTACGAAAGCACCGAATTCCATAATCTTTTTGACAACACCGTCGTAAATAGTGCCTACTTCGGGGTCGCTTGTAATACCCTTTACGATAGACAATGCTCCTTTAATATCGGAAGAGCCGTCTTTGCCGTAAATGGTAACGGTGCCGTCATTTTCGGTGTTAATGGTAACGCTGTACTTTTCCGAAATTGCTTTAACATTTTTTCCGCCGGGGCCGATTAAAGCACCGATTTTATCTTCGGGAATTTTCATAGTTTCGACACGCGGAGCATATTGAGAAAGCTCTGCATTCGGGGCAGAAATGGTTTTATTCATTATGCCGAGTATGTGCATCCGTCCCTCTTTGGCTTGTGCGAGCGCATTCTTCATAATTTCGGAAGAAACGCCGGCGATTTTTATGTCCATCTGAAAGCCTGTAATACCGTCTTCGGTACCGGCTACTTTAAAGTCCATATCGCCTAAGTGATCTTCTTCTCCTAAAATATCGGAAAGAATTGCGTATCGGTCATTGCCTTCGGTGATTAAACCCATTGCGATGCCCGCTACCGGTTTTTTCATAGGAACACCGGCATGTAAAAGGGCAAGAGTGCCGGAACAAACAGTCGCCATTGAAGAGGAACCGTTCGATTCCAAAATTTCCGAAACAACGCGGACTGTATACGGAAATTTATCGCGGGACGGAAGCATAGGGTACAGCGAGCGGTGGGCAAGATTACCATGACCGATTTCTCTTCTTCCGGCGGCTAGTCTTCCTACTTCACCTACGGAAAACGGCGGGAAGTTATAATGAAGAATAAAGTTTTCTCTTCGGTCGCCTTCAATATCGTCGTAGATTTGCTCATCAAAGACCGTTCCTATAGTTACGACACCGAGCGATTGCGTTTCGCCGCGGGTAAAAACCGCAGAGCCGTGCGGACGTGGCAAAACACCGATTTCACAGGTTATAGGGCGGATATCCTTTGTACCGCGTCCGTCAACCCGCAGCCCCTTATCCAAGATGTTTTTTCGTAAGATGGTGTATTCCATATCTTCAAACAAGGCATTAAAGAGTTTAAGCTGAATTTCGTCTTCCAGTTGCTCGGCATATTTTTCTGCAATTGCTTCGCGGACTTTATCGGATTCTTGGCGGCGTTCCACCTTGGTTGCAAGGTAAAGGGTTTTGGATAAAAGAGGGAAAGCTTCATCATAAATTGCTTGTTTATTTTCAAGTTCGATTTCAAGCGGTGCGAGGGGAAGTTTTTCTTTACCTGCAAGAGCTCGTAAATCTTCTTGGATTTTGCATAATTCTTTTATCATTTCGTGAGCTTTTTCCAACGCCGTAAGCATAACTTCTTCCGAAACCTCATGAGCGCCGCCTTCTACCATTGTGATACCTTCTTTTGTACCTGCAACGACAATTTCCATATCGGCTGTCTCGATTTGCGCAAAGGTCGGATTTATAATATATTCGCCGTTTTTGAACGCAACACGGGCAGCTGCAATGGGACCGTCAAAAGGAATATCTGAGATGTGAACGGCAGCAGAGCTTGCAATAACGGCAAGGATGTCAGGCGGGTTTACCATATCTGTGGAAATACAGGTCGGTACGAGCTGTATTTCTCTACCGAATTCTTTTTTGAAAAGCGGACGCATCGGGCGGTCTATAAGCCTTGACACGAGGATTTCTTTGTCTTTGGGGCGGCTTTCCCGTTTTATAAAACCGCCGGGTATTTTTCCTGCGGCATAATATTTTTCGTTATAATCTACCGTTAACGGAACATAGTCTAAGCCCTCTTGAGCCTTCCCTGATGCACAGATTGTCGCTAAAATTGCCGAACCGGCATATTCAGCGTAAATTGAACCGTTGGCTTGTTTTGCCAAATGCCCTGTTTCGAGTATTAAATCGTGATTTCCTATTTTGTAAATTACTCTTTGTTTCATTCTTTCTCCTATAAAAACTTTTTGCAGGGATTTGAAAATCCCGAAAAAAGTTTTTTCAAGCAGTTTTGCATTTTGCAAAACTGCATACAA
>CALINC010000014.1 GCA_938045195.1 uncultured Treponema sp.
GTTTAACCGACCCTCAAAACAAGGCTTTGATATCGTGATTGGGAACCCGCCGTATGTACAATTGCAAGATGATAGCGGTAAGTTGGCAAAAATGTATAAACCGGCTAAGTTCAATACTTTTAATAGCATGGGTGATATTTATCAACTTTTTTATGAAAAAGGCATTGCTCTGCTGAGAAAAAGTGGACACCTTTGTTATATTACATCTAACAAATGGATGAGGGCAGGATATGGAGAAACCAGCCGTAAATATTTTGCAGAACAGACTCAACCAAAGATTCTTATTGACTTAGCCGGTGAAAAAGTTTTTGAAAATGCAACTGTGGATGTAAATATCTTACTACTGCACAAGGCTGCATATACTCAAAACACGTATGCCTTGCGGGGAGGTCTGGAGTGTTTAAAAGATAGGAGCGGTTTGCTTGAACGAAAAAACAAAGCTGTAAATATTATTTTTCCTCGCAATTCCTCTTGGGTTATTTTAAGCCCAATAGAACAAAGAATAAAAGAAAAAATTGAAAAAGTTGGAGTACCGTTAAAAGACTGGGATATCCAAATTAATTACGGAATAAAAACAGGCTGCAATGAAGCTTTTATTATCGATAAAACTAAAAGAGACGAGCTTATAAAGCAATCGCCTAATTCTGTCGATATTATACGCCCGATTCTTCGTGGCAGAGATATAAAGCGGTATAGCTATGATTTTGCAGATACATATTTACTCAATGTACATAATGGTATCCGAGAGAAAGATATTCCTCCCATTAATATTGATGACTATCCGGCTGTTAAAGCACACTTAGATCACTATTGGGGTAAAATATCCGTCAGAGATGACCGTGGAAAAACCCCGTATAATTTACGAAATTGTGCATATATGGACGATTTTTCTAAACCGAAAGTAGTTTGGAAAAGAGTTGGCTCTATTTTACGATTTGCATTTGATGATAAAAAACTCGCTGTATTGGATAGTACATGCTTTGCTGCTGGCAAGTATGCAAAATATTTAACTGGTATATTAAATTCAAATATGGGTAAATATATGTTGCAAGGCTCTCCAACCACAGGTACCGGTGATTTATTAATTAGCGTACAAGCAATTGAGCCTTTAAAAATACCTATTCCGAATAGCGAAATTAAAAAATTAATAGAAGATAAAGTTGATAAGACTTTACAATATAATACAGCTTGCGATATAGATTCAGATATTTATTCGATGTATGCATTATCAAATGAGGAAATTAGGTTTATCGAATCTTTAATAAATCAGCAAGCATAGTAAGGTTATATTTTTTTTGATTAACAATTTATAAAGTTATCAACTAAACGATTAATTCATTTTTTCTATAAAATTAATTTCATCATCATCTAGACCATAAAGCTCATAAACTTTATGATCAATTTCTTTTGATACTTCTTTAATATTTTCAGACGTTACAGTATCAATAAGTTGCTTTATCTGGACATTTTCTTCAATACATGGAAAATTTTCAAAAAATGTGTGTTTCATTCTTACTCCATTTTCTCCAAGCAGCCCTCCTCCATAGAAATATTTAATTGCAAAGAAGAAAAGTTTACTATTTAATATACCTATTAGAAATTTAATTGATTTGCCTGTTATAATTCTGCCTGTATCATTACAAAAAAACTCTCCTTTGGAATCAAGCATAAATTGTCCTTCCTGTACGATTTCTTGAAAGATAATCTTCGGTTTAGAAAAATCGTCCCAATAAGCTATACTATCTTGAAGTTCAAACCATTTATTATGTGTCTTTTTTCTGCTACCTTTATTTCCCGATTGTGAAAGTCGGTTTTTACCCCAGCAGTCCTCCCCATATTGGGATAGATACTCTACGTCTGATTTACCAAAATTAAGAAGATAATCTCTGACTGCAGGATACTCATCTATATTGTATTTTCTACTCGGAAAAGTTGCAATTAAATATTTATCGGCAAAATTATACCCATATTTTTTAATGTCCTTGCCTCTTAATATCGGGCGTATAATCTCAGCACTTTTAGGACATTTTTTTATTAGTTCATCTCGTTTTTCTTTGTTTATGATGAATGCTTCATTGCAACCGGTTAAAATGCCTCGATATATTTTTATATTCCACTCTTTCAGTGGAGTTCCGACTGCTTCAATTTTTTGCTTAATACGCTGCTCTATATCTGAAAGAATAACCCAGCTATTGCCGTTTTTAGGAAATTCAATTGCTTGTACTGGTTGTTTAGCTAAACCGCTGAAAAATAATAAATAGTAACCGATAAGAAAAAGCGGAATAAAAACTAGACGATATAATTATTGGAACCGTCATGTACAGGCGGCTCCAAAATCGCAGGATAGAAGCTATTCCGCTATTACCGGATTGTTAAGGCGCTCTTTAATAAACTTATCAACCGTTATACGGTGCACATCAAAGATTCTGCCGATTGCAGCTTTTGAAATTTTTTTATTGAGCAGTGCTTCAACTTCCTGCTCTTTTCCGCTTAATTTCAATAAAGAATTTTTACGCCCCTTAGGTCTGCCTAGTACGACCCCTTGCGTTTTCCGCAAAGCTAAGGCTTCTTTTGTACGCTGACTAATAAGCTGCCGCTCAATCTCCGCTGCAAGCGAGAAGGCAAAAGCCAGCACTTTTGAGTTGATATTATCTGCAAACTCAAAGTTTTCTTTAATTGAAAAAATGCGGACATGCTTTTCAATGCAAGCATTCAAGAAACTCATTACATTTAAAAGACTTCTGCCTAACCGTGAAAGTTCCGGTACAATCAGTAAATCATTTGCATGTAACCGGTCACTTAAAGCACCCAACTTACGATGCCCAATCGAAATTCCGCCGGACATAACTTCTTCGATAAACTCATCAATAGTAATGTTTCGCTCTTCAGCCCAACGGCATACCTCAAACCGCTGATTTTCCAGCGTTTGTTTTTCTGTACTAACCCGCAAATATGCGTATATCATAGATTACCTCCGCTTTGTAGTATACGCATTAAAGCGATAGTATGCACGGCACCTCAACTTTTATTTTTTTCTATACTATATATTTCTTCCTGTGTTAATCCATACAACTTATATACAAGTTGGTCTATTTGCTTTTCAAGTAAACAGGTATTTGCTTGTGGATTTTTCTTCTTAGCTATAAGAATCTGATCAACCAAATCAATAATGGGCTTTTGTTGCTCTTTTGGAGCAAGTGGAATAGGAATATTTCTTATATGCTCAGGATAAATATGGTAGTCACCGCCACGAATATTTGTAAGTAAAATATTTGCATAGTGTGAATTCATAATTGCAAGAATATATAATAGATGTATCTTTTCAGACAATTTTTCCATTTCATTACGGGTATGATGAGAAAATTTTTTTATACTTGTTGTAATGCTCTTATTTTCAACACCATGTAAATCTTTCCAAAGTATAGCAACAAACATCGCATCGCTTGTTGTATACTCTCCATTTTTATCAAAAACGACTTGTAAATCACCAAGCCGATTAAACATCAATTTCTTTGTAAAATATAACTCTTTGAATGTTGGGCGGCTCAACCTTTTAGGAACACGCATTGTGTTATACTCAAGAAATCTAATTCTTTTTACATGATATCTTTCAATATCTTTCGATTCAATAAACTTCATATTATGAATATCATCTTTTAATTCACTAATTAAATCAGCTTTTACAAATTTATCTTGCACGATTTTTTCATCAGAATTTAGAACCATCCCTTTGCTTATATAGCAAAAATCACCAAGCGTATACATAGTAGCATGACGATTTGTATTTCGTATGTCTTGCGTTAAGTTCCATACTACGGTCTTTTCATCTTGTACAAGTTCCGTGTATGATTTTGTAAATACAACTTTTATGTTATTTTGCTTTGAGTTAAAATTTGAAATACGTACATGATTCCTTGGTAAAACTTTTTTAATAAACAGAATACAATTTGTAACTGTCGCACTTTCAAATACTTTTATACCTTTCAAATCAGTAATTTCAAACAGATCGTACTTATTGATAATTATTTGGCGAAGCCGTTTGGCATAGTTTTGATTTGTAACAGGATACGGTACAATCTGTGAATAAATACCACCGTTTTTTAAGAGCTGTAAACTTTTTTCTATAAATGGAATATACAAATCCCACTTCTGATATAATGTTTTATATGTTCCGAATTCCAATAATTGATTTCGTTGTTTTTGGAGCCATCTATCTGCTACCTGATTGGGAGCTGAAATATACGGCGGGTTCCCAATCACGATATCAAAGCCTTGTTTTGAGGGTCGGTTAAAC
>CALINC010000015.1 GCA_938045195.1 uncultured Treponema sp.
GAATTCGACCGCGGAAATAAATTTAAAGAAAAGGTAAAAGAAATATTTTGCTGATAGCTTTGATATTTTTATAGATTACCCTATATATATAAATATGGTATAATGTAGCGCAGGAGGGATTATGCCGATACTTCAAGTACATGATTTACCGGATGAAATTTATTCACAAATATATCTTCTTGCACAAAAAGAGCATAGAACTATAGGGCAACAAACGATTTTAATGCTACAGGATAGTATTGATAAAAGGATAGGGAATAAAACTAAAAGACAACTTGTTTTAAAAAAAATGGAAGACCTTAACATTGAAACTGATCAACTTCCAAACCCTGTAGCACTGCTGCGTGAAGACAGAGAACGTTGATTTTAATTCTTGATGCCAGTGCCGCAATTGAAATTGCTTTAAACATGAAAAATGCCAAACTACTGACTTGTGATAAAAAATTGAAAAAGATAGCTATAGAAATGGGTGTAAAACTAATAGCTTAAAAAAGGTTTTATATGAAAGGAAAAAGAAAATTGATTTTATTGATAACAGCTGTTGTGTTTGTTCTTTTTATTTTGCCTATGGGTATTGCTTACTTTATCTATTGTGATACTTTCGGTTTAAGATATACAACTTCTTCCTATATGAAGCGGCAGGTAGAAGAATTTGAAGGATTGAAATTAAAAAAATATTTTTTTACTTCAAATAAGGGACAAAAACTTACTGCGTATAAATATTATAAAGAAGACAGCGGTTATAAGGGGCTTATAATAATAGCTCACGGATTTGGAGGCGGCGGGCATAATTCCTATATGGATGTTGCAGATTACTTGGCAGGAAGCGGGTATTTGGTGTTTTCTTATGATGCTACAGGAAATGATGAAAGTGAAGGAAGCGGAGTCGGAGGTTTGCCTCAGGGGATTATCGACCTTGACTATGCAATCAGGTTTGTAAAAGAAAATGAAGAATTTAAAAATTTACCGATTATGCTTTTCGGACACAGTTGGGGCGGCTATTCTGTTGGAAGTGTTTTAAATTTACATAAGGACATAGCGGCTGTTGTGACGGTTTCGGGTTTTAACTCTTCTATCGGTATGATAAGAGATAATGGAGGCAGCTTTATCGGGAAATGGATTAATTTTTTTATGCCATATTTTTCGTTGATAGAAAAAATAAAATTCGGAAAATATGCAGAGTATTCATGCATGGAAGGCTTTGAAAATTCCGATGCAAAGATAATGGTTATTCACAGTTCTGATGATGATACCGTTTCTTTTGAAAATAATTATAAACAGTTTTATAAAAAATTCGGAAACAATAGCCGATTCACTTTTATCGAGTATGATAATAGAGGTCATAATTATTTGTATTATACTGATGAAGCTAGAAGTTACGGTAAAAAACTCAGCGAAGATTTTACAAGTTTTAAAAAATCTTTGAAATTAGAAATTACACCTGAAATACGAGCCGAGTATTTTGAAAAACATCTGGACAAAAAACAATTTTTTGAAGTTGATAAAGGTCTAATGGAGAAAATTGTTTTGTTTTATGATGAGAGTTAAATGCTTATCACCGCTGCATTTTTGTCTTCAATCTTTTCATGTGTAACGGCAATAATAATTTTATCGGTTATTCGCATAAGATTGTGCTCTATTTTTTTGTAAATTTCGCGTTCTACATTTTTGAAAGGCTCATCCAAGATGATAACGCTTTTTGATAAATCAAGGTTTCGGGCAAGGTTAAGCCTTCGGATTTCTCCTCCCGAAATACTTTTTTCATCTAAGCCGCCTTTTTCATGTAAAGTATTTGCAAGGGTAAATGCACAGACAAGATCAAGCTCTTTTTGTTTTTGTTCAACAGGAACAAAAAGGTTGTTTTCTATAGTTCCATTAATAATAAAATTTTCTTGCGGAATATATGAAATTTCACCGATAAGTTCATCTTCAGTATAGGAATTGATATCTTTACCGTTAATAAAAATCGAATTATCAGGGGCCGGTAATTCTTTTGTAATAAGTTTTATTAGAGTAGACTTTCCTTTTCCGCTTTCAGCCTGTAAATAGTAAAACCCGTTTTTTAGTGATATGTTAAAATCGGTAAAGACAGGATTATCGCCATAAGAAAAATTAAGATTTTTTATCTCTATTGAAGTAAGGGGTTGTGTAGTTATTTTAGTTTCTGAAAGATGATTTTTAACTTCAAAATATTTTTTTGCACGGCTAATAAAAACAGTAAAATGCCCCGTTGACATAGGTGATGAATGACTACAAAAAGAATTTCAAGCAGAGCGTAGAATATAATGAGTTTAATTTTTTCGGGTGAAGGATTTTTTGTAAATTCGTCAATAGCGAATCCAAAAAAATATAAGACACCCGTTTTACTCAGCCTTGACAGATTCTAGGCTTTGGCTTAATATAAATATATGCTTGAGAGATTTTTGGATTATTTTCAATTTTATTTTTCTCAAAATTCAAATTTGCTTACTAAAAAAGTAGAGAAAGATGTTAGTCTTGGTTTATCCCCCTCCCCATTTTCTCTATTAGCTATAATATCTCTAACAAATAAATTTTTAACTTATTATTGTTTTTCTCATAAAAATAATTCTATTCATAAAATTATATCTCAAGAAGGAAGAGTTAAGATGAAACAAAAAAGATCGGTTTCAATTGTTGTTGCATTAGTTTTGATAATTGGTACAGCAATGGTGATGAGCGGATGTTCAGGTGTGAACAATAAGTTAGCAGGTATAGCTTATGCCGGAACCTATGGCGGTGAGGGTGAAAATCATTCCGGTGTTGGCGATTGGGAATTCACAGTCAGTGCTTCAGGAAATTTTACAGGATGGTTTCAAATATTATCTAACGCAAAATCGGAATGCAGCGGTAGTATAAAAGCTGATGGAAGTTTTACAGGTTCCGGCAAAACGAAATTGGCAGGAACACCGTTTACCATTACAGGAAAGATAGCAAGTGATAATAAGGTAACCGGTAAAATAGCGGTACAGGGACTAAATACAGTATCGTTTTCAGGAAGTAAAAAGTAAATAATAAAACTGGGGCTTTCAAAAAATACTTTCGATTTTGGAAGCCTCTTCAAAGAGAATAAAGGAGTTTTGATAAAATATGGACTTTGAAACATACATTGATGGTGCCATAAAAAAGATGAACAGCTTGGGATATAAGCCGACTTATTTTATGCAAATGAGAAATGACTATGGAACAATACAAGCGATAAAAAGGCTTATTCATGATCCAAGACCTCAAGGAGGTTTTCTTAAACTTCATGAATTGGGGCATCCTGAATTGACGATGGAAAGTATTGTCCTTGAGGAACAGTGGAGCGATTTATTTACGGAAGAAGATAGAAAAGCGGCACGTAATAAACTACAAAAATAATTGCGATAAAAGGAGTTTGATATGAAAAAGGGAATAATACTTACTGTTATCTTTATTTGTTCGGTTTTTACAGCGGCTTATGCGCAGAACATGGATCTTAAACATTACGTGGATGATAGCTCACTGGACGATGGTTATGCAGTTGCCATATATATTTCGCCAAATGAAGAATCGAGTGTTTTTGATAACTTTTCTAAAGAACCGGGCAGAAATTTAACAAAACTCTCAAAATTTAATGTATGGCTCTGTTGGCAAGCCTTAAATGAATATGACATTAGTGACGGTGAATCATATATTGTTTTAATGTGCAAAGAACTTTTTTCATCGGAAGGTATTGCTTTATACGTAACCATTACAAATAACGGCACATCTTTTACATATTGGGGGAAAGTGATAGAAAAATGACAAACTATAAAAATTTTCTATTTGGAATCCTGTATATAATTCTATTCAGCATTTCTCTTTTTGCCGAACAAAACTGGTGGGAAGAGGACGACTTTTCTTATACTAACGAGCAGACTAAGTATGAGCAAATATTTTCTACACGGAATGATAATAAAATTACGGAAGCTAAAATCATTGCGTTAATGAAAGAAAAAATGAATACCTATCTTAAAAATTCATCGTATTGTGCGTATGAATGGATGATATATGATGAATCATATAAACAGCAAAACAAATGGGAGCTGCGGATAATGAAACTCTCTAAACCGAATTTTACAGGCTATGATATATGGTTTTATTTTTCTAACGGAGTATTTTTATTAAGGTTTGCCGATGACCGATTTTTATCTACCGTATTTGAAATGGGTGCTGGTGCAAAACCGATAAATACGGATACGGAAGACAATATAGTAAATGCCTTATTGGACTGTCAATTATCATCAAGAAAAATGTGGATAAAACACGGATTAAAACCTAAAGGATTTTTTCCGATGAAATTTACGATTGAGTAAACTGCATGACATATTATGCGAAAATTTACCCGCAAACGGCAAAGCTGCATCTATTACTCTGGTAGTTGGTAATGGAATCCTTATTTGCCGGTGAGAAAGTATATCTTGAGATAAAAATTGATGGAGAGGAAATCGGTAAATGGGTAGAACTTGCATCTATTGCAGGTTCTCAACAGACTGGTGGTTTGTATAAAAGTAACACATAGTATCGCTACGATAAAAAAGGCAATAAAATTATTATTCTTGCAGAACACCAATCAACCGTAAACGAAAATATGCATTGTCAAGGTTTGATAACGGTGTGTTTATAATTGTGAAAATCGAGGCACATCCGTTTAATTCTTCGGGTAAAGTTTTATGGTTGTGCAGTAAAAGACAAACCGCTGCACTATTCAATTTTATACTGCAGCAGCAAAATTCTCAAATCTTCTTTGTTTGTTACACCGAAAAGACGGCATGCTGCTGCCATATCTTTTTTTACAACCGAAGTGCTTACGTGATATTCGACAGCGAGCTCTTCGTATGTTTTTCCACCATTGACCGTACCTTGAATAAAAAACTTTTGCCGCTCCGAAATGCCGTAGTCCGACAAGCATAAGG
>CALINC010000016.1 GCA_938045195.1 uncultured Treponema sp.
TAATTAAACAAAAAAGAGAATCTTTTAAGATTTTATTCTCAAAAAAATTCTCTTAGTTCTGTTAATTGTAAGTCTAAACTTTTTTATCAACACTATTTGACAAACAACCCATTTTTTTACATCATTACATTTTTATTTTTTGATACTTTCATAAATATTAATAGAGATACAACTGTCATTAATGTCAAAATGGTTGACATTGCAGCAGCTATTCCATAACTACCTCTTGACACATAAACATATATTTGTAATGTCAATGTAATTGTCTTATAGTTATATAAAATTATACTTGATGAAAGTTCAGTTATTATTGTTATCCAACTTAAAAGTGCTCCTGAAATAATACCATTTATCATCATTGGTGTTGTTATTTTGAAAAATGATTTCATACGAGAAGCTCCTAAACTGATTGCTGCCTCTTCAATAGAAATAGGAATTTGTTGAAGAATAGCAACAGAAGATCTTATAGTATAGGCATTTCTTCTTATAATTAAAGATATTACCATTATCAAAAATGTTCCAACTAAAACAAAAGGTTTTTTATTAAATGCACTTACCAAAGCTATACCTACAACCGAACCAGGAATAACATAAGGCACCATAGATAAAGTATCTATTGTTTTATTCACAAAATTATTTCTTCTTACAACAAGATATGCAATTAAAATAGAAATAACTATAATTAGAATCAATGCGAGTCCACCAATAAAAAATGTATTTTGAATAGCATTTCCTAATTTTCCAAATGCTTCTGTATAACTTTTTAAAGAATATCCTTTTTTGAAAAGTTTTCCAGATGTATTTTGGAAAGATGTATAAATTACATAAAGTTGAGGAGCATAAGAAATAAAAACTATTAAGTAACAAAATAAATGAATTAGAACAGATTTTATCCCTTTCACTTCCTTAGCCTCAATAGGATGAAGAGCATTCATTGTAAATTTATATTTTCCATTTATATATCTTTGTAATAAGAAAATTAAAGATGTAATTATAATTGCAATAATACTTACAGCTGATGCAAAATTCTTATCAGAACCAGTTTCATTCATAAATTGATTATAAATTTCAACTGGGAAAGTTCTATATCCTTCTCCAATAAATAAAGGAGTTCCAAAATCTGCAAAAGCTCTCATAAATACCATAAGAGCAGCAGCTAATATTGTTGGAATACATAAAGGAATAATTATTTTAAAAAATCTTTTTGTTCCTGTGCATCCCATATTCTCACTAGCTTCTAATAATGAATTATCAATATTTCTTAAAGCCCCTGAAACATATAAAAAAACTAACAGCGGTACTCCCGTATCTTTTACTCCTGCAGTAAAAAATGACCAGGCAGGTATAATGATTAAAGATTATTTTGCATGGCTTAAAAAGGCGAGGGGAATTTCACCCGATATTGAAGTACGAATTGCTCCTTTTTTTCATGCGAGCAACGGCGGTATTAAAACAGACGGCAACGGTTCAACCGGAATTTCCGGTTTATTTGCTTGCGGTGAATGCAGCTCCGGCATGCACGGAGCGGACAGAATAGGAGGTCTTTCCACTGCCAACAGTCTTGTGTTCGGAAGACGTGCAGGTTGTGCCGCAGCCGAATATGCTGCAGGATCGGGACGGCAAAATCTTGCGGTAAAAGATAAAACGCTTTCCGGTATTTTATCCGATATATTGCAGCCTTTTGCCGTCAGTACGGAAGAACTTGAGCGCATACAAACCGAATTAAAACAAATTATGTATAACAGCGCTGCAGTTATTCGCAACGGAACTGATTTACGAGACGCTATAGTGAAAGTAAAAGAATTACAGAACGCTATAGAAAAACCGTGTCCGTCAGATTTGCTTTTTGTTCCCGAGCATTCTAATATACGGAAAATAAAAATGCTCAAAGGACAGCTTACGCTTGCGCAGGGAATGCTGACGGCGATGTTGCAACGTAAAGAAAGCCGCGGTTCGCATTACCGCTGCGATTACCCGAACAAAGATAAAACTCAAACAAAAAAAATTACGGTAAGTTTCGATAACGGGAGTTTTAAAATCGAAAAAGATTAAAAGATTTTATGAAAAATTTTATGATAATTACAATGGAAGGAGTTTTGCCATGAGAAATTTAGACAAATACAAGGGAGTTATTCCCGCTTTTTATGCCTGTTATGATTCAGACGGAAATGTAAGCGCCGAAGCGGTGCGTACTCTTACACGCTACTTAATTTCAAAGGGTGTTAAGGGGCTGTATGTCGGAGGTTCTTCCGGAGAATGCATTTATCAAACGGTTGAAGAGCGCAAAATAACGCTCGAAAATGTTGTTGCCGAAGCACAAGGCAAAGTTACGATTATAGCCCACGTTGCCTGCAATAATATTGCCGAAAGCCGCAGTCTCGCCGCGCATGCCGAAAGCTTAGGCGTTGATGCGATAGCGTCAATTCCGCCTATTTATTTTCATTTGCCTGAAAGCGGTATTGCGCGTTTTTGGAACGAGATATCCGATGCTGCAGCGAATACCGATTTTATCATTTACAACATACCGCAGCTTGCCGGAGTTTCCCTTACGGTTCCGCTGTTCCGCGAAATGCTTAAAAATCCGCGCGTTATAGGTGTAAAGAATTCTTCGCTGCCGGTACAAGATATTCAAATGTTTAAAGATGAGGGCGGCGAAAACTGCGTTGTTTTTAACGGTCCGGATGAACAATTTGTAGGCGGTCTTGCAATGGGTGCAGACGGCGGTATCGGCGGCACTTATGGGGTTATGCCCGAATTGTTTATTAAAATAAAAGAACTTATGGATGCCGGCAATGTGCAAGCTGCACGAAAAATTCAATTTGCCGCAAACCGTATTATTTATGCAATGCTTGCGTGCAAGGCAAATATGTATGCCGTTATAAAAGAAATCTTGCGTAGACAAGGTATAGATATCGGTACTGCACGGCTGCCTCTTGCCGGTATAAGTGCGGATGATACGGAACGAATAAACGCTTGTGAAAAAATGATACGGGAAACCGTCGATTTGACCGATTAATCCTTTTTGGATAAACTGCACAAAAGAGTTTTTATGCCGGATTTGAATATAAGTGTGGAAGATTTATATACGGAACTCAGACGTCGTATTTTGAATGGGGAGTATGCAGCGGGAGTAAAGTTATCGGAAAATAAACTTGCTAAAGAATTCCGTTTGTCCAGAATGCCGGTGCGTGAATCTTTTAAACATCTCGAGCAAGACGGACTTTTAACCATTTTGCCTAAATCGGGTTCTTATGTACGTGCTCAATCTCCTTTGGAAGTAAAGGAAATCTTAGAAGTGCGTACTTTTTTGGAAGCTTTAGCAATTCGTCTGGTTATAGAGCAAAAGGTGGAGCCGTGTCCTCTTGAAGCCTGCCTTAAACAAATGGAAGTTTTACTTGCAGCGGAACCCTTTGACACCGTTTCATTCGGAGAATTGCATTTCCGTTTCCATCGTACTTTAGTACAAATGGCAGGAAACGAAGTGCTTTGCGACATATACGACAAAATGCGTTTTAGAGCCATGCGGCAAGTATTTTTTTCGCCTATGACACCGAGCGAACAAAAAATGACCCATAATGAGCATAAAAAAATCATTGATCTTATTAGGGCAAAAGATCCCGTACAAGCGGAGCAGTTTATCATTAATCATTTATGGAAGCGTAAACGCAAAAGCCTTATTGAGTTGATAGAAAGGCAGACCTCAGCTGCATTGTTATAGCCGGTTCCATGCTGCTATTTCGTAAAACGGATACGCTGCCACACGGCGTTGTATTTTGACAAGCCTTCGGCCAAGTCTTCTTTTATTTGGCAATTTGCAAGTTCGTCGGCGGAGTAGAAGGGTGTTTTTTTCATAAATTCGCCGGCTTTCGGGTTTACGGCGGCGGGAAAACGGAAAGCGTCCAAAAATTGCGCGTAGATTTCGGGGCGGTGAATAAAGTTTATAAATTCCAAAGCCAAATCGTAATTGCGCGCGCCCTTCAATATGCACATGGAATCTATGTACATAGGCCCCCCTTCTTCGGGAATAAAAAAGTCGACGGTGTGCCATTTGTCTTCGGGCACTTCGCCGAAAACGGCTTCGGCATAGCCTTGCACAACCCAAAAGTCGCTTGAAGCGAAGGATTTTCCGAAGCCTTCCGCGTCGAATTTTACGAGGTTCGGCTTCCATGTATCGACGATGAGCCGTTCGGCTTGTGCAAGGTCGGCGTCGTTCAAACTGTTGACCGATTTTCCGTCAAAGGCGAGCGCGTCTCCGATAACTTCTCTCATGTCGTCCATCATGCACATGCGGTTTTTCAAATCCGTGCGGGCAAAGATGTTCCAGCTTTTTTCGTAGTGCGCGACCTTGGTTTTGTTTACCGCAACGCCCGCCGCACCCATGTAATACGGAACGCAGTATTCCATCGCGGGATCGTAAACGGCTTTTTCCAAAACTAAGGGGCTTATGTTTTGTGCATTCGGAATTTTTGACAAATCGATTTTTTTGAGCATGTCAAGCTTTATCATAATCGACGCGTAATCCTGCGAGGGAAAGACGATATCATAGGATGCGGCACCCGCGAGCAGTTTTGCAAACATTTCTTCGTTGGAAGCGTAACTGTCTATCCATACGTTTGCGCCGAATTCTTCTTCGAATTGCTTAATGACGGAATCGGGAGTGTAGTAGGTCCAGTTAAAAAGGTAGAGCGTTTTGCCGCCGCGCTTTGAAGTACACGATAAAAAAAAGACCGCTGCAAAAGCGCATACGATTGCAAAAAATATGACGTTCTTTTTCATGTGATTCCTCCTCGTGTCGCTGCGGTCGGCGCCTTCTCCGAAGGTGCGCATTTATTTTGCCGCCGCAAAATTCTTTAGGAATTTCCGCATTGAAAACGTAATCAGCACGGTTCCCAAAATCATAACAAAGGAAAGCGGGTTGATACCCGGCGATACGCCGAA
>CALINC010000017.1 GCA_938045195.1 uncultured Treponema sp.
AGAAGATTGAAGTGAGCGGTAATAAGCCTTACGAATTTGCGATTGATGATTATACGTTAGTTGTAAAAGAAGGTACAACAGAAGCTGTTACTCTTAAAAGTTTATTTGAATAGACAGCTGGGGTATTTCCGTTAATCAATTTACCGTATGATTTAGCAAAAGGCTTCCTTTTGTTAATATGTAAACAGTCATTTACACAGTTTTAGGAAAGGAGCAATATGGATTTAAATAATGTTAGTAAAGTTGAATCAAGTTTTTTATTTGTAACGCTATTTCCTGCCGGAATAATTTTTCTTTATTTGTTGTATCTTTTATCGTGAATGATTATATAGAGTTAAAATCGGCAGATGGTAGTACCGCTGTCACCAAAACATTAATAAATTGGTTTAATGACTAAACCTTTTTTACTTGATGAGTGCGGGAAAGTAATTAGTAATATTTCGCTTTTGCAAATCGATAGCGATGACAAAATTGCTTTCGGTGATACCGGCACGGCACATTTTTTTATCAACAAAGACGATTTGAAAAACAGAAATTTCGACAAGGTGTGGATGTATTGGGATTGCTGTTAAACATCGCAAGTTAAATCTAATGGAAACCTCTAAAAACTGAAGTTTTTAGAGGTTTCCAAATAATGAGATAAGAATCAATAGCTAAACTATATGAAAAGAAAAACGGGATTTAAGATGGAGCAAGGCAGAAATCAGATACAGGCAAAATAAATGTAGTTATACATTTTGAAAAAGAATTCAGCCGATTAACACATCATCAACAAAAAGAAAAACCGGCAGAATATTTTTTAATTGTTCTTAAAACCATTGCAGAGAAACAAAAAAAATACCGGATTATAATTTCAATGTAATGATTTCAGATTTTGCTGAAATAATAAATAAGTGGAAAGCTTAGGGATGTATTTAATATCGAAATTGCATGTTATTGACCAAATTCGGTAATTGATTTTTTTTTATAAATTTGATATAGTTAATCGGATTCTTTTTGATAAAATGATTTTTTATGGGAGTATAACTATGCACAAAATACTTGAAAAACGGCAGTATTCGCCTGAAGTATTCTATTTGAAAGTCGAAGCTCCCGAGATTGCTAAAAACAGGCATCCCGGGCAGTTTGTTATTGTTCAAATAGATACTAACTTCGGAGAACGGGTACCTTTAACGATCGCCGACGCTAGTGCTGAAGAGGGCTGGATAGCTCTGGTTATTCAAGCTGTCGGAGCGACTACCATTAAGCTCTGCAGCAAAAATGTAGGCGACAGTATTGCCGCAATTTTAGGGCCGCTCGGACGCCCTTCTCACATTGAAAAAACGGGAACGGTTGTTTGCGTATGCGGAGGTATCGGTGTTGCTCCGATGTATCCGATTGCCCAAGCCTTTAAACAGCTCGGCAATAAACTCATTGTTATTATAGGGGCGAGAACAAAAGACTTAATTGTTTTTGAAGAAGAAATGAAAGCTATCGCTGATGAGCTTATTATTACCACTGACGACGGTTCTTACGGGAGAAAAGCCTTAGTAACCGTTCCGCTCAAAGAACTTTGCGAGAGCAGAACTCCGCCGAATGAGGTGTTTGCAATCGGCCCGCCCATTATGATGAAATTCTGCGCGGAAACCACCCGTCCTTTCGGAATAAAAACAACAGTTTCTCTTAACACGATTATGATTGATGGTACGGGTATGTGTGGCGGCTGCAGAGTTACGGTAGACAATCAAATTAAGTTTGTCTGCGTTGACGGTCCCGAATTCGATGCCCATAAGGTTGACTTTGATAATATGATGATGAGAATGAGGGCTTTCCGCGAACGCGAAGAGCAGGATAAACACAAGTGCCGCTCAGGTATTTTCAATTAGAAATAGAGGAATAAATTTATGGAACATACAAACAGTGAACAAAATATCAAACACATAGATCATGAAGAACTTTCGGAAAGAGCTAAACAGCTTTGGGCAGACTTAAAAGGCAAAACTCTCAGCCCGAAAGAACGCACTCAAATTCCCTTGCAGGAAATGCCGACGCTTGACCCGCACAAACGGGCTTCTCTTATGGACGAAGTTGCAATGGGCTATACCGACGAGCAGGCACGGCTTGAAGCTGCCCGCTGTTTAAATTGCAAAAACCGTCCTTGCGTAAAAGGCTGTCCGGTAGGAATTCCGATACCGGAATTCATTGCGGCTATTCAAGAGGGTGATTATAAAAAAGCCGTCGATACGATTAAAACAACAAATCTGCTTCCGGCAATTTGCGGACGCGTCTGTCCCCAAGAAAAGCAATGTCAGGCTTTTTGCACAGTGGGGAAAATGTTTAAATCGGTTGATAAGGCAGTTGCAATCGGAAGATTGGAACGCTTTGTTGCAGACTGGGAAAGAAATAATAATAAAATTACAAGCCCTGAAGTTGCTCCTGCTACAGGGAAAAAAGTTGCCGTTATCGGTTCAGGTCCTGCGGGCTTAACCGTTGCTGCCGACACAAGGCGGGCAGGACACGAGGTTACCGTTTTTGAAGCATTCCACAAAACCGGCGGCGTTATGGTATACGGAATTCCCGAATTCCGCTTGCCTAAAGAAATTGTTGCTAAAGAAGTGGAAAATTTACAAAAAATGGGCGTTGAATTTAAAACCAACTTTTTGGTTGGAAGAACCGAAACTTTGGAACAGCTTTTACAAGAAGACGGATATGATGCCGCTTTTATAGGAACAGGTGCCGGTTTACCGAAATTTATGGGAATTGAAGGCGAAAACCTCATCGGTGTATTCAGTGCAAACGAATATTTAACCCGTGCTAACTTGATGAAAGCCTATGATGCAGAACGCTCTGACACACCGCTTTATGAAGCTGAAACCATTGCAGTTATCGGCGGCGGCAATGTTGCGATGGATGCCGCCCGAATGGGTTACCGCTTAGGCTGTAAAAAAGTATACTGTATTTACCGCCGAACCCGTACCGAGATGCCTGCCCGTGTTGAAGAAGTAGGGCACGCTGAAGAAGAAGGGGTTGAATTCTGCTTTTTGCAAAACCCGACGCGTATTATCGGCGACAAAGACGGAAAGGTGTGTGCAATTGAAGTTTTGGATTATGAACTCGGCGAACCCGATGAATCTGGCAGAAGAAAGCCCATTGCAAAACCCGGCACAGAACACCAAATAAAAGTCGATGCAGTTATTGTTGCTTTGGGAAACGATTCAAATCCGCTGATGGCTCAAACAAGCCATGGCTTGGAAGTTACTAAAAAAGGCAACATAATTGTTGACGAAAACCAAAAAACTTCCATTCACGGCGTTTGGGCGGGAGGAGACATTGTGTTAGGTGCTGCAACTGTTATTCTCGCGATGGGTGAAGGCAGAAAAGCCGCCGCCTCTATCAATGAGTACTTAAAAACAAAGTAATACACTAAGTACGGACAGCTCTAAAACCGGAGCATACCGTATTATTACATAATTCGGGATGTTTCGGTTTTTATAAAGGTAAGCTATAAAATAAATTGCCCTACACAATAAAAAAACAGTAATAAAAGTAATAGCAAATATAAATAACAGACTGGAAAAAGGGTATTGGGAAATAGATGAATGTGATAAGCAAAGTAAAACTTTGCTTACAAGTTATGGTTCAAAGAATTACGAGAAAAGAATTAATAAGGCAACTATAAGGACCGTGTTGTATTCTTAAATTTCGCATTTCCATTCAATTCGGGATTTGTTATGCAGAATGCTTTCCGTTTTTCAAATCTTGCACGATTTTTCTCACTTGTAGAAGCCTGTCCATTTATTCGTGCGGAGGGTTTAATACCCTGTTGCTGCGCAACGTACGCTCTGCGTCGAGGGTGTTGATTTCCGCAAAAATTCCATCGTGGGCATACTTTTCAATATATATTTTCCGGTTCCATAGTTTTATTATCGGCACTTTTTAGTAACTTTGATTTTTATGAGAAATATGTAACGGTTTTTACTCGTGCGGAGGGTTTAATTCAAAATTAATTTTTGTGTAAATAGCCCGCATTAGGTATATCCGGAGTATGTTTTTATTATTGCATTAAAGCAAAAAATATATTATATTAAAAAGGAACCGGTAAAGATAGTTTTGCCGGAATTTGATAAGATATGGAGGAAAGTATGGTAATGGTTTTATCTGTGGGAGGCTCTATTGTTGCTCCCGATAACCCCGATTCCGAATTTTTACATAAATTTGCCGAAACGGTACGAAAATGGCTCGCTGAAGTTTCTTCGCGAAAATTGATAATGGTAATAGGGGGCGGTGCTCCTGCCCGTATTTATCAAAAGGCATATAAAGAGACGTCTGCATTATGCGGCATATCATCTTTAAATGAAGAAGCCGATTGGATAGGCATAGCAGCTACAAGGCTGAATGCGCAGCTCGTAAAAGCGGTTTTTTCAGACCTATGCCTTAATCCGGTCGTTTGCGACCCGACAGCTGTTGAAGCTTTTGACGGACGGATTTTAGTTGCCGCCGGCTGGAAACCCGGTTTCTCAACCGATAACGATGCTGTCCTTTTGGCTGAAAAATTCGGAGCAAAAACGGTAGTAAATCTTTCCAATATAGAAAAGGTTTATACTGATGACCCCAAAAAGAATGCAGATGCAAAACCGATAGATACAATTTCGTGGGTTGATTTTATAAAGATAGTCGGCACTGAATGGATTCCCGGCAAAAATACTCCCTTTGACCCCGTAGCCAGTATACGGGCGCAAAATGCGGGAATTAAAGTTATTTGTGCGGGCGGGCGCGATATTGAAAATCTCAAAAATGTTCTAAACGGAAAACCATTTAAAGGGACGGTAATCGGATAGTGGAAAGCTATTATGATATTTTGAATGTTCCTAAAAATGCCGACAGCGAAGAGATAAAAAAATCTTTTCGTAATCTTGCAATGAAGTATCATCCCGATAAAAATCCTAATAATAAAGCCGCCGAGGAAAAATTTAAAAAGGTGAATGAAGCCTATAGTATTTTATCCGATCCTGAGAAGCGGCGTAATTATGATTTAGGCGGTTTTTCGGACACTTTCCAATCTGCACGGCATGAAAGGCAAAGTGCTTCATACGGCGGATACACTCAAAATCCTTTCGGAGATACTGATGACGATCCGTTCGGTTTCGATTGGCAAGAAATGCGGCGCGATGCATGGGAGAAAAACAAACAATATACAAAAAATACACAAACACACGGTAAATTGAGAACACTCTTATACGGCATACTGTCAATCATATTTGGAATTTTGCTCATACAAACTGCCGCTTTCTTAGGGATTTTCGGATTGATTTTATCTTTTTCGCTGATTATAAGAGGAGTAAAAGATATAAGGACAGCCTATAACTCCTTTTTTCAATAATTATAGGCTAATCGTATTTAACGCTCCCTAAAAACAATTCTGCCGCGAGTTAAATCATAAGGCGACAGAGCTACTTTAACGGTATCGCCGGGAACAATTTTAATATAATGCTTCCGCATTTTTCCCGATAAGTGAGCCAAAATGATATGACCGTTTTTTAACTCAACTCTGAACATAGTATTCGGAAGGGATTCTCTAACAATTCCTTCCACTTCAATCGCTTCTTCTTTAGCCACATAACCTCCAAAAAAAATGAAAAAAATGCAAAAAAACATTTGATTTTTTTTACATTCAGTCGTATAATTTTAAAGTCTATTAATAAAATTGTCAACTAGGAGAGATACATGAAAAAGAAGTTTATTGACGAAATGAAGACGTTTTTGATGAATGAGCGCGATGAAATTCTTGCTTCATTAAAACGGAATGATGAAGAATATGAAGATACATTGGAAAACAGTATTCCTAAAGATTTTGCGGATTTAGCATCATATAGTACCGATAGAGCTATGCTTGAATTTGTAGGAGAAGCAAATGTAAAAAAACTTCAAAAAATCGATTCGGCTCTTGACAGAATAAGAGCCGGAAAATACGGCAAGTGTATTCGCTGCAATTCTATGATACCGGAGGAGCGTTTAAAGGCTTTACCTTATGCTTTAAAATGTATAGATTGCCAAACGAATGACGAAAAAAAAATAAAACGGTAAATCAAATCTAAAAGAGGCGTTATTTGATTGCACTTGCCCTTTGAACTAAAAATACCGTCTATAAAAATTGATTTCCGTGATGGGTTTCAAAACCTTCGACATCAAAACCTTGACACGTCATCAAAAGAGATATATACTATACGATAGCCCCGCTTGCGGGGAACTCATAAATTTATGAGAAGGAGTTTAAAATGAAACAAAGAAAAATATTGTTGGTTGGAATTTTAATGCTGTCGGTTTTAGTATTTGCCGGATGTGATAATTTCCGGTTAGCACGCTATATCGGTCCTTATACAGGAACCGTTAAACTGAAGTTGGGTACTGTAGATTATACGGGAACTTGGCAATTTACCGTTAATAAAGGAGGCAGTTTCACCGGAAAATGTCTGATAAAAGGGATTACTCAGGTCCATGATATTACAGGCTCAGTAAACCCGGACGGATCATTTACAGGATCATGGAAAATGAATATAGAATCCACGTCTACGGCGATATCTTTTACCGGTAAAATTGTGAATAAGACCGTTACGGGCGAGATTAAGATAGGGCCGCTATCCATAGGAAACTTGGAAGGCAAAAAAGTATCGGTTTTAGAGCAGCTTTTGCCTTAGGTTATCGGTTATAAAGTGTGGTCTATACTCTTTATTCGCGCGGAGGGTTATACCCTGTTGCTGCGCAACGTATGCTCTGCGTCGTAACGAAGGGTATTAAAGCTGACTGCAACCACCTTATGA
>CALINC010000018.1 GCA_938045195.1 uncultured Treponema sp.
TCGGTAGGTACATAGGAACAGTAAAGGCCGATAACCTTGCCGCCTCCATCTTTTAGATTTTTTAAAGCTAAAAATTTTTTCTGCTGAGCTTCAGCCAAGCTATCAAAGCCCTTAGGCAAATTGTTCATAATCATACTCCAAAAATAGTTTAGATTGAGACACTCTATATTTATTATAATATGTTAATATTTATTAAAAATAATTACAAGTAGTTGAGGTAAATATATAGTTGGGAAAAATAGCAGAACACTTCTAAAAAACTTCATCTTTTTAGAGGCGGCATTTAATATTTTTTGTCTTTAGCGTATAGCCTTGCTTTTTTGCATTCTAGTCTAATTGTAAATTTCAATAGACCAGTAATATTTATTGGAAAAATATTTAATTGAACACCCCTCTCTGCTGGATTTGAGAATCAATTCCCTAAAACCGGCGGATTCGGTAGCTGAAAAACACTATTATTTTTAGATGCAGGTAGTTTATTCTATTCCTGCTGTTTTTTACGGCCGTATTCCTGATGCAGCATTGTTACACCGCTATATACTAAAATTGCAGCCACCAGCCATTGCAGCATGGATATGTTCATGGATTTAACCACAAAAACGGCCAATAATACGCCCAATATACCTACAAAAGAAGAAATAAATGTTATTTTTCTTGCATACTGTCCCAATCTGACATATTCCATA
This sequence comes from uncultured Treponema sp., assembly GCA_938045195.1. Lineage (GTDB taxonomy): Bacteria > Spirochaetota > Spirochaetia > Treponematales > Treponemataceae > Treponema_B. The sequence continues at coordinate 687 of CALINC010000018.1, forward strand.
CTGCCTACAGGTACGGAAAATGTACAGGCACCCATCATTATCGGAAAAGCGATAACGGGATTTAAGCCCATGGCATAGACGGTCAGCATGGTAACCGGATAAGAGCCGATACCGATAGTATTCATTGCACCGAAAACGGCAAAGAGAACTACGGTTACCCATAATTTTATGCCGGTCAAACCAGTCAATTCACCGCCTATTGGTAATAAATTCATTTTTCCTAAAAGAATTAATACGGTAGCCCCTAAAAGACCGAAACCGATAACCCGTCTGATAATTTTAATGGGAAATTTTACTACAAATCTGGGTAAAATATACGAGCCTAAAGTTTGTGACACAATACACAACACTAAAGTTAAAATATCGACTTCTATTGAATTTATGTATGCTAAAGCCATAACCGCAACAGGAAGAACGCATTGTGTATTAAGTGTGCCGGGCAGCTTTTTATCGTCAACCCATTTAGTTGCTCGGTAAAACGCCGTTGACAGAGCGTAATCGGAAACGCCGAAAGTAGATAAAAAATAAAGCACAAACGAACTACAGCAAATAAGAATAGGGTGTCCGGGTTCTTCTTTTGCTTCCCGTCTATGCTTCCAATAGTCAATAAAAAATCTAACGGCAAAAAGACCGTTAACAATAATTATTCCTCCCAGAATAATGTATAGAATATAATCTTTTAACATAAGCATCCTTTTTTATTTTACATTCTTAGTATTAAAGTTGAATAATTGAACAAAGTGTAAACTTTGGAGATTATCCAATTAGTACGCTGGCAGCGTACATACAATGAAGCAAGTTTGCTTGCAGTTAACGCCGCAAGCAAACTTGCAGTTTAAATTAAGTGACGCTATTTTAGTAGCTTAATTTAAACCTCTATTTTGTTTCTTCCATATCGGCAGCAAGCCAACGGAACAGTTCTTTTTTGCGGGCTGCAATCAATTTATCAATTTCTGCCTTTGACCGGTTATAAACTTTTCCATCCACCTTAGCTAAGTCAAACAGTTTTGCAGGCGGGTCTTTATCGTTTGATAAGGATGGCTGAAGATAAGCAGCAAAGTTTACCATAACTGGAAGTCCTGCAACATCGGCGGATTCAATAGGACCGGTAACTGAATAACGGCGGCCTATGCTGTAACGCACGATAGAATCTATAGCATCGGCGGTTGCAACACCGGAATCGTATAATGCCCATGCTTCTCTTAAAGCGGCAAATTGGATTCGGTTACCGATAAAACCGTCAATTTCTTTATCAATAACTACCGGTTTTTTCCCTATACCTTTCAGCAATTCACAGGTTGTGTCAATTGTTGCTTTTGAAGTTTCGGGCGCACCGCATACTTCAACAAGAGGCAGCAATTGCGGCGGGAACCAAAAGTGAGTAGCAATTACTCTATCGCGTTTTTTTACTTGTGCAATTACCTCTGAAACAGAGTGTCCGCTGGCAGTTGCTAAAATAGTGTCTTGCGGACAAATCTTTTCCAGTTTTCCGAATGTTTCGGTTTTTAGATCCATATTTTCCGGCAAGGCTTCAATAACAATAGCCGCATCTTCGGCTTTTTGGATATCGGTGCTGAAGCTTATACGGCCGACTATAGTATCAATGTCGGATGCAGAAACAAGTCCTTCGGCAACAAATTCGTTAAGACTTAATTTAATTCTGTCAAGAGCCGATTTAAGACTTGCATCGTTTAATCCTATTATTTGGACTGTATGTCCTGCTTTTGCGAAGACCTCGGAAATACCGTGTCCCATCGTTCCGTCGCCTACAACGGCAACCTTAATTTTCTTTCCTTTTTCAATCATTCAGGATTCCTCCTAGTTTTTCATCTTTACCCTTATTGCAGCCTATAACCGAACCGGTCAGAGTCAGCAATAGCACGACATCAAATAAAGCCTGTTTTTTCATCAAACAGCCTCCATATAAAAAATTTATAAGAACGGTTTTTCCGCTCTTCTTTTATTCTACCCCCTCCCCCCCGTTTTGTCAAGGTTTTTTTATATTTTTTTCAATAATTTATACTAAAAATAATATGTTGAGCAGGCTGATAAATAGCAAAGTACTCATTTGCACAGAGTTATTATTGTTCCTCTTATAAAATAATCTCACTTTTTATTGCATTTTTAGAATATTTTTGCTTATAGTATTTTTCGGATAATATACCCGGCAAAATTACCGTTTGATAATAAGTTGTTTTTCTACTAAAGAAATCTTCCTTATCCGTGATTTTATTCTCTTTTATGTATAACATAAAACTGAACATTGAAGTAATTATTATGTGGTAAGCTATATTTGCCGTACTCATAGCTGTTTCAATACTAATTGCATTATAGATTGGCAGGGTTTGAAAGGTGTAGATACTAAGGATTTTTATTCGTGCGGAGGGTTTAATACCCCGACGCTCTGCTTCGAGGTTGTTGATTACAAAATTAATTTCCACACCTGTATATTTTAATTGCGGCGATTCATTTTTAGCCGTTGACATAAGGCTTTAAAGAATAGTAGAATAATTCTTATAAAAACAAAAAAGGAAGGTTTATTTTATAAGGAATAGTATGGTTTATTTTGTAGGAGCGGGTCCAGGGGATCCGGATTTAATTACGATAAAAGGGCGTAAGCTGATTGGAAAAGCCGATATAATTATTTATGCAGGCTCTTTGGTTTCAGCGGAGCATATCACGTTTGCAAGGCCTAACTGTAAAACTTATAATTCGGCTTCAATGACTCTTGAAGAAGTTATCAAA
>CALINC010000019.1 GCA_938045195.1 uncultured Treponema sp.
TGTCAACAACAAGTAAAATTTACGAAAAAATATCGCTTTCCTATGATATTCAATACTATATACCCCAAAAACACGCTGAATACAGCTTCAATGCAAAGCTGCTAAAAAATCAAGTAAAAGCTTTGAACTTTCTATTGCCGCTTTTTTGTTTTCTTCAGGCGAACCTCCATTTTTTATCCCCCCTATAACGGCGGGATTTCCTGCACTTGGTGAGCCGAAGCTATGTCCTGCTTTTTCAAAAATATGCAATTCTATATGTTCAGGTTTTTGTTTATGCAAAATTTCCGCAGCTTTATCGGACTGCCAAAGACCGTCGCAGCCTCCTGCAAAAATTAAAGCTTTCCCTTGAAAATTAGATAAATCAATTGAAGCCTTTTTTAATATTTCTTCAGGTGCCGTTTCCACAGCCGTTTCATACATAAGGCGCAAAACCATAGCATTATCTTCATATTTAATTTTTGAATAGGCATTTTGAAGCAGTGGAACAAAAGGTACCGCTTGTTTTTTTATCGTCCAAGAGGATTTTGATGAAGTATAGTCCAAACCTTGAAACACGACATGCGCAGGTGCATACAAAACGATATTATCTATTTGCGGATAATACATGGTTAAAAGGGCTGCAAGTTCAGCACCTTTTGATCCGCCGATTAATGTGATCGGTTTTTTACCTTTACAATTTTTTTCTATATAATTAAGTACTTCATCAAAAAATTCCAGAGGGACTTCAGAGAGCAATTTAGGAAGATTACCTTTCCCAAAATAATAAACGGCTAAAACTTCATATCCCAGATTTGCAAGCGGTGCCGCATACCACTCGCCTGCACTTCCCTCCGACCCGCCTAAAGTTATTACAATTCCCTTATGGCGTATTTCATTAGGGACATAATGAAAAGCATTGAGTTTGCCGCTTATTGAAAAAACTTGAACATCGGCATTAACATTTTTAGGTGTAATTTTTTCAACCGTAAATTTTGAACATGAAGAAAAAAATAAAACCAAACTGAAAACAAAGATTTTTTTTACAATTTTTTTTTGCAAACCATCAACTGAATCCATAAAAATATTTTATATCATTCTTTTTTGTATGTCAATAAGTGATAAATTCAGTGTCAATTGTATGTTACAAACTTATAAACAGTAAGAGATTATATGACGAAGTCTTTAATTAAGAACCTGTAGATTTATATTTACTTACACCGAACCGCCACAAAGCATAACATGGAATTAAAAATAAAATTGAAGCAACCGGTGAAAAAATGAAGACGGAATTTGAAGTTTTATCAAATAAATATAAGAGCGGATAATATTGAAATAAAGAATATGGAATTATAAAGGTGCAAATTTTTAACATATTTTTTCCGTAAATTGAAATAGGATACACGCCGAAAGTTCTTGCACCATCTGTAAAGATGTTGATAAATTCCAAACCTTCAATCGTAAAAAAACAAAGCGAAGCGTAAATTAAAAAAAGCCCCGAAAAGACGGCGACACCGCCTGTAAGCATAAGAAACAAAGTTACGGCTTTTCCGATAGTCCAATGGATGTTCCCGTAAATAACTCCGTACATCAACAGCAATACACCTTGCAATACTCGTCCTATTCTTCCGAATTCGAATTTACTACCAAGTACTTGTAAAATTAAACTGCGCGGTCTTACTAACATCCTGTCAAAATCTCCGTTTACTATCAGTGATGAAAAAGAATCGAAGCCTCGTGCAAAACTTTCGGCAATTGAAAAACTCATTAAAACTATTGAACAGCAAAATATTATTTCATTAAAGGTAAAACCTTTTACACTGTGAAACCTTGCAAATAAAAAATAAACTCCTGCAATGGCATTAACAGTGATTAATGCTTGTCCGATAACGGAAAGAAAAAAAGAAGTTTTATATTCCATAGCACTTTTCAGCAATACCGAAATATAATTAGCATAAAGTTTTAAATTCTTTTTCATTGTCTTTTACCCGCCTTGAACAATCAGTTTCTTTTCCGCATAAGATGAAATTATTTTTCCGCACAATATTAAAACAACCAGCCAGAATATTTGTAAGCCGATTTTAAAATACACATTATTTCCGTGTATATCACCGCTGAAAATTCTTAATGGAATATTTTGAATACCGGTAAAAGGCAATACTTCCAAAACCCTGCGGAGCTTATCTGGGAAAAAAGGAAATGGAATAACTTGACCGATAAGAATTTCAGTTGCAGAAATAAAAAGCATTTGTAAGCCTTTCGGTGAAATAGTAAAAAAACACAAAACATAAATTAAAACTATAAATGCCGATGCTGTAAGTAAACCTAAAATAAGAGAAAATAAAAAGATAAAAAATATAAACATATCGGGCAATACTAAGGCATAAGGAGCCGGTAATAGAAATGCAGTAAATAAAATCGGAAAACAACGTAATAAGCCGCGTGCAAGTCGCAGTGAAACCGTTCGCACGAACCATAAATTATAAATGCGTATGGGACGCACCATTTGATATGCAACAGAACCTTTTATAATTGATTCATTAATTTCACTCTCAAATATCCACATTGCAAAAAATGCAATAAAGGCTTGCTGTATCCAAATATAAGAAACCGCCGCATGAAAACTCATTGGAAAATTTTGCGGGGCTGTTTCGTAAAAGGCTTTATATAAAAACACCGATAAAAAGCCCCATGCAAATTGAGTTGTAATTCCTGCAAAAGCGGCGGCTCTATATTGCAAATTAGCAATAAACCGTATTTTAAAAATTGCAAAATATTTTTTCATTTTTATTCCGTCAAAGTATTTTCATTTTTATCCGATGCAATATTTAAACGCTTATATAATACCGCCAAACTTTCATCTAAAGTTAAATTCTCTTTTTTTATATCATCAAGTGTTCCGTCTAAAAGCAATTTACCCTTGCCGATTAAAATTATCCGGTTTGTAATCGCCTCAATATCCTGCATGTCATGCGTCGTTAAAATAATTGTCGTTTTATGTTTTATATTTAATTCGGAAATAAATTGACGCAGTGCTAATTTTGAAACTGCATCAAGCCCTATGGTAGGCTCATCTAAAAAAAGAATTGCAGGACTATGCAAAAGAGATGCCGCAATTTCGCAGCGCATACGCTGTCCGAGAGAAAGCTGACGCACGGGTGTTTTAATAATTTCTTCCAAATTTAAAAGCGCAATTAATTCTTCGGAATTATGTTTGTAAATATTTTGAGGAATTGAATAAATGTTTTTTAATAATGCAAAAGAATCTATTACGGGAATATCCCACCATAGCTGTGAACGCTGACCGAACACGGCACCTATATTTTTTACATATTCAATTCGGTTTTTCCACGGAATAAAACCGTTTACGGTACACTCTCCCGAATCGGGCATAAGAATACCGCTTAAGATTTTTATGGTAGAACTTTTACCTGCACCGTTTGGTCCGATGTAACCTACGGTTTCACCCTCATTTATAGAAAAACTTATATCCTGCAAAGCGTGAATGTATTCATAATTTCTTTTAAACACATTACGCACCGCTTCGGAAAAGCCGGCATTCCGTTTTGCAACTTTATATGTTTTGCAAAGATTGTTGACCTTTATCATGTTGTTTTACGGTTCCTTTTAAATAGTATACCCTTCGGATTTTATATTTTTTCGCAAAACAATTTCATTGCCGAATTCCGCATCACGGAATTTTTGATAAAATCTTTTTGCATTTTCATTCGTTGCTTCAATTAAAAAATACTGATTTATTTTATTGTGCACACATTGTTTTTCAAATTCTTTAAACAGCATTTGCGCAATACCATTATGACGATAGTCTTTCAAAACATACAACCAATCAATATATGCCATGCGGTATCCATCTTGTATGCATCCATAAAAATGATATTCCAGCCTCCCGACAACAGTATCTTTTTCAAGAGCAAGAAGAGAACTGGTGTTATTATAAAACGGATCATGTATTCTTTCTTTTAGACTTCGTATATCCAATTCGTCTATCATCATCATATCAGGTTCTTCGGACCGTGCAATTTCTAAATATTCAATATATTTACCAATATTATTTTTATTTAAGAATTCAAAATGTATATCTAATTTCATTGTAACAATACTCCAAGTTCATGAGTAAAGAATATATCCATGTACTCTTATAATCCGAATACTATATTTTATCAGCTTTTAATTCCTGAAGCCCATTTTGTATTTAAAATTAAAATAACGGCAATTGTTCCCGCTGTTATATTTGAAAATAAATTACCCCAATAAATTGAATAATAGGTAAGATATTTTTCCGTTGCAAGAATAAAAATATAGCGCAAAAACCAAATACGCAAAATACCGATAATAAGCGGAATTTTTGTTTTACCTAATCCTATAAAAGCTCCTTGTACGGTCATACAAATGCCAAACCCGATAACGGAATATGTATAAATATGTAAAGCGATAACTGCAATGTTTCCGATTTCGGGTAGTTTCGGTTTAAAAAGAGAAACCAAAAAAGCCGATGAAGGAACTATAATTGCAATTAATACCGCTCCGCTTAATGCGCTGACAAGACAACCTAAAAAACACGACTTTTTTGCTTTTGACGGATTACCCGAACCAATGTGCATACTTACCATTGTTGTTACTGCTGCGGAAAAGCAGCCGGGTATATTAAAACATACGGTTGAAATATTATTTGCAATACTTTGTCCGTTTAAAACAATTGCACCATACGGATCCATTTCTTTATTGATAAGGAAAAATCCGGCTGACACAAACGCATAATTTATCATTGCAGGAAACCCTACTTTTAGAAGCTGCTTCAACGTAGGAACTGAAAATTTAAATTTTTGTAACGTCAATTTATCCGGAGTTTTTTTAATGAATAAATCAAAAAACATCCACGCCGTAACGACAATATTTGCAAGCAGAGAGGCTGCAACACATCCGTCAATTCCCCACCTGAGCAAGTATAAAAAAAGATAATTGCCAAGAAGTTTAATTATCAGCATAATTACCATTCTGATAAAAGGAGCTTCAGGTTTTCCGTTTGCATTTTTAATTCCGTTATAAATCGATTCCATAAAACTGAACGGCATTACAATACAATAAAGAGAAATATACCGGAAAACTTTCGGAGCAATTTCACTTTTAAGGGTTGTGCTTATTCCTGCTCCGAGCAAAAATAAAAACGGAAGCGAAACAATTCCAAGTAAAAATCCGAAAACAAAAATTTGCGTTGCAACTTTTTTACTCTCATCAATATCACCGCGCCCGTTAAGTTGACCTATAATTGCAGAAGCACCCACGCTTAAACCCAAACCTAAAGCAAGAACGATTGAAATTATCGGTTGAGAAAAACTTACCGCGCTTGCAGTTACGTGATCGGTAAGTCTGTTAATAAAAAGACCGTCAGTAAAAGGCATCAGAGCTTGCAATAATGCCATCATCAATGACGGTATCGAAAGAATCAACAATGTTTTAATTGGAGAAGAATTTAAAATCAAATCCCTACGTTGTGCTGTTGTTTGAGCGTTTAATATAAATTTCATAAGCGTATCCGACTTTTAATAATTGGTTCCGGCAGAATGCCCCATATCTTTGAGTACAACATCATGCGGTCCGCCTTCAACAATACTTGCGGAAGAAACAAGTGTAAGCCTCGCCTTGCTTTTAAATTCTTCTATCGAAAGAACACCGCAATTACACATTGTTGAGCGGATTTTATTCAATGTTATTGAAATATTGTCGTGCAGTTTTCCTGCATACGGTACATAAGAATCAACGCCCTCTTCAAATGAAAGTTTCTTTTCGCCCCCAGAATCATAGCGCTGCCAGTTTCTTGCACGCGCAGATCCTTCTCCCCAATATTCTTTCATATAATTTCCGTTTATTAAAACCTTATTTGTCGGGCTTTCATCAAAACGTGCAAAATATCTGCCGAGCATACAAAAGTCGCTGCCCATTGCCAAAGCAAGTGTTATGTGATAGTCGAAAACTATGCCGCCGTCGGAACAAATCGGAATATAAATTCCATGTTTTTTAAAATATTCATCGCGGGCTTTTGCAACTTCAATTACAGCTGTTGCCTGTCCGCGTCCTATTCCTTTTGTTTCGCGTGTAATACAAATTGAGCCGCCGCCGATTCCTACCTTTATAAAATCCGCTCCCGCTTCCGCTAAAAAATTAAAGCCGTCTGCGTCTACGACATTACCGGCACCTACGGGAATTGCATCGCCGTATTTTGCTTTTATAAATTGAATGGTTTGCTGTTGCCACTCGCTAAAGCCGTCCGAAGAATCTATACATAAAACATCAGCACCGGCTTCAACAAGGGGCGGCACTCTTTCTGCATAATCTCTAGTATTGATTCCGGCACCTACCATAAAACGTTTTTTCTCATCAAGTAATTCGAGAGGATTTTCAGTGTTGCTCTCATAATCTTTTCTAAAAACAAAAGCGATAAGGTTTCCGTTTTTATCGATAACCGGAAGAGAATTCAATTTATACTCCCAAATGATATTGTTTGCCTCTTTTAATGAAACGCCCTCTTCCGCAACATGAAGCCTTTCAATCGGTGTCATAAATTCTTTAACAAGCGTATCGGCTGCTATATGCCCTACACGGTAATCCCGCCCCGTAATGACCCCTAAAAGTTTTCCGTGCGCCGTGCCGTCATTGGTTACGGCAACGGTTGTGTGGTCTGTTTTTGCTTTAAGTTCAAGTACATCCGACAACGTATTATCCGGTTTTAAATTGGAATCGCTTTCTACAAAACCGGCACGATGATTTTTTACACGGGCAACCATTGCCGCTTCATTTTCAATTGATTGAGAACCGAAAATAAACGAAAGACCTCCCTCCCGCGCAAGAGCTACCGCCATAGTATCATCCGAGACCGATTGCATTATAGAAGAAACCAATGGAATATTTAAACTGATTTTAGGCTTTTTTCCCTTTTTAAATTTGGTAAGAGGAGTTTTTAAAGAAACTGCCTGCGGTATATGCTTAGCTTCCGAAAAGCGCGGCAAAAGCAAATATTCACTGAACGTGTGTGAAGGTTCATCATAAAAAAAAGCCATAAAATACCTCAAAAAAAATAATTTTTCAATATTATATTTTTTTGAAGAAAAAATCAAGAGTAGATATTTTAAAATCCATGGCAACCGCCGGGCAATCGAAAATAATCTGCATTGGTGTTTGGACGGCATCAGATATGGATATACTTACTTTAGACAAAAGAAGCTGTATGTATGATGATGACTTTAGAGCTAAAATCCTTTTTCATACCGATACCCTGAAAATTGATAATTAATATAGGAAGCGAAATTCGGAACAACAGACATATTAAAAAATATAAGCAAATCCCCTTGAATACCGGAATATTTTAATATAATATAGGCGGATATTTATTACGTTAGGAGGAATATTCAGTGAAGATAAACAAGACAAAATCATATAAATGGAGTTTTGCAAAATTCGGGGGAGTAACCCAGCTACAATTAAAATCGGGCGAAGATCTTTTGCATTTACGGGAACTCGATTTAAAATTATGGACAGCACTGTCTATTCCTGCAAAAGGCATTTTTTTTGATGCCGAAACTGCAAAAATCCTCGATTCCGACAATGACGGCAGTATAAAACCTGAAGAAATTTTAAGCGCAGTAGATTGGATTTGTGCAAATTTAAAGCATCCCGATATTCTTTTTCAAGAGGGAAGCGCCGTTCCTATTAATGAAATAAAAAATCAAGAGCTTGCTTTTTCAGCGCAGACTTTATTAACTAACATAAACAAACAAACGGAAAATGCAATAAGCGTCGATGATGTTTATACACAAAAAAAATTCTTTACCGAACACGTTCTTACCAAGTCCGTAGAAATTTCTGATGATGCTCCTAGCGAAGAAAAACTGCAAAAAGTACTTGAAGCGATAATCGCCTCTATGTCTTACAAAGACATAGATAACGGAACCGCTGCGGAATCGGTTCTTGACACATTTTATAAACAAGCGGATGTTTTTCTTAAATGGAATTCAAATCTGCCAAAAGACGGAACACTTCCGCTTGACCCGGAACAAACAGAAAAAGCCCTATCTGCATTAAGAGCAGTGGAAGAAAAAATTAATGATTTTTTTATCCGCTGTAAACTTGCACAATATGAACCGAACGCAAAGTCCAGTCTTTGCGCCGACAGCGGCAATTTTAAAAATTTGATTACCCAAAATTTAAACGGTTCAAATGAATTTTTACAGTCGCTGCCGCTTGCATCGCCTGACGAAATAAGACCTCTTCCGCTCAATGAGGGTATAAACCCCGCATGGGCAGATAAAATATGCGCCTTCTCCAAAGAAGCGGTAACGCCTCTGTTAGGAAATTTACAGCATCTTTCCGAAAATAATTGGAATGAAATTCAAGAAAAACTCGCCGGCTATGCTTCTTGGCAAAAATCAAAACCCCAAGGAGTTATTTCTAAAATTACTCCCGAATATTTGGAAGAAATGATAAAGCCCGAACAAAAAGAAAAACTTTTAGGTTTTATCAAGAAAAATATTTCAATTGAAATTGAAAGAGGCAGAATTTGTGAGTTGGAAAAACTTGTTTTATTCCGCCGTGATATATTGCGTCTGCTTAATAATTCAGTTACCTTTTCCGACTTTTATGAGGGGAAAGGCTCTATTTTTCAAGCCGGAGTTTTATACTTTGATTCCCGTTCTGCCGACTTATGTTTTTATTTAACCGAAGATGAACGCCATACAAACCTTGACCCGATGACCGGTTCTTTTTTAGTTTACTGCAGCATAACGCGAAAAGGCGAAACAAAAAAACTTTTAGCAATGTTTACTAATGGTGCAAGTAATACTATTGTTGTCGGTAGAAACGGAGTTTTTTACGACAGAGAAGGTAACGAGTGGAATGCTGCCGTAACAAAGGTTGTCATAAATCCGATAAGTTTACGGGAAGCGTTTTTTATGCCTTACAGAAAATTCTCTGCAATGATTGAAGAACAAATTGCAAAACGGGCTGCCGAAGCCGATAAAAAATCTGAAGAAAAACTTGCCCAAACGGCAGCGGCGGTTGCAAGCGTAGACAGAGTTCAAACGGCGGATAAAACCGCTTCTCCCAAAAAATTAGACTTAGGCACTATAGCCCTCTTAGGCACAGCAATAGGAGGTGTTTCCGCTCTTGTCAGCGGCATTTTACAAGCTCTGTTCGGCTTGGGCTTTTTACTCCCCTTAGGTATAATAGGAATTATCTTGATTATCTCAGGACCGTCTACGGTTCTTGCGGCTTTAAAATTAAGGAAGCGAAGTATAGGCCCCATTTTGGAAGCGAACGGCTGGGCAATAAACACACAGCTTAAAATCAATATTCCGTTCGGCAGTTCTATGACGCAGCTAGGTGTAATTCCTCCGGAAAGCGGCTTAATGGCGCACGACCCCTTTGCCGAAAAGAAAACCGGAAAAAAATGGTTTATTGCGGTTTTAATTATCGCTGCAATCATTACCGCAGCGGTATTAATTCTCCGTTTTGGTTTTAATATGTCCGTAAAAGATTTATTTAAATTATCCGTTATAAAAAGCTAAATATTATTAAAAGGGATTTAATTTTACAGCAATCAACAACCACCCTTTGTTACGGCGCAGAGCATACGTTGCGCATCAACAGGGTATTAAACCCTCCGCACGAATAAACTTAATTAGATATTATAACTGCCATGCGTAGGACGTTCCTCAAAATCGGATTAAAATTTATTTTTGTGTTTTAAATTTGGGGCAACACCTGACATAGTATAAAGTTTTGAAAAGATAATGGCAAGCGATTTATGATATTCAATCGGAACAATTTGCCCCAAATCGACATTTTTATATAAAGCCCGTGCAAGCGGAACATTTTCCATAAGGGGAATATCGTGTTCACGGGCAATACGTTTTATGTTTTGTGCCGTTGCATCTGCACCTTTTGCAATGACCATAGGTGCGGGCATTTCATTTTTTTTCCACTTAAGTGCTACGGCAAAGTGTGTCGGGTTTGTAATTACTACATCCGCATCGGGAACATTTTTAATTCCACTTTTTTGTAAAATCTCTTGCATACGCCTGTTTATCTGAGCTTTTACCGCTTGGTCTCCCTCCAATTCTTTATACTCATCGAGAATTTCAGTTCTAGACATTTTAAGAGAATCCATAAATTGCTTTCTTTGAAATATATAGTCGGGTATACTCATTGCCGTTAAAGCCGCCGAGGCAAAGGCTAAAATTTTTGCAGCGGTTTTTGCAATAAAAAAGACGGAGTCTGCAAAACCCGCTTGTAATGTCGAAATCATTGTAGAAATATTTGCACGTATAATTAGAAAACCGATAACACCTATCACTAAAACTTTAAAAAGAGATTTTGCCAAATTAAAAAGTCCCTCTACCGAAAAAAAAGCTCTTTTAAAAAACCGTGCAAAATTGGGAGTTATCCGCTGAAAGTTGGGGCTAATCGGTTTTGTCGAAAATAAAAAACCTCTGTTTTGTATGATATTTCCCAGCACTCCCGAAATCATTGCCGCCATTGCAATAGGCAAAACCGTTTTTAACAAATAAATAATAAAGGCAGAAAACCATGCACCATTAAAAAGACTTTCGGTAGTACATCGTTCAAAAAAGAAAGAAATCAGCTCCATTAAGGATTTAAAAATATACGGAGCTAATATAATCAGAACAATTACCGGAATAAGGACTACAAGGGCGGCATTTAAATCACTGCTTTTTGCAACACGCCCCTCTTCTCTAGCTTTACGAATTTTATATTCGGTTGGATCTTCGGTTCTTCCCTCATCTTCTGCGGCAAACCACTGCAATCCTATTAACCGATTAAATTCATCCGCTTCCGCATCAAAATATTTTTTATAAAAAAAAGCCGTTTTTAAATCTTTCACTTTGTACCGCCCAGTTCCGTTAATAAAAGCCAAAAAGACGAAAGTCCGTTTTCCAAAATAATCTCAAACGTATTTATAAAGAAAGGCAGTGCAACCGCCAAAATTAAAAATGCCGTTAATATTGTAATCGGGAACCCCTCCGAAAGAAGGTTCATTTGAGGAGCAGCCTTTGTTAAAAGCCCCATTGTTACATGGATTAAAATTAAAGTTCCCATAATAGGAAGAGAAATTATCATTGCATTTAAGAAAAGGTTGCCGACTGCATGAAGCAGATAATCGGAAAGAACGCTTTGTCTTTGCAAGAATAAGAAGCAGTTTACATTTTCTATACTCTTCATTACTCCTCCCAAAAATATTTTTTGAAACCCGTTAATTCTTAAAAATATAAGAACTGCAATAAAATTAAAATACTGCCCCATAAGCGGATTTTCTATTTGAGCCAATGCATCGAAAACTTCGGAAGCGCCGAAACCCATTTGGAAAGAAAAAAATTGCCCTGCGGTACTAAAAGTAGAAAATAAAATACTTATAAAAAATCCGGTCAAAACGCCTATTAAGCCTTCTCCTAAAAGAAGAAGCGCATATTCCAAAGTAAAAGCATCGGGTACACTAATATTCGGATACGCATAAGGAGTAACCATAAAAGCAGCAAGTCCCGCCAAGCCGATTTTTGCAACACGCGGCACATTCCTCATAGACATTAAAGGCGATGTCATTAACATTGCAAAAATTCTCACAGCAGCAAGTAAAAAAACGGGTTCTTTATTTAAAATAAAATCGAAAGGCTGCATGCTATTTACTTTTTACCTGTAGAACAAAAGCTACCATTACTGTACCAGCTGCGGAATTAAGTCCATCAGCGAAATAAAGTAACCGCGCAATACGGAGAATATCCAGCCTGCCAAAAGCGCAAGCATTCCGAGTATCGCCAATATTTTCGGTACAAATGTAAGTGTTTGCTCTTGAATGGATGTTGTAGCCTGAAAAATAGCGATGATAAGCCCCACTAAAAGCGCCGCTATTAAAATGGGTGCGGAAATCATTAAAATAATTCCAATGCCCTCACGCATTAAAGTAATTATAGTCCCTGTTGTCATTATACCCCTCTTTAATAAATAGTATAACACGGTTTTACAAAATATAAAAGTGCACGCATACAAAAAAAATTTTACGGCTTTATCGCAGCAGCTTTTTTAGTCAACAGCCCCGACGCAGAGCGTACGTTGCACAGCAACAGGATATTAAACCCTCCGCACGAATAAGCGGCTAAAGGCTGTAATATTTGACGGCAGTACGCCATATTTACTCACGTACAAATCTTTAACCTAAAGTTTTTTTGCAGATGCCCTATAATTATAATTCTTCAACCGAAAGAACTTCTCTACTACTTAAGCGCACGCCTTGGGCTTTTAAGCCTTTTTCGGCATAATCGGCAACAGCGAATCTATCTTCCGTTTTTTTTATGCGCGGCTTGGGGACATATTTAACCGTAAACGAAAACTTTTGTTTTGTACTTACAAAAAGAATCTCCTCCGCTTCAGCGGCAAAAACATAATCTCTATTTAAAATATACCCCTCAACTCTTGCCCGTTTAATATACGGATATTTTGTTTTTGCGTCTTTGTAAATTACCGTAAAAAGAATTTTCGATAATGCTTCTTTCTCTGCAAAACCGCAATACCACATTCCCGTATCAACAAACACTCTGTCGGGGACATCCATTATGGTATAGGTTCCGCTTTTTCTTAAAATAAAAATTCGGTCATAAGGCGTTACCCGCAAAATTTCTTTTCCGGTGGTAACCGCAGTTCCAAGATAACCGGTTTCTTCATCATAACGTAAAGGAGTATCGCGAGTTACGGCTTCTTTAACGTCAACTTTTGTAAAACCTGTAATCTCCGTTTTTCTTCCGAATTCTTCTTCGGGTAATTTTTTCAGTATTCCATCCAAAACTGAAACGGCATAATCTTTTAAATTTTTTAGAAGTTTTGTAATTTCTTTTAAGCGGTTATTTATCTCGCGTACTTCTTCGCGGTTTTTATTTATATCATAAAGCGAAATTCTTCTTATCGGAATTTTAAGCAGCCTGTCAACATCGTCTTCTGTAACCTCACGGACTAATTCTTTTTTAAATGGAATAAACCCTTTAATGACTGCATTAATGACACCGTCCGCAGTTTTCATTGTTTCAATCTTTTTATAAATCCGTTCTTCAATAAAAATGCGTTCAAGCGTACGCAAGTGCAATCTATCGGTAAGCATATTCCGTTCATATTCAAGTTCGTCTTTTAAAATTTGAAGCAGCTGCTTTGCGTGATTCTTTATAATATCGGTAACCGTAATTTGCACAGGAAGATTATCTTTTATTACCAAAAGATTGCACGCAATAGACTGTTCGCATTCCGTAAAAGCATACAGAGCGTCAACTACATCTTGGCTGTAAACGCCGCGCGGAAGTTTTAATTCAATTTCAACAGATTCGCCTGTATAATCGCTTATCTCCGAAATTTTTACCTTACCCGCTTTTGAAGCGTTTTCAATCGAGGTTATCATACTCTCGGTTGTACTGCCGAACGGAAGTTCTTTTATCACAATCCGCTTTTCATCCGATGTGTCGAGTTTTGCCCGTACAAGCACTTTCCCCAAACCATCTTCATATCCCGAAACATCAATTAAGCCTCCCGTAGGAAAATCGGGATACAGTTTAAAACTTTTTCCCTTTAGATATTGCTTTTCAGCTTCGATGATTTCTATTACGTTATGCGGCAGAATTTTTGTAGACATACCGACGGCAATTCCCTCTGCTCCTATTGCAAGCACAACGGGAATCTTTGCTCTAAACGTAACGGGTTCTTTATTCCGCCCGTCATAAGATGTTGTATAATGCGTAATATTCGGATTATGTAACAGAGTTTTTGCAAGCTCATTTACACGGCATTCAATATAACGCGGTGCGGAAGCCTCATCGCCGGTGTAAAGATTGCCGAAATTCCCTTGCTTTTCTATAAAAAGATTTTTTGAAGCGAGTACAACAAGAGCATTGCCGATTGAAGCGTCTCCGTGCGGATGGTACTTCATACAATGCCCTATTACATTTGCCACTTTATGAAATTTTCCGTCATCCATTTCAAAAAGTGAATGCAGGATTCTCCGCTGAACGGGTTTTAATCCGTCTTCCAAGTCAGGAATCGCTCTATCCTTAATAACATAACTGGCATATTCTAAAAAATTTTTATTAAAAAGGCTTTCGATATAATCCATTAGTTTCCTCTATGAAAAATACAAAATAGCGGCGATTATCCTGCTTCACCGTTTTTTACAAATGAAAGTTTTAAACCCCTGCCTGCTGCAATCAGCTCTTTTCCCTCTACTTGCGGAATAAAATCTTTTACTAAAATCGGCGCGGAAAAAAATGTGTCAGCATCTATCGTTTTGGACTTTTGTGCATAAAAGGCAGAAACTTCCGATTCGTCTTCCGGATTTGCAACGTCGCCTTTAAGAATTACCGGCGTACCGGGTGCTGCCCATGGAGCTTGCAAAACTTCGACATGCTCTTTATTTTCTTCATCATACCAGCTTGCCGCTAAAAGCATACCCGCCGATTCTATACCGCGCATTTTTCTGGGTTTTAAATTATCAACAATAATAACGGTTTTGCCTAAAAGTTCGTCTTCGGTTAAAAACGGAACAAGACCGGAAAGGATTGTTCTCTCCACTCCGGAACCGTCATCCAATTTTTCGATATAGAGTTTATCGGCATCAGGGTGTTTCTCGATTGCGACAATTCTCGCCGTTTTAAGTGCTATTTTTTTTGAGAAAATTTCAGCGGGAGGCAATGTTTCGGCTTTAACTTTGACTGCTGATTGTTCTGCCTTTACTTGTTTTGCCCTATCTTCATTTGCAGCTATTGTTTCTTCCATAGTTCTATCCTTTTGGCTTCCTGAATATCGAACACGGTATGTATCGATTGTTTTATCGTCAAGTGTTTTAAAAATAATTACAGGGTTTTCAACTTTTGTAAGCCCCGTACGGCAGCCTAAATCTTTCCAAGAAAGGAAAGCCCCCTCCGGTTTTTTAAAGTTGGGAGCTTTTTCGTCAAAGACATTTCCCGACCAAATTTTTATTCCGAAAAAACCTGCCGCCTGATCTGCATATTGCGGCATAAACGGATGCAGCAAAATAAGCAAATCTTTTATTAAGTAGCAAAGTTCCGAAATTAAGGCTTGCGCAAATTCGCTGTCGCTCTCACGGGTTTTCCAAGGGGCTCCGTCTTGAAATGCTTTATTTGCAACTGACGAGAGAGCAAACACTTCGTGAAACGAATCCCGTAAATCAGCCCAATCGGAAAGTTCCGTAATTTTCTTAAAACTTTTTGCAGCTTCTTCCCGCAACAAAAGAATAACCTTGCGGATATCTTCGCGTACAGTATCGGGATTACATACGGCGGGAATTTTTCCGTCATAGTAGCGGGAAACAAACGTAGTTGTCCGGTTTACAAGATTGCACAAATTGCCTATCAACTCGCTATTTACTCGCTCTTGAAAATCTTTCCATGTAAACTGCGTGTCGTTTTTTTCGGGGCGGTTGTAAAAAATATAAAAACGCCAAATATCGGCGGGAATACCGGAGTCTTTCGCATCATTGCCGAAAACACCGATTCCTTTAGATTTTGAAAACTTACCCGCTTCATAATTTAAGTATTCCGAACCGGACATGTGGAAAAGTTTAGTCCAAGCCTTTCCGGAACCTATAAGCGAACACGGGAAAATTACCGTATGAAAAGGAATATTGTCTTTTCCGATAAACTGAAAAAGTTCCACGTCTTTTTGGTCAAGCCACCAGTTTTTCCAATCAGTGCCGATTATATCCGCCCAGCATTTCGTAATTGAAAGATAGCCGATAGGAGCGTCAAACCATACATAAAAAACCTTATCTTCAAAACCGGTCTTCGGCACGGGTATTCCCCATTTTAAATCACGGGTAATTGCCCGTTCCTGCAAGCCCTCTTTAAGCCATCCCTTTGAAATTTGGATGGCATTATGAGACCAGTTACCTGCTTTTGAAGCCTCATTAAGCCATTTTTCATATTCCGGAGCAATTTTAGGCAAATTGATATAAAGGTGTGTCGTTTGTTTTACTTCAGGGACTGCTCCGCAAGAAGAACAATGCGGGGTTTTCAATTCAGTAGGGTCTAACAATTTTCCGCAATGCTCGCACTGGTCGCCGCGCGCATCGGCATAGCCGCAAACAGGGCATTCTCCGCGTACATAGCGGTCTGCCAAAAAGCGTTTGCACGAGGGACAGTACAGCTGCTCGATTGTATGCTCACAGATATAGCCGTTTGCTTCCAAATCTTTATAAATAGCTTGCGTAATTTCGGTTTGCTGCGGTGTGGAAGTACGCCCAAAATAGTCAAAGGCTATGTTGAACCAATTATAAATATCGGCATGAAGCCTATGATAAAAATCGCAAAGCTCTTGCGGGGTTTTGTTTTCTTCCGCAGCCTTTGTTTCGGTAGCGGTACCATACTCATCGGTTCCGCAAATATAGAGGGTTTCATGCCCTTTTAACCGGCAAAAACGGGCAAACACATCTGCAGATAATACTTGGATCAAATTCCCTAAGTGCGGGTAGTTATTTACATACGGCAGCGCCGACGTTACAAGTTTTCGTTTCATATTCTTAATATTATAATGCAAAAACGGAAAAAATCAAGAGAGGTAATTTTCCAAAAATATATTTTATTTTTTTAAAAATACCCGCTATATCCGCAGAAAAATTGTTTATCATAAGCGGATTATTAGTAACGGTGGAAGTAAAAGAAGGCTCTGCCGAAATGCTAAAAGGCGGCGGACAAACAGCCGGAGAAATGCAAAAGCCGGACGGCCTTACGCCGGTTATTACCGATGGAATGAACGAAATGGCTGCGGGTGTTATCGAGATAAACAATGCAGTCCAGGAAGTAAACGAGATTACTCAAAAAAATAAGATAAGCATTGAAAACCTTGCGGATGAGGTTAAAAAGTTTAAGATTTAAGAGGAAGCATCTCAAATTAGAACTGCTAATACTTATTTTTCTCATATAGGCTCTTTCTTTTTTGAAAATAAACCGCAAGGGGTGCAAAGACGTTCAAGCTTTTGCTTGAGCTGCGCAAAGCTTATAAATAAAATTTTTTCTCAATCTAAAGACCGCTGGGCTGAATTTATTCGGCTTGGCGGTTTTTGTATAAATTAACTTATTTAATAAGGAGAAAATTAGTTATGAAGAACACTAATTTCAAACTTAAGACTAAGGTCTTAAATCGGGCAGTACATACTTCATTATTGTTGTTGGCGGCGGGGCTTTTATTTACAGGCTGTCCGCAAAAAGCAAAGCCTGTCTACTACACTGTAAGTCTTGTCCATGAAGGCGGAAACCTTACAGCGAATCCTGAGATACAAGACGGCAAGGTCTTAAAGGACAGCGAGATTACATTTACCGCAAGTCCTACAAATCTTTCAACCCATGAAGTTGACAAGTGGGAAGCATATGTGAATGGTACTGGGACTGGTACAGCAACACAACACCTACGGGCGGTCAGGATCCGACCGGTGCCGCGTCAGGTTCTAACAGCGTCGGACACGGCGGCAGCTGGGACGACGATGCGGGTGCCGCCTATCGAGCCAATGGCAGTCCTGACATCAGCTTCAACTTTCTTGGCTTTCGTGCGGCTTGTCGCCCGTGAAAATCGGACATCCGTGTCCGATTTTCACTATTTTTGAACAAAATTTTTATAATTTAAGGAGTTTTAGACTATGGATTTATTTGATTCTATGAAAGACAAACACATCTTAATTCAAGATGTCGGTAATATTGAGGAATTGCAGCGGTTTATCGGGCATAACATCTACCGCAGAGATCAACAGTCGGCAGACCGCATTGATTTTTTTGCACCGTATTTTACATTGCCGGCAAAAGAAAAAGTAGGGATAAACGGTATTTGCTGCTATTCGCCCATTCTGCTTATACTTAAAGACGTTACCATTGAAGATGTAGAACTTACATTTGCTCAAGAGCGAGAAAAGCTGCAAAAGGTCTTCGGTAATTTACCGGTTTTTAAATGGGAAAGCGGGGTAAATCTGTTTAATAACGAGGATAAGAAATATACCTACTATTTTTTGGGTGAATCGATAGCTTTGACAAAACCTATTTTAAAACAGAACCCGCCTGAAGGTAAGCTTAATTTAAATAGTGTATTAGTACCGAATCTCTTAAAACCGATGGCGGACTTTTGCGAAGCTGCAAAAGCGTAATTTGAACAAATAATAACATTCCGAATGGTTTATTCATTAGACCAATCGGAATGTTCAGCGGCAGGGGGCAAAAAGGGAGAATAAGCTCAAAAACTCTGTTCAATGAGCTTAAACAAAGCTGCCATCCCGCTTTTTTTCCGCTAAGCATACACACCAAAATTGTACATTTACCTTGTCGGATTTGCTTCGCATCCTTCGGAATCAACAACCTCGACGCAGAGCGTACGTTGCGCAGCAACAGGGTATTGAACCCTCCGCACGAATAAAGATGCCCGGCGAAGAAGCGGATTGATGTGTACCAGTTTTAAGATATTTGGTACGTGTATTGACTATATATCCCAAAAAAGACTATAATTGGGACATGTCGGAGTTACAAAAATTGCCGGTCGATCCCAAAAAGACCGAAACAATTACTATCCTCAAAGCAGAAAACAAGGCTTCTGCAGCACTTGCCGAGCTTAAAGGTATTGCAAATGTGATTCCTAATCAGTCTATTCTTATTAATGCCGTTGTGCTTCAGGAATCTCAAGACAGTTCAGAGATTGAAAATATCATTACCACAAAAGATGAGCTCTATAAAGCTCTTTCCGAAACGGTAAAAAAAGTTGATTCTGCTGCAAAAGAGGTTATGTTCTACAGAGAAGCCTTATATGCAGGTTTTGCCGAACTAAAAAAGCATCATTTTATTTCTATAAATGATATTGTAAACATTCAAAAAAAGCTTGTCCAAAATGATGCGGGAATCAGAACTTTGCCCGGCACAAAGCTGATGAATGACCGTACGAATTAAGTTGTCTATACTCCGCCGCAGACAAAAGAAGAAATTGACGGACTCTTAAAAAACTTTACTGAGTATTTAAACAACGATGATGATTCTCTGACAAAACTTGCAATACTTCACTATCAGTTTGAAAGCATCCATCCTTTTTATGATGGAAATGGACGAACCGGAAGAATTGTAAATATCCTCTATTTGATTTTAAAACATCATCTTGATCTCCCAATTCTCTATTTAAGCTCATATATCATCAAAAATAAAGAACAATACTACGAGCTTTTACAAAAAGTCCGTACGGAAGAAGCG
This sequence comes from uncultured Treponema sp., assembly GCA_938045195.1. Classification (GTDB taxonomy): domain Bacteria; phylum Spirochaetota; class Spirochaetia; order Treponematales; family Treponemataceae; genus Treponema_B. Next base: position 19,269 of record CALINC010000019.1, read on the forward strand.
TGGGAAAAATGGATTGTTTTTATCCTTAAAGGAATAGAAGAAACCGCCGTAGAAACAATTGAGAAGGTAAAAGCGATAAAGGAACTGTTAGATACCACAATCGAAAAAGTAAAATCGGAAGCTCCGAAAATGTATTCAAAAGAACTGGTAGAAACCCTTTTTGAAAATCCCTATTGCAAAACTGAGTTCATTGTAAAAGCGCTGGGGGTAGAACGGAAAGCTGCCTCCCGTTACCTACACAAAATGGAAGCTATCGGTATTCTTACCTGTATGAAGGTTGGAAAAGATAATCTGTTTATAAATGCCGGCTTGATGGATTTACTAAAGGAATGACGGTATCCAATTCCTGCATCATTGCAGGACGTTTCCGATATGCGCTGCGGAATTCTGCGATAAGCGTTTGAACCAGCTCTTCACCGCCGGAATAGCACTGCATCCTTTTTAACAAATCGGCAATCTCTTGATAAGTTCTTCGATCCGAAGTATAAGCAGCCTTATTTCGTACAGCCCTTTCATATCGCGTGAGAATTTCTTGAGGTGCTAAATCTTTTATCACATCTTCATATTTGAAAATATAATAAAGGTCATCGGTTTCCAGTGCTAATTTCAAAAGCCGATCGTATAATCCATCATAAGCATATAATACATCAATACTGCGGATATCTTTCCGGTTAAAAATTATTTCGCGTTTTTCCCCCCATTCACGGGCTGTATAATACGTTTTTAATTCTTTATAGGTCTCAAGATCACCGGGTGCATATTCCAATACGATACGCCATAACTCATCTTGATATTTTTGAGGCTGCTGCGTTTCCGTATATATTTCTTTTAATTTTTTACTGTATGTCAGCACCAGCCCCGGATATTCTTTATCGGCGAGTTTCCCTTCTTCCAGCAGCCTAATTGCTTCTTCATACCGCTTCATCTTTATACATTCATCTGCATAATATTCACGGACATCGCTTAAACGGATATATTTTTTACAATAATCATCAATCGTTTCTTGCGGAAAGTTAAGCTGCTTCATCACTTGAAGATGGTACTTTGCCCAAGTTTCTGCAGCGTATTTACTGCTGAAATCTTCTCCGGACTGCAAAAAGGTATCGACCTGCTTTTCTGAAAAAAGCAGTTTATCCAGTAAAAATTCGTCCTCAGTAAAATCGGTAAAGAGCAAATCTTCAATATAATCCTGTAAATAGTCCGGTATCTCCTCAGTCACCAACAAGCTTTTACATTCGTGATACAGGCTCCTTTTTATTTTCTGATCGCATCTTTCTAAAATTGTTTGTAATAGTGTAATGCAATCGCAAGCTAATGCCCCCAATGTACCGTCAGAATCATCGATGTCGATCTTTCCTAATGTTATGAACACATACCGTATCAACTGAAAAGCGATGGTGTATTCTTTGTTGTCAATTATTTTTATAATTGTTTTTTTCAAAAATTCCGATAACTCATCATAAAACCCGCGTGTTTCATAATACGAAATATATCCGTATTTGTCGGTATAACTTTTGCAAATCCGGTCAATTTCATGTGTATATATTTTTAGATCGCTGCTTGAAATTCCGTGATGTGTTTTTAATTTAAATTGCTGTAAAATTATTGGGTCGTCTTTTAGAAGCTCGATCAAAAAAGCCTTGATGTCCGCACTATCCGCCTTCTCAACCAATTCCTCAACCGAAACCTCTGCACGAGTTGTTTTTCGATTCACTATTTCATCATCAAATCTATTTTTCTTTTCCATATATGATATGGTAATAAAATAAAAAGGATTGTCAACATACGCCGTATATTTCAAAAGAAGGCATATCAAAGAGTATGATCCGTCTGCTGTTGAATTAAAACATCTTACAAATTCATCAACCGCAGAAAATATCAATTTTCGAGGATTGATGAATTTCCGCCGTTTCGCAATGAAATGAGAAACGGCATACAATGGAGCGACGGGGCTGTCCAGAAAGTTTTGACATTAAGCCGTTTTTCCGTTACTTCATATATTTACTCACGCAGAATTGGTTACAGATCGCCTACGGAACATCCATCTAACTACCGCCTAATTTGCAATAAATATCAGTCTTGACTGCGTGTGCAGCAAGTATATAAAAATTTTTCCATTCAAGATGACCGTAATATATCTTTGTAAAAATATTTTCATAATCTTCAGGTCTCGCTTTCCTGTATATTGGACATGAAAGCAACGGTAATAGGTTTTAAATATTCACATTGCCCATTACAAATTGATTACACATTACCAATTGAAAAGCGGCTCTTTTAAAATCCTTTAGCCTGTGGTATAATATATTTAGGGAGGTTAAAAAGTGCGTAAAAGTTTTGACGATTTAACCATAGCTGACGGCTTTATGTTTTGTAAGGTAATGCCGCCACAGAATGTGCTTCCGTGTACATTCTTTGACGGCTTGACGGAATTCGTGCCGATTATGAAATACATAGCAAAGCTCTATGAAAAACTGCACGCACCGATAGATATGAAACCTGTAAGAAGCGCACAGGTTTCAAGCCGAGTTTTAGACATTCCCGGCATGGATAAAGTTATTTCAAAAGCAGGCTCAATACATTTCTTTGCAAATTTAACACTTGAAGCATTTATCAATGGAATAATCAAGAACCCCGACTCAAGAATATCGGGGCTCTTGATTTATGCTCAACAGGTTTTTACCCCATAGCTCCTACTATATATGGAATGGCTTCCGTATCATCTAATTCAAGGCTTTCAAAGTTTATATAATAATTATATGAACGCCCATCTTTAAGCTCAATAAAAATGATATGGTTCGCAAAGCCGCTGTCGGGATCATACTTGTATGTTGCTTTCTTTATATCCTGTAAACTTAAGGGCGTAATATACTCCCCTGAATCTTCAGCTTCGCCGCTGATAAGTTCACAGACAAACAGCTCCGTTTCCCCTTGAAGAATATTCATACATTGTTCCTTAATATACTGAGGCAGAATATATTGCATACAAGCGTCAACATCATGAGTATTTAAGGCAGCGGTAAAGCCTCGTGCCAAAGAATGATGATCGTTCTTCTTTTTCGGATAATCGGTAAGGCAGACAAATTTTTCATTTTGCCATTTAAAAATCATACAATCCTGATTTTCGAGTATAACCGTAATCGAAGTTCCGCTGCGTGGCGGAAAAAAATACATATACTGACCAAGAATTTCCCAAGAAGAGCCTCCGATTTTTTTCCATATATCCCGAATGCCGAAGTTTTCCGTTTTGGAAACTTTGCCGTTGCTGTAAAGATAAAAAGCCGGAAATAAGTCTGAATTCACTAAAATCAGTTTTTCTTTGCCGCCTTTCAGATTCCAGTAACACATTTCCCAGTAGTAGACATCTCCTACGGCTTTAAAACTCAAGTAGCGGTTTTCCTCATCGTATACTTCAATAAGCGGATCGAAACCATCGCTGCGTTTTATTTCGTTCAATGTAGGCAAAAATGCCGAATCCGGCAAGCGCATCAGCAGGTCTTTCAGCGTTCCTGCTTTTTCTGCAAAAACACCTGAAGTACCTACAGTTAAAATAGCAATGACCATAATTAATATAATTTTTCTTTTCATATCTCCTCCCATAAAAATATTTTGCAGGAAACATCAGTTTCCGAAAAATATTTTTTCAAGCACTTTTTGAAAAAAAAAGTGCATACAATAAGCGATGTTTGCCGATGAGGCAAACTCGCCGGATAAACAGCGAGGCACAATTTGTGCCGAACTGTTTATCAAATCTATAAAAAACTAATCCCGTATAACCGTAATAACTACGCGTCTGTTTCTTGCCCTATGTTCTTCAGTATCGCTTGGGGCAATAGGTCGGGTACTTCCATAGCCTTCAGTGGCAATGCGGGAACGTTCTATTCCCCGCTTTGAAATTTCTTCAGCAATTTTTTCTGCACGTTGAACCGAAAGAATTTTTTCATCAACCGGACGGTTAAGATTTGCAGTATGCCCTTCTATCAAAAATTTAGCATAGGGTCCGATTTTTAAAAGGGCTTCCGCAATTATATCAATTTTACCGGTCTCTTCGGGAAGAATATCCGGTTTATCGGCAATAAAGCGTATATCATACATTGTAATTTTTACAATATTATTCGGATTCGTAACTTCGATTTTGTTGTCTTTTTCTTTTTCCAATAAAAGCTCTATATCGTGATAAACAAAATAATAATTTTCGTCAGGCGGAGTAAAAGGTTCGGTTATATTGAGCATTCCTTTATCACATATAATTACTATCCTTCCCTCCTGCAAGAGTTTTAAATTTTCGGGGCGGGAAAGAATTTGCGCACTATCGGAAAGTGAAATAATCGGGTCAGTTCTGTTTTGCCCGAAAACGCCTCGAGCTATAACCCGTAAAGGATTTGCTCCTATCCTATCGCGGTATGCACTTTCGTCCAAATCGGAAGAATAAACGGCTATACCTTTCTTTACGGCAATTTCGGGATCTACCATATTTTTTTCGTAAATACAAGACATTTCCGTATTCCATATTTTTGGAAAAATGCAGGGGTGTACTTGCTCTTCGGTGTATTCTCCGTGAACCGGTAAGGCTCCGCGTGCGTCTATTAGAATACCCGAATATACTTTGCTAACAACCGTACTCGGCGGTATAGCCGGACTATACGGAGTTTTATGTTTGATAAAAAGTTTTGCAAGCTCATTCATCGGGGTATCATTTTTAACAAGTGCTTTTTTTAAATCTGCCGAAAAACACGGTGCTCCTGATTTTCCCGTTTCAATTACATTATTAAGTTCGTTTAAATTTACTTTTTGTTCTGCAAGATAATTTCCCAATCTATGCGAAGAGTCAATTATTATAGATAGATAAATATCTTTTAAAAGCGATGGCATATATCTTTCGACTAAATTAAAAGAGGCATTTCTATCACCGGGTAATTGTAAACCCGATTTATCAATATCTAAACTGATAACGGAGACAATTTTACCTTCTTCCCACTTTTGAATGGAAGAGGCTTCAAGCACCGGTTCATAAGAATAAACGGCATTTAAACATACTATAAAAAAAATAAGCCTTACTTTTTTTTTAATATTTTTCATATTGATTCCGCACATTTATCACACCTCTAAATTTACTGTTTTATTGGTTCCTTATAGTATCGGCACTTTTAGGGTTTTACCTAAAGAGAGAACTGAATTTATATCCAGTCCATTTTTTTCCGCAAGCATTTCAACTTGAACTTTATACTTAAGCGCAATAGACCAAAGCGTATCTCCTTTTTTAACCGTATACGTCCCGTTAAAATTCAAGGTTGAATTATCTTTTTTACCGATATATGCCGTTACCGATTTTAATGCGGGAATTTGTAAAACCTGACCTACCCGCAATGACGAAGGTTTTATTCCCGGATTATAGTCTATAATACTTTGCACGCTTACCCCGTAATGTTTTGAAAGTGCATACAGCGTATCTCCCGACTTTATTTTATAGTTGTAATATTTTAACAAAAGCGTATTCTTTGCCAACAAATTTTCAACGGCTTCTTTGTGTTCGGCGGGAATACGCAAATTGTATTTTATATCCGGCGGCGTTATATTGAATTTTAATGACGGATTTAAATTCAAAAAAAGATCTTTATCCGTTTTTAATTTTTCTGCAAGTAAAACCAAATCGACTGAACGTTTTACGGTAACGGTATCGGTATAATTATAGGCAGCAGGCTCCCCCCAATCTATGCCGTATTTTTCGCTTTGCATTAAAATTTCGGAAATAGCCAAAAACTTTGCAACATATAAAGCCGTTTCTTTTTTTAAAAAGCCGTGCTCAGCCAAATACCAATAATTTCTACTGCCTGCTTTTTTAATTGCCTTATCCAATGCTCCGACACCGCAATTATATGCTGCAAGAGCCAAATACCAATCGTTATAATAATTGTAATTCCAACGTAATTTTTTTACGGCGGCAATACTCGTTTTCCAAGGGTCGTATCTTTCATCAATCCATTCGTTTATATGAATGTCGTAGCCGCTTATACTATTACGCATAAACTGCCAAATACCCGCCGCGCCCGATTTGGAAACAGCCTTGGGGTAATAGCCGGATTCAATTACCGGCAAAAATAAAAGTTCAAAAGGAAAATTTTCTTTGCGTAATTCTTCTATTATAAAAGAGCGGTATGGAATGGAACGCTGCATAATAGCTTCCAAATATTTCAACCCGTTTTCGTTGATATATTGCTCTCTAAATTTTTTTATCGCAGGATAATTATATGGAATAAGAATTTTATTTTGCAAAGAATTTCTTCTTATATATGTAAGAGAAGAATATGCTGCTTTTTTTAAATAGTCATAATGTTTTTGCATTTCTGCCGAAGCGTATATTTCCGCAGCAGTGCAAAACAAAATAAAAGCAAAAATACCGGGTCTTAAGTTTTTAGAAATAAAAATCTTCACTTAATTTTATCTCCGTAATAAATACCCGCCCATTCCCAGCGGCCGTGAATTTCGGGGTCGGCAGGAAAATTAACTTTTCTAAAATACAAATACCAAACGGATGAATACTGGTTCCAGCCTGAAGTTCTCAGATATGCTTCATAAGGCGTAGACGAAGGATCCAGTTTTGATTCAATGCGGATATGACTGCCGTACATAAAATCTTTTAAGGCAAAATTCGGAGAGCCGTAAATATCTGATAGTTCCTGCTTCCAAGCCATAGAAAAGAAATTCACCTTAGAGCGGTACCTTTCTAAAGTTTCATAATCGCGGTTTCTTATTCCTGTTTGGATAATATTGACAAGTTCATCAAGGCTCTCCATTGTCCAGCTTTTAGTGGAAGCATTATAGTCTAAAATTTTTCTGGCATAACCGTAATTATCGGGAATACCCGGAATTACCAAATCAAAACGCCCTAAGCCGACAAATTTGGAATAACTTTGAATAGCAAGATGCCATTCTCCCAATTTTTCATAATTTTGGGCAAGCATAAAATAAGAATAGGCGGGGTTTATTTTGTCGTAAAAATTTGCAAGCAGCATAGAATAATACTCTACAAGCCGTTTTGAGTCCTGCGTAATATTTATCAAATTTTTTAAACTTAAATATTGAATGGATTTACCTGAAATTTCCATATCTTTTTCAAGTTTGATAATTCTCTCAAAATAATATGCGGCAGGTTCATGCATCCCTTGTTCCAAATATTCATTCGCAAGCATTAAGAGCCAATATCCCGTATAAGGGTCTTCCTTGTTGTTTTCTATAAGTGAAGACAAAAAAACAATCAAAGATTTTCTTTTATCCTTTAGTTTTAGGTTACGCGCAATTTTATTCTTAATAGCAAATTCAGCTTCGGTGTCTTTCGTTTCAGCTAAAACCTTTAAAAGTGTTGCTTGCCTTTCCGTCAATTCCTCCATATTGTCGGTTAAATATGCGGACGGCTCGCGTTTACATGAAAAAAGGAAAAAGCATAAAATAAATATCAATTCAATTTTATTCTTCATAAATTTTATAATAGCATTTATTGATTATATTGACAAGAAGCGGTAAATCCATACCACGGAAATCAATTTTGTAATATTTTTTTAATAAAGGATGTATGATAAACAGTTCGGCACAAATGGTGCCTCGCTGTTTATCCGGCGAGTTCGCCTAACCGGCAAACGTCGAATTATTATATGTGTTTTTTCACTTCGTTATAGATACATTTCTCAAGCCCCTCTTGACAAAAAATACTTTTTTTAAGTAAATTTTCTTTAAATGGAGGCGGGAATATAAATTTTATCATAAAAGCAGGCTGTTTAATGTCTTAACGGCTAATAATTAAAAAAGCCTCTTACAAAACTGCGGTAATTGTGGTATGCTGAACTTAGAAAATGCAGAGCTAAAAGGCTTTTTAGAATATCTGAAAACAGGTAAAACAAACACGGAATACACAGAGATGATAGAAAAAATGATACAGGCAGTAAAACACAATGAACAGGCACGCAAGGAATACTGCTTTATGTCGGGGTTTGAAATGGACGCACGGGAAGAAGGTAGAAGTGAAGGTATACGGCAAGGCTTTTCTGAAGGCTCCTACCAAACAAAGCTTGAAACGGCAAAACTTATGCGTACGCATAATTACCCTATTGCCGAAATTTGTACAATGACAGGGCTTACCAAAGAAGAAGTGGAAAGTTTATAATCAATCGTAAATTAATTTTAATAAAAACTAGGGGGAAATTTTTATATGAAAAAGAACATCATCTTGCTTATGATAAACCTTGCGCTTTTTGCAAGTTTTAATTCTCTGCTTTTTGCAGAGGAACCTGTAACAATCAAAACGCTCTTTAAGCTCTTACCTGAAAAGGTATTAAAGCCTGTTTTTGATAATTTTAACTTGGATACGGCAAACAGGGATTCGTAC
>CALINC010000020.1 GCA_938045195.1 uncultured Treponema sp.
GACGCAGAGCGTATGTTGCGCAGCAACAGGGTATTAAACCCTCCGCACGAATAAATATACGCAGAAAAAACCACCGCGTAATAAAGGGGAAATATATCATTTAACACAATAAAAGTCAATAGTTTTGTTTAAATAAAAACTTGATAAAACCATATTGATATAGTTCCTAATGCCGGGTATATACAACATTGTATATCTTACTTTACGAAATTCACTCCGGCTTTCCATAAAGCGAGGCAAATTTCGGATTTTCGTTTATTTTCTTCATTATCCCGTTCCCGGACAACTACATTATTCTCCGGATGCGGCATAAGACCGAGCACATTGCCTTTAGGATTACAAATACCGGCTATATCCATCACGGAACCATTCGGGTTAAAAGGATATTTTCCGCCTGCAGGAGATTTTCCGCTTTCATCCGCATACACTAAGGCAACTTGTTTTTTTTCAACAAGAGCATCTAAGGTTTCTTGCGAATCGGTTAAAAAGCGGCCTTCACCGTGTGCAATAGGACAAACGATATTACCGGGCAAGTCTTTTGTCCATATACAAGCCGATTTTTGCGGAATCATTGCAGTAAACCGGCATTCAAAACGCCCTTGCTTATTATTTGTCAGTGTTGCCTTTCTATTCTTATATCCGTCTTTGCACGGCTTTTCCGAATCCGTTAAACCGCCGGGTAAAATACCCGATTTTATCAAAACTTGAAATCCGTTGCAAATACCTATAACAGGCTTACCGGAAAAAACAAATTCGCTGACTTCATCAAAAAAATAATTGCTTAAATCAAGGGCAAACAGTTTTCCCGCCCCTAATGCGTCGGCATAAGAAAAACCGCCCGGAATTACGAGAATAGAATAATCGTCCCAGCATTTTTCTTTTGCTTTCAGTTGATTTATATGTACTATTTCCGCTTCAGCACCCGCAAGCGTTAAAGCGGCGCAAGCGTCAGCATCTCTGTTTGTACCTGTTGCATGTAAAACCAAAGCACGAGGCCTCATTTTCTTCCCCTATAAAAATATTTTGCAGGAAACATCAGTTTCCGAAAAATATTTTTTCAAGCAGTTTTGCATTTTGCAAAACTGCATACAATAATACGATGTTTGCCGATTAGGCAAACTCGCAAGATAAACAGCGAGGCAGAATTCCTGCCGAACTGTTTATCACACTTCCCATTTATCGGCTATTTTATACCTGCTATATTCCGATAATATAATATGTGTCCTTTATCGTCAAGTAACTAAGGGATGTTTTAACAATAATTAACAAAACTGTGTTATGTTCTTTAAATTTTGATTTTTTTCATAAAAAAATCAGAAGTTTTATTGACATTACAATAGATTTGTTGTATATTATAGCTGTAAGTTAATTAGAACAACATTTCAAAAACTTACACAGATTTTACATCGGGCAAAAAAGAAGCACGACTGATGATTATTATTCAACCCGCTAAAATATTCTTTTAATGTTTTCATACGTTAATATCTGCTTCTTTTTTTTCATGCGTAAGCCCTGCCATGGGCACGTCCTCTTGTATATAAGTCAAAAATCGGATATAATATAATCCCGTAAGAGGTTGAAAACCAATACATGGCTTTATGAAAAGCTGCTATTTCAGCCGTTTTTTTTATTCGGGGGTTTTATGCGATCGAAATTTATTTTTGTTACAGGCGGCGTTGTTTCGTCTTTAGGGAAAGGGCTTACGGCAGCATCAATAGGAATGCTGTTAAAAAGGCGCGGATTTTCCGTTATAAATCAGAAATTCGATCCTTATTTAAATATTGATCCTGGTACGATGAATCCGTATCAGCACGGAGAAGTTTTTGTTACGGAAGACGGCGGAGAGACTGATTTGGATTTGGGGCATTACGAAAGGTTTACCGACGTAGCACTGCATAAATTCAACAGCACAACCGCCGGAAAAGTGTATATTTCAATTTTAGACAGGGAAAGAGCCGGAGGTTACAACGGCGGCACAGTGCAAGTCGTCCCTCATGTTACCGATGAGATACAGACAAGGATTATGGCGGCAGCGCAGCAAACCAATGCCGATTTTATAATTTCCGAAATAGGCGGCACTGTAGGTGATATTGAAGCACTTCCTTTTATTGAGGCAATCCGCCAAATCCGTTATGCAGTCGGTAAAGAAAATTGCATATTTATTCATTTAGGGCTGTTGCCCTATTTAAAAGAATGCGGCGAAATTAAAACAAAGCCTATGCAGCACAGTGTAAAAGAGCTGCTCGGCTTCGGTATTCAGCCCGATATTTTAGTATGCCGCAGCGAAAAGCGGCTTTCAAAATCAGTAAAAGAAAAACTGAGTTTATTCTCAAATATTCCGCAAGATGCAATAATAGAAAATTTAACGGCAAAATCAATTTATGAAGTTCCATTAATGTTAGAAGATGCAGGTTTAGGAAAAATTATATGCAAGCTATTTAATATTGAAAATAAAGACCCCGATTTGGAAGAATGGAAAAAGATAGTTTATACATATCATCATCCTGAAAGAACTGCAACTATAGCCCTTGTCGGAAAATATGTGGAATTACCCGATGCATATTTAAGCGTTGCGGAAGCACTCACTGCCGCAGGTATATATCACAAAACCGACATTAAACTCGTATGGATAGATTCCAAAAAAATAAATACAATGGAAGAAGCAAAAGCCGCTTTACAGGGAATAGACGGTATTATAGTGCCGGGCGGTTTCGGCGACAAGGGAATAAACGGAATGCTCCTTTCGGCACAATATGCCCGTGAAAATAAAATACCTTATTTCGGTATTTGTCTCGGTATGCAAATTGCGGTTATAGAATACGCCCTCAATGTGCTTAAATTACCCGGCGCAAATTCTTCCGAATTTGATAAAAACTGCCAAACCCCCGTAATAGATCTAATGCCCGACCAAAAAAATGTAAAACTCGGCGGCACGTTACGGCTGGGACTTTACAGTTGTCTTATTGCAGAAAACACCCTTGCCGAAAAAGCATATAAATCGCATGAAATTCAAGAACGGCATAGACACCGCTATGAATTCAATAATCTTTACAGAGAAAAATTTACAAATTCAGATATGATTTTCAGCGGTATAAACCCGGAACGGAATTTGGTAGAAATAGTCGAACTAAAAAATCACCCGTGGTTTGTAGCGGCGCAATTCCATCCCGAATTTACATCAAGGCCGAATAAACCGCAAGCACTTTTCCGCGATTTTATCGAGGCGGCAATACAGTAAAAAAATAGGAGTAATGCCGATGCCGAAAAAAAATAAAAATGATATTTTATGCGAAATTAAAGATGCAGGCAATAAAACGCGGGCGGGATTGGCGGAACCGGTTTTGGCAACGGTTTCCGGAGTTCTTTCAACAAAACCGAATTTAATTAAATATGCCGATAAAGAATTAGGCTTTGGGCTTATTACAACAAAAAGTTTTCAAGTTATGCCCAACCCAGGAAATAGAGAACCTATTATTTGTGAGCCAGAATTAGGTTGTTTCGGCAATTCGGTCGGGCTTAGAAATCCCGGAATGGAAATTGCTCTTGCAGAACTTAATAATTTGCGCAAATCTTTTGTGATGAAATCTATTTTGAATGTATCTCTCTCTGCCTCGTCTCCTGAAGATTTTATAAAACTAATAAAAGCATTTGAGCATATTGCAGATTGTCTTGAACTTAATTTTTCATGTCCGCATGCTGCAGCAGGTTTTGGAGCTTCAATAGGCTGTGATAAAAATATTGCCGCCGATTATGTAAAAAAAATAAAAGAAGCACTTCCCGAATGTTCCGTACCTATTTTTATTAAACTTACACCGAATGTAGAAAATATAGGAGAAATTGCAAAGACGGTTATTGTCGCCGGTGCCGACGGTATAACCGCAATCAATACTACCGGTCCTAAAATTCATATTGAACCCAATTCCGGCAAACCTATTCTAAAAAATAAACTAGGCGGAAAAGGCGGAATGAGCGGACTATGGATTTATGCCCGCGCATTGGAATGTATTACAGAAATACGCAAAGCGGTAGGAAGTGAAATTCCGATTATAGGAATGGGAGGCGTTGCAAGCGGCGAACAAGCGGCGGGCTTGATCAATGCCGGTGCTGATATTGTCGGGATAGGTTCCGCCTGCGGAATGCTCGAACAAGATGATTTAAAACCGTTCTTAACGGCACTTGCTGCAGATACATTAAGTTATATCAAAGGAAAAGAAAAAAATACAAGCTCAATATTTTTACGGAATAAAAAAGCTCTTTCATATACACCTTTTAAAATTCTCAATATTGAAAAAGAAAGCGAAGATATAAAAATTTTTACGCTTAACGGTTCTTGTGAATTTGAAGCGGGACAATTTGTGTTCTTATGGCTTCCGGAAATCGGTGAAAAACCTTTTTCACTTGCAGGAACAAACCCGATAAGTTTAATTATAAAACGGCGCGGAGAATTTACGGCAGCCTTATTTAATTTAAAAGAAAACGACACTGTGTATATGCGGGGACCTTACGGCAACGGTGTAAAAATTCCTAAAGCTGAAAACGCTTTGTTAATTGCAGGCGGAACAGGCATTGCAGTATTACCTGCTCTTGTAAAAAAACTAAACAAGCAACGAACAAATATTTTTACATATACCGGTACATCCGAAACAAATAAAGAAAAAAAATTAAACAGTATCGAAAATGTATTGTCCGCATACGGAAAATATACGTGTGTTGCCGATAACGGAATAATTGCACGGGTTTTACAAATCGTAGAAGAAGATTTGCATAAAAATAAAATTGAAAAACTTGAAAATGTAATTTGTTATTTAGTAGGTCCAATGATTTTTATGAAAAAAGCTGCGGCAATTCTTATTAATGCAGGCATAAAAAAAGAAAATATATTTCTTTCACTTGAAATGAATACAATGTGCGGCATCGGTATTTGCGGAGAATGCTCTTGCGGAAATATTCTTACATGTAAAAAAGGAACTTTTGTAAATTATGATACAATATTTTTAATTTAAAAATTATTTCTTTAAAATTTTCACCGCATTTTGTTTTGCCGTATTAAATTTTTCAGAGTTAAAAGTTTCTTTTTCTACGGGATAACAATTTTCATCGAGAATCCCGACCGCAATTTTAGCTTTTAATATATTATATACGGCTTTATCAATTTTCTCTGAAAATATTTTATCGCTGATAATTTTTTTTGAAATTACATTAACCAGCTCATGTAATTTGTTTTCGCTGCACATAATCATATCGCAGCCTGCCGATAATGCAGCAATTGCATTATCACACGTTGTCTTTCCGTTTGTTTTTAATGCAGCCATTGCCAAATCATCGGTTAGAATTAAACCGTTAAAACCTAATTCCTTCCGTAAAATTTCTTGAATGCCCTTCTCTGAAAAACAAAAAGGAACATCTTCAATAAATGGAATACTAACATGCGAAATTAAAACGGCACATTGATTTTGTTTTAACACATTTTTAAAAGGTTCCAAATATTCATTATAAAAATTTTCTTCATCCGTATTTATTACAGCTTTTGATTTATGAGGATCGACCCCGGCATTTCCGGGAAAATGTTTTACGACAGAAAGAACACCGGCTTTATTCATTCCCGAAATAAACGCACTGGAGTATTCTTCTACAACTTTTTTATTAGCCGAATATAAACGGCTTCCTAAAAAATTTTCAGAATCTTTTTTCTTTATCTCGACAATAGGCGCAAGATTTAAATGAAGCCCCAATAATTTTATTTGCTCAGCCGTATATGTATAAAGACTTTTAGCTTCATCAAGAGAATATTTTTCAGCAATTTCTCTCGGAGACGGAAGATACGAAGCTAATTCTTTTATTCTATAAACTCCGCCGCCTTCACAATCTACGGCAAACATCGGCGGAATAAAATTTTTATTATCTGCAATTTTTTTAAAGGCAGTATTTACTGATAAAAGATAACCGGCTGTATCTTCCGGTGCAGCCGCAAAATTAAATTTAAATAAAATAAATGCACCTGGAATATGAGCACCGTAATATTCGTACATAGAATTTGTAAACTTTTTATTCCCTGAAATACTTAACATTAAAACTTGCGCAGCTTTTTCTTTCGCACTCATATTTTCTACAAATTGATACACTGCATTATCTTCACAAAAAATATTTAAATGGAAGAATAAACATATAAAACTAAAGCAAATCATAAACTTCATAATTATTTCTCTTTAAATAAGTTTATGGGCTTGTGCAATCTTAAACAATTTTGCATTCCAAAAATTTTTTTGCATATATTTATCGCGGATATCATTTTCACCTATGCTTAAAACGTTTTTTTGCATCGCTTTAAAAGCTTTACTTAAATAAGCCGTTGTATGCGAAGATGAATCTCCATAAACAAGTAAATAAACTTCATAACATAAATAAAAATACAATGAAGAAAAAGAATCATTTTGGTATAACGCATCAATTGCAGAGGCTTCAAGTTCCGATAAACACATTTCACACATATCTTTATTTTTTATATCCGTGTAATTGAGTTTATAATTATAATAATTATGAAAAGCATTGAACATCTTTTTCCCTACAGGCATTCCATACAATTTTGCCCAGACTAAATCTTCTGCAAAGCTAAATCCTGATTTTATCTTTTTTAAATCTACAAAAAAATTTTTATCATAATCCGAATAAATATTTCTATAATCAATTTCAAGTTTTTCAAAATCGTTATACGAAAAACCTGAAACTAAAAAACTTTCCAATAAAAATAATATTGCGTCATCTGACGAATCTGTATATTTTAAAAGAATTTCTTGTGCGGTTTTTGTTTGATCGCGGTAATTAAGAGCATGGGCTGCCCATATTCTGCACAATGGTTCTAGATTTTCAAAATAAAGAGCGGCAAAATCTCCTGCAAGATTAAAAACTTCTTCAGCTTTTTGAAACTCTCCTACTTGCAAATAAATTCTACCTTGCATAAACAAACAAGGTATTTTCCAGTCTTGTTCAAAATATTCATTTATAGAATTTGAAAGTTTATCCAAAAAGGTAATTGCTTGTTTTAAATTGTTTTGCAAAAAATATACAACAGCAATATTAAATAAGGCTTCACAAATAAAAGTACTGTCATTTGTGTGTTCTGCATTATCAAGTGCATAAGTAAAATATGTAAGCGCATCAGAAATTTTATTTTCAGCTAAATTAAATAATGCCAATAAAGAAAATGCTCTATATTCACCGGAAATAAATTTATAATCTTGAAAAAATGTTATAGCAGTTTTTGCAAGAGAATATGCTTTTTGAGAACCGCCTTCAACTTGCGCAATTAGGGCTGTCTGATAATATTTTAGAGCATTAAAGAAAACTTGATTTTTATATTTTTTTAAATCCATTCCCTCAATTGTTGCATCGGAAAACTCATGAAAAACGGATGTCATTAAAAAATCGGCTTTACATTCAAAATTTAAATAATTAAAAATATTCTCAGTATCCATATCCGCATATAATAAACCGAGTTTATATTTATTCCATAAATACTCGGCAATATATACATCTATAGAGTTTTTCCCTTTTCCTATTCTTCTTTCAATTATTTCAAGCAATCCATATCCGGCAGTATATATATTCATTGGCGCATAAATAATTCCTACAGAATACATCCAAGCATATACATCATCAAAAAAATCTTTACTTTTATTAAGAGAAAACAAAAACTCATTTAATTCATCATAAAAAAAGTATTTCCCGGAAGATAAAATGATATAAACCAATTCAAGTAAATCATCCGGAATATTAAAAATTGCAGGCAATTCCGATTTATTGTTTGTAATTATCATAGAATTATTTGCAGTTAATATTTTTTCAGCTTCTGAAAAATTTTTTGTATCATCAATGTTATCCACAACAATTTGAATAGGATTACCGTTGTTTAAAAAATTTATATATGCTTTTAAATATACACCGGCATTTAACAAAAAAGCATCAATAAAATACTGAGGCATTTCCTTTGCAAATCTATGCTTCTTTAAGTATAAATAAGAACTTTGCGTCGAATAAAAAGATTTTTTATCAGCGTCGGACAATTTTTCAATAAGCTCATCTCCTATAGGATTTGCAAGAATAAAATTATATAAAGACCAAAAATAATTATCATTTCTATGCACAATAATAGATTTTTCCGCTTCAGATATATCTTTATATTGTATATTCTGAAAAAAGCTAAATTCAATACATTCCAATAAATCAAATTCCGAAGATTTAAATTTCAAATATTTAACAAGTTCTGAAGCAGCTTTTTTTGAGGCAAATATCCCTTGCTCTGGTATTAACATTTTTTTATATTCTAAAAAAAATTCGGTTAAAGTTTGAAAAGAAATAGCATCATCATAACAATCAAGAATACATCTGACATCCGCTATTTTTTCTTTATAAACATTAAATATTTTACTAAAATTAAATAAAAATCTTGAAACCGAATAGGCATGTGCAATTGATGACTTTTCAAAACAAAAACCCAAACCTGTTTGACATTGGAAAAAAATACCGCCGTTATTTACAGCTTCATTTTTTATCGAAGTTATAAAAACATTTACCGTATTAGAATCAATTCTGCGAAGCTGCCTTTCGTATGGCAGTTCAAAAAAAACACAAAACATTATTTACCCCATCACTGCTGTTTTAAATGTTATAATATCATCAATAAAATTATCTTCGGATTTGTTATTTTGTTTTTTCCACTCGTCAATTTTTTTTTCTTTTAATTTTGAAATTACCTTACGTTTTGAAGCTGCGTCTATATAAATTTTACGCTTTTCATCAATCACAAGTTGTGCCTCTACGGCTTGATTCAGCAATCTATCTTTTTCTTCATTAAGACGTATAATGTAATTTTGTATAGTATGCAAATCGTTAATATCCAAAATATTCTCGGAACTTGTAAACTTACAGGAAGTCTGCACTAATAATTCAGCTATATTTTTTAATTTTATATTTATTGCATCAAGATATGAAATTGCACGCGCTAAATCTATTTCGGCTTTATGTTCATGAAACTCACGTAAACTTAAAAGTTTTTCAAGCCTAAAATTAAACCGTTTCATATTCCTCCCGTGTTAAATTTTGTGATAACTAAAATATCTTTTTATTCTGAATACAGTTTTCCCGCTTCGGAACTCCGTACATACTTTTTTATTGCACCTACGCCCAAAGCGTCCTCTTCACACTCCGCCTCCGGTATTTCGATATTTGTAATATCAGAAAGTTTTTTTAAAGTATCTTTTAATTTTGCAGGATCATTTACATCTTGAGTTAAAAAATCATAAATCATAGGATAATGTTCAATAGCATCATCAATATCGGCATCACTTCCTTTTTGATATGCCCCCACTTGAATCATATCTTCCGATTCCGTATATGTCGCCAATAATTTGCGCATCCTCATTCCCGCTTCTTTTGTTTTTTCGCCGGCAACTCTATTTGCTAAACGGGAAATACTTTTTAAAACATTTATTGCAGGATATTGACCTCTCTGTGCAAGTCTTCTTTCCAATACAATATGTCCATCAAGAATACCGCGCACCGTATCCGAGATAGGCTCGTCCATATCATCACCGTCAACGAGTACCGTATAAAAAGCCGTTATGGAACCTGTCTCTGAAGTACCGCTTCTCTCCAAAAGTTTCGGCATAGTTTCAAAAACACTCGGAGTATATCCCCGCGTTGCCGGCGGCTCGCCTATTGCTAATCCTATTTCCCGCTGTGCACGCGCAAAACGCGTAACCGAATCAAATAAAAGCATCACATCTTTTCCTTGATCGCGAAAATATTCGGCAATAGCCGTTGCAGTATATGCACCGCGTATTCTTGATAAAGGGCTTTGGTCGGAAGTTGCAGTAACAATCACCGAATGTCTTAAACCGTCAGGACCTAAATCATGTTCGATGAAATCGACAACCTCTCTTCCACGCTCGCCTATTAAAGCGATTACATTTACATCTGCATTTGTGTTACGTGCAATCATTCCAAGCAATGTAGACTTGCCTACACCGGAGCCTGAAAAAATTCCTAAGCGCTGCCCGCGTCCTATTGCAAGCAATCCGTCTATTGCCCGAATACCGGTAACAATTCTCTGCCGGATTGATTTTCTTTTCATCGGGTCAGGCGGCGAAGCAACTACAGGATACCGCAATGCAGAATAAGGTTCCGCTTTTCCATCGGCAGATTGACAAAGAGAATCTACCACACGCCCCAATAAAATATTTCCGACGGGAACAGATAAAATTTCTCCTGAAGCAATAACTTCATCGCCTACTTTAACGCCTTGAACATCGGTAAAACTCATCAGCTGAACGCTAGTTCCGTTTAAACCCACAACTTCAGCTTTCAAACCCATAGGTTTATCATCCGTAATAATTTGACAAAGTTCTCCGACAACAGCAATAGGACCTTCACTTTCAATAAGCATTCCATGTACACGGATAACTCGTCCCGTAAATTTAATGGGATCAGTTTTAGCAATTACATTTGTATATTTGTCAAAGATATCAATCATAAAAACCCGTTAGATATTTCCGGTTTTAATTTTTGTTTTAATCGGAGATATTTCTAAAATCTTTTGTTCAAGTTCATTTAATTGACTTGCAATTCTTGCATCCACTGCACCAAAATCGGTTTCGATTATACACCCGCCTTGGTCCACAGTTGAATCTTCAACAACAGTAATATTTTTTACATTTTCCGCACTTGCAATAAAATTCTTTGTGTGTTCCGTAGTCATTCCAACGTCGGCAAGATTAACTCGAATAATTACATCACCTCGCCCCTTTACTTTCCTCAAAGCATGCACAACATTTGAAACAACAACATTTCTTTGATTTTCGGAAATTACTTTTACTACTTTGCGTGTCATCAGCAAAACCAAATCTACAATCTGCTGTTCTGTTTCTGAAAGAATCTCTTGCCGTTTATCCATTGTTTTTACAATAATAGTTTGAAGACGGTCGGCTAAACGTTTTACTTCAAGTTCACCTTCTTTAAAACCCTCCTCTCTTCCGCGTCCAAAACCTTCTTGATACGCTTCGCGATTTACTGAGGCTTGATTTTTTTGCGCATCTGAAATAATTGCATGTGCTTTATCTTCAGCGTCTTTTATAATATCTTGGGCTTCGTCTTTAGCTTTTTGAGAAAAAACTTGAGCTTCATCGGTTTGCCTTTTTACTTCATCAAATGCGGCATTTTCGGCATCTTTAAGAATTTTATCTGCAGCAGCCTGAGCTTCGGCAAGCATTCTCTCTTTTTCTTTCTCCCAGTCTCGTTTAAAATCATCAGCCTCTTTTTTTAAATCTTCAATAGACGGACCTTGATACACAGGCGTATCGTCTATGATTTCTTCTTCGGGTTCATTTTGAAAAGTTTTATTAAGCTGTAAACAAACTACATCATTTGTATTTTTGCTTACCTCAAATCCTCTAAAAATAGTTTTAGCCATAACTCAAGCCTCCTTAAATCAATTTCTAAATTAATTCGTCTTCTTCGGAACGGGCAATAACAATTTCACCCTTATCTTCCAAATGGCGGATAATAGAAACAATCTTTTGCTGAGCTTCTTCAACATCTTTAACACGTATCGGTCCCATATATTCCATTTCTTCACGTAACATGGCACCGGCACGTTTAGACATATTTCTAAATATCTTATCTTGAACTTCAGCATCAACTTGTTTAAGAGCTTTTGCCATCTCATCGTTATTAACTTCCCGCAATACCTTACCGATTGATCTATCGTCAAGCATAACAATATCTTCAAAGATAAACATCTTCTTCTTAATTTCTTCAGCCAAATCGGGGTCTTCATCTTCAAGAGACTCGATAATAGATTTTTCCGAAGAGCGGTCAACAAGGTTAAGAATTTCTACAATGCTGTCAACACCTCCTGCCGCAGTATAATCTTCACTTGAAATTGTAGAAAGTTTCTTTTCAAGAACACGTTCAACTTCACGCAAAACATCAGGAGAGGTTCTGTCCATTGTTGCAACACGGCGAGCAACATCACTTTGAATTTCATCGGGAAGATTTTGCAAAATCACCGAAGCTTTTTGCGGTTCAAGATAAGCAAGAATAAGAGCAATAGTTTGCGGATGTTCTTGCTGAATAAAGTTTAACAAATGCGCAGGGTCTGTCCTTCTTATAAAATCGAACGGACGAACCTGCAACGAACTGGTAAGGCGGTTTATAATTTCGATAGCCTTTTGGCTTCCAAAAGTTTTCTCCAAAACATCACGCGCATAATCTATACCGCCTGTTGTAATAAAATTTTGCGCAGCCATCAAATCCTGAAATTCCTGCAAGACAGCATCTTTTAATTCTGCATCAACGCTTTCGGTTCTTGCAATTTCAAAAACAATCTTTTCAACTTCATCTTCACGAAGACGTTCCATAATTTTTGCTGAAATTTCTCCTCCGAGTGAAACTAAAAAAATTGCCGCTTTTTGTCTTCCTGTAAGAGAATTTATATCTTTTCCTTTTTTAGAGGTACCTCTTTCTTTTGCCGGTGCTACTGCCATTTTTTATTCCTCCATAAGCCAAGTTCTAATCAACAAAGCTACATCTTCAGGATGTTCTCTGGCAATGTTAATTGCATTTTCTTGAAGCTCTAAACGTCTGCGCTCTTCAACAGTCATAGATACATCAGCATTTGCCTGTTGTTGTTCATATAATAAACGCTCACGTTCAAGCTGTGCTTGACGCAAGGCTTCTTCTTCACGCAATCTTTTTCGTCTTTCAATTTCGCGGCTGACAATTCTATATAAAATGAAGAACAATAAAACAATAGCGACACCTGCAAGCGAAATTAAAATTATTTTTTGCCTTTGAAGAGCTCTAAAATATTCTTCATCTTCAAGTTCAAACTGTCCTGTTCTGTCAACTTTAATATTTGAAACGGTTACGGAATCTTTTCTATTTACATCAAAACCGATTGCATCTTGTATAATCTTTGCAACTTGTTTTAATTCGGCATCCGATATTTCAACATATTCCCGCTCAATTTTTCCATTGGAGATAATCGGATTTCCATTTTCATCTTTTTTCTTTTGCCATAAACCGTCAATATTTACCGAAACGGTGCGTCTGCCCATTTCGGGAGAAAAATTTTCTGTCAGCAAACTTGAACTTACAAGCTCATTGGATTTTGTAATTGTCTGTACCGAGCGTCCTACTATATTTTTTGTATCTTTATATGAAGGAGCTGTATTACCTTCAACTCCGGTAGGACCTTCGGGATTAATGCCGGTACCCTCATACGTCGTGTTCGCATTTTCAGAACTGACTGTAATGGATTTAACAACTTCAGAATCGTCATAAGGAGTTTCCGGATTATCGGCTTTTATAATGGTCGGTAAAAGTTTAGTCGTATTTGCCGAACGTTCCGACATATCCATATCTATTTTTATATTTAATTCTCTAACACGGTCGGTACCGTAAATTTTTTGTAGTGCATTTAAGATTTTAACTTCATATTGACTTTCCAGTTTTGCAATCATCTTTTGCTGCTTTTCAATTGCGGTAAGACGGTCAAAATCTTTCATACTTTCAAAATCATTAATTGAAGTTCCGCTGCTATCGGTAATGGTAATATTTGAATCCGCAAGACCGGGTACTGCAAATTTTAAAAGCCGCTGAATGCCCTCAATTTTTTTTCGGTTTGAAAGAATATCACTACCTGGACGAGGATATAAACTCACGCTCGCAGTAACGGGGTCTTGCTCTGTTTCAAATACGGCTTTTTCAGGGATACGAATGATAACGCTTGCATCGTCTATATCATCAAGAGCTTTAATATGCCGCTTAACTTCTTCGGTGATTGCACGACGGACATCAAGTTTGCGCTCAAAATCAGTACGCGTCCACCGCTCAACATCAAAGATCGCCCAAGGACTGGCATCTTTAGGCACTAAATCTTCACGTATTAAAATCGAACGCATGCGTCTTGCAGTTTGTGCATCACTTACCGAAATTATACCGTCGGTAGAAACCGAAGCCTTAACATTTTCTTCATTAAGTCTCAGCAAAATTTTATCACGCAAATCGACATCGGTAATTGCCATATCCAATACGGCAACAGACGTAGGAGCCGACGACCAGCGCATAAGAACTACAATCAAAACCAAAGCAAAAACTGCTACTCCGATTATGATTCCCTTTTGAACCTTTGTCCATTTTCCCCAAAGTGTTCCGATTTTTGTTTTTAAGTTTTTTAACTTTTCGTTCATATTCCCCTCCCAATCATTGCTGAAAACCTATCGAGTTTTCAGCAATTATCAATATTATCTTGTAGTAGTTATATCATTCCAGCTTTTTACAAGACGGTCTATAACAGTCTGTGCAAGTTTGAGCGATAAACTTGCTTGTGCCATTCCTATTGTAATATCGTGAACATCCACCGAATCCGGATCTACAATCATCTGCCGGCTTAAGTCATTCATTTTAATCTGTTTTGAATTAACATCATCAAAAGCTTTTAAAACCATTTGTTCAAAACTCATCGCAGACTTATTTGATGCAAGTTCAATCATATCCGTGTCGGATTTCATTCTGCTTCTAAAATTATCCGTAATTACGGGTTCTACTTTCGGAACATTCAAAAGTCCCGGCATCTTATAAACATACGCAGCATTCACTTGATTCATCATTTATCTCACCCCTTATCTTGCAATATCCAATGCCTTTTGAAACATATCTTTTGAACCCTGCACAACGGCAAGATTTGCCTCATACGCTCTGGAAGCTGAAATCAAATCGACCATTTCGGTAACAACACTTACATTAGGATATTCAATATACCCCGCACGCGGCCCTGTTTTAATTGCACGGGGGTCGCTCGGATCATAAACCCAACGGGATTCCGAATTATCTTCTTCGATTGAAACCACTTTTACGCCTTCACCTACACCTCTATCCATAGACTGAGGAACAAAAGGAGTCATCCAATCGATACCTGATTTCTTTTGTTCTACAATAACCCGCCGTCTTTTAAAAGCACCGCCCTCCTGCGTTGCCGCAGTAGAGGCATTTGCAATATTATTTGAAATAACATCGCTTCTTAGCCGTTCCGCACTCATTCCAGTTGACGCAATATTTATGCTAGTAAATAATCCCATAATCTCTCCTATATAAAAACTTTTTGCAGGAAACATCAGTTTCCGAAAAAAGTTTTTTCACGCAGTTTTGCTTTTGCAAAACGGCATATAATATGCGACGTTTGCCGATAAGGCAAACTCGGAAGATAAACAGTGAGATGCCATCTGCATCGAACTGTTTATCACATCTCCCATATAAAAATATTTTGCAGGGATTTTTAAATCCCGAAAAATATTTTTTCACTCAGTTTGTTTACAAACTGCATACAATAATTCCAACTATCTTAAGACCGACTGTGCTTGATTATATTGAAAGCCGGTCATCATACTCAAAAGCTGATACTGCATTTGAATTTTTAACACATTCATTGCTTCTTCTTCAGGGTTCACATTATTCCCGTTTGCTTTTTCTTCGGTTAAATAATCCAAAACCCTGCGAGGTTCTACAGTTCTATAGTCAATAACATCATTCGACTTTATGTGCAATGGATGTGTTGTTGCAAGCTCAAACGCCCCGTCTGCTCTTTTTTCGGAATCGAATGCCCGCTTTAACTCGGATTCAAAATTAACAACTGTCCGCTTAAAATTAGGCACATCCGAATTCGCCAAATTGTTGGAAGTAACGGCATACCGCAATGAATTAACATCCAGTGCCCTGTGTAAAATATCCGTTGTTCTTAAAAAACTCTGTAAACCCATAAGTCCCCCTAATCCTATACATCTATTTTCGGCAAATTAAAAAATTGCTTAAACGGTTTTTTAATGCAATATATAGCCTCATATTTTTAAAATTACAGAATATAGCGCGAAAGGTCCTGATCCTGGACTATATCCTTTAACCTTTCATCAACATAATCCACATCAATTTTTATTGTTTGACCTTTCATTTCGCTTGCATTGAATGAAATATCTTCTACCAACATTTCCATAATGGTATGGAGCCGTCTTGCCCCGATGTTCTCGTTTTTTGAATTAACATCGGCAGCTAAAAAACTCATTCGATCTATTGCCGCATCGGTAAATTCAATTTTAACATCTTCAGTTTTCAAAAGCTCCGCATATTGTTTTGTCAAAGCATTTTTCGGTTCAATTAAAATGCGTTTGAAGTCTTCAGCATGTAAGGATTCCAATTCAACCCGCAACGGAAATCTGCCTTGAAATTCGGGAATTAAGTCGCTCGGCTTTGAAACGCTGAAAGCTCCGGCAGCAATAAAGAGAATATGGGTGGTATCTACAACGCCGTATTTTGTAGAAACATTAGAACCTTCAACAATCGGAAGAATATCCCGCTGAACGCCTTCCCGGGAAACATCGGGACCGCCTGAACCCCTCTCAGAACGGGAAGCCACTTTATCTATCTCATCGATAAATATAATGCCCATTTGCTCTACCCGCTGCTTTGCTTCATCGGCAACTTTTTCGCGGTCAATCATTCGGTCAAGCTGCTCAGCCATAATAATTTCGCGGGCTTCTTTTACGCTGACACTTTTCCTTCTCGGTTTCATTCCGCCCATAATCATATTTGAAATATTGGACATCGCACTTTCTATATCTTCCATATTTGAACCGCCTGCGATAAATTCAAACGGCTGAGAAGAAGCAGGCTGAATAGTAACTTCAACCATTTTGTCTTCAAGTTTTTTTTCACGGAGCATAATGCGGAACTTTTCCCGCGTACCGCTCATATCGTTTTGCTGAGTCTTATCTCCTTCATGAGCGAGCTCAACCGCCGCTTGCTTTTCTATGATAGGTTCTCCCTCTTTGCGTACCGTAATTTTTATCGGAATAACATCTTCGCTTTCATTTTGAGACGAAGCGGTTTTTTTATTTGAACCGGGCAACAGCAAATCCAACAAAGATTCTTCGGTATTTTTTTCAGCCTGTACTTTTACGGTTTCCTGCATTTCGCTTTTTACCATATTAAAACCGACTGCCATTAAATCGCGAATCATAGATTCCACATCACGTCCGACATAGCCGACTTCAGTATATTTTGTTGCTTCAATTTTTAAAAAGGGGGCTCCTGAAAGTTTTGCAAGACGGCGGGCAATTTCGGTTTTTCCAACGCCGGTCGGTCCTATCATTAAAATATTTTTAGGCGCAATTTCATCACGGATTTCTTCGGGTAATTGTAATCTTCTCATGCGGTTCCGCAGTGCTATTGCAACTGCCCGCTTTGCTTTTTGCTGCCCAATAATATATTTATCAAGCTCTAAAACGGTTTGTTTCGGTGTAAGTGCAGAAGCTAAGTCCGCAGTTTTCATATTGGAAAGTGCAGGAAGTTTTTTATCTTCCGCAGTTTGTGTAACGGGTTTTTCGTCGCTCATTATATTTCCTCCATAATAATATTTCCATTTGTGTAAATACAAATTTTTCCGGCAATCGCTAAACTCTTTTCGGCAATTTCCCGTGCGGAAAGCTCAGTATTTTGCATTAACGCAAGGGCAGAAGCATAGGCATAGTTCCCGCCCGATCCTATCGCCAAAACATTCTCTTCAGGCTCAATGACATCGCCATTACCCGAAATTAAAAGCGTGGTTTTTACGTCGGCAACCAAAAGGAGTGCTTCAAGATTTTTAAGCATCTTATCTGTCCGCCAATCTTTTGCAAGTTCTACGGCAGCACGGGTTAAATCTCCGGAATATTCTTTTACCCTGTTTTCAAACTTTTCCAAAAGTGTAAATGCGTCTGCCGTAGCTCCGGCAAAACCTGTTATGATTTTCCCATCATAAATTTTTCGCACCTTTCTGGCATTTCCTTTCATCACGGTTTCGCCCATAGTAACTTGCCCGTCGCCTGCCATTACAATTTTTCCGTTTCTCCGTACGGCAATAACCGTAGTACTTCTTACCTTATTCTTCATATATCCCCCTGTGGTCAACTCATAGGCACCTCGTAAAAAATCTTATTGAATTTTTATAGGTACCCTCATAACACACAATAAAATTTACGAGTGCGGATGCGCTTTCTTATAAAGAGAATGCAGCTGCTCCGCAGTTATGTGTGTATACCGCTGTGTGGTTGAAACGCTTGCATGACCTAGCATCTCTTGCACCACCCGTATATCGGCTCCCCGCGTTACCAGTGTTGAAGCAAAACTATGCCGAAACGCATGGGGCGAAAGCCGTTTTAATTCGGGAGAGACACTTACATAGCGGTCAATAATATAGCGGATACCGCGCACCGTAAGCGGTTGTCCCAGTCTGTTTAAAAAAACAGCATCACGAACATTTCCCGATTCATCAATTTGTTTTGTATCTTGCCGTTTTTGTAATAGCTTTTCCCGCTCGGCAAAATAAGTTTTTAATCTTTCCTTTGCAAAGTCCGCAAAAAAAACCTTCCTTTCCTTTTTTCCTTTTCCGAAAACAATAGCGGAAGAAAAAGAGGAAGAAAAATCTTTCATATCCAAGCCGGCAAGTTCCGAAACACGGCAGCCTGTGGAATACAGCGAAGAAAACAAAGCTTCGTCCCGCGCTGCCCATAAAATATTTTTATTTGCAGGCAAAGCACAAAAGTTCTTTGCCTGAGCCGGAAACATAAACACCGGAAGTTTTTGCGGTATTTTTAAATTCCGTAATGCAAGTACCGGATTTGTTTTTGTTAAATTCTTTTTAACCGCATATTTATAAAAACCTCGAAGCGAAGAAAGCATTCTATTTATTGAAGCAGCTGCAAATTTTTTATCCGCTAATTCCGCAGCAAAAATCCGTATATCCGATGTTGAAACTTCAAATACGTTTAAATTCAATTCTGCAAGCCATGTATCAAAAATAAATAAATCATTTTTATAAGAATTAATAGTGGCTTCCGTAAACTGTCTTACTCCGGTGTTATACGCAAGATAGTCTTCAAAAATTTTATTCATCTTTTTCCTCAACATCTTCAACGCCCTCAACCACCGTATGCAAATAATCGCATTCGGGATTTATACAGGCTTTATAGCTTCCGTGTTTTTTATCGTATTTTTCTACCATAAACCA
Organism: uncultured Treponema sp.; assembly: GCA_938045195.1. Lineage (GTDB taxonomy): Bacteria > Spirochaetota > Spirochaetia > Treponematales > Treponemataceae > Treponema_B. The sequence continues at coordinate 19,094 of CALINC010000020.1, forward strand.
GCCGCATTTCGGGCAAACCGCATTGATAGGTTTAAAGTGCGAAATAAAATCGCAGTTTGGAAAATTACTGCAACCGTAAAATTCTTTACCTTTACCTTTTGCTTTACGAGCAATAATATCTCCGCCGCAGCCTTCACGCGGGCATTTTGCAAGCGGAATAGATTTTGTATTTTTACATTCGGGAAATCCGGTACATGCAAGAAAAAATCCGAACCGTCCCAATTTTTTTACCATCGGCTTTCCGCATTTCTCGCATATAATATCGGTTTTTTCATCGAGCGAACCTTTGATACTTTCGACGCTTTCCATGGCGGCATCAACCTGTTCTTTAAATGTGCCGTAAAAACTATGCATCAAATCCGGCCATTCGATTTTATTTTCTTCAACTTCATCAAGTTTGTTTTCCATTCCGGCAGTAAAATTTACATCAACAATGTCCGAAAAGTTTTTTATTAAAAGCGTATTTATTATTTTTCCCAGTTGCGTAGGTACGAGCTGTTTGTTGGAACGGGTTACATAATACCGCTCAAGTAAAACCGAAATAATCGGAGCATAGGTAGACGGCCGCCCTATTCCTTTTTCTTCAAGCATTTTTACAATACTTGCGTCCGTATAACGGGCAGGCCCTTGTGTAAAGTGCTGTTCAGGGCGGAGTTTTTCAACACCTACTTCTTCACCCGTTTTCATTGCAGGAAGAGCAAAACCTTTTTCATCTTTTGAAATTAACGTTTTTGTAATATTATAAAAACCGTATTCGACAATAGCAGTAGAAGCAGCACGGAAAACCGCCTCGCCCGCTTCAATTTCGTAACTTGAAGTTTTTGTCTTAGCGTTTTTCATTTGGCTTGCAACAAAGCGTTCCCAAATAAGCGAATACAACCTAAGCTGGTCACGTGTTAAATAATCTTTTAGATATGCAGGTGTGTACTCAACGTATGTAGGGCGGATACCCTCGTGTGCGTCTTGAGCTTTTTTACCTACAGAATATTCAATATGCGCTTCCGGTAAGTCGGCGGGATAATTTTTTCCTATCCAATCGCGCACGCTTTTAATTGCAACTTCCGAAATTCTAACTGAGTCGGTACGCATATAGGTAATTAAACCGATGCGGCTAGAACCTACTGCCACCCCCTCATAAAGCTGTTGAGCGACCTGCATGGTTTTTTTTGAAGTAAAACCGATTCTGTTTGCCGCCGTTTGTTGTAAGGTTGACGTGGTAAACGGCGGACGCGGCTTTATACTTTTTTCAACGGTTTTTATATCTGCAATTTTTGCAGGAAGCGCGTGTAATTCTTGTATAATTGAATTTACTTCTTTTTCATTTTTTAATTCAGGTTTATTATTTTTGTATTTTATCAACTGGGCTTCAAAAGATGTTTTTCCGTATTTAAGATCGGCATCAAGTGTCCAATATTCATCGGGGATAAAATTTTCAACTTCGGTTTCACGCTCGCAAATTAGACGCAATGCAACTGATTGTACCCGCCCAGCCGATAAACCGTTTTTTACTTTTTGCCAAAGAAGCGGAGAAAGGCTGTAACCGACGAGCCTATCCAAAACACGCCGCGCTTTTTGCGCATTAACCTTTCCCATATCAATGTCGGCAGGATGTTTTACCGATTCTTGAATTGCTGCCGGTGTAATCTCATTAAATACGATCCGTTTAATAGGCACTTCGCTTTCATGTATAAATGCCTCATGCAAATGGAATGCAATCGCTTCACCCTCTCTATCATTATCACTTGCAAGAAATACAAAAGAAGATTTTTTTGCTTCCTTTTTTAATTCGCGTAAAATTTTTGCTCTGCCATGAACGGTTATATATTCGGGCATAAAATTATTTTGAATATCTATTGCAAGCCGCGATTTAGGCAAATCGATTAAATGCCCCATCGAAGCCCGCACAACATAATCTTTTCCCAAATATTTTTCAATAGTCTTTGCTTTCGCAGGAGATTCAACTATAACAAGATACCGATTATTTTCAACCGGCTTCTTTTTTTGTGAAGTTTTAGTTTTTTTCTTCATCTCTTTGTCTTCTGCAACTTTGTCCATATATACCTCTTTAATTTATCCGTTATGATCATTGAATAAATCCCGATTGTTTTTACGCGCAGGATATTTCCAATCTTCAAAAATATCGTTTACATTTGTTACTGCAACAGCACCCTGTGCTGCAAGTTCCGCACAGCCTGTATTTTGCGGAGAATCTAAAAGTTGTTTACAGACATAAACATCTCTTCCTTGTTCAAGAGCAAAGTCTCCCGTAATTAAAGCTCCGGATTTTTTAGGTGCCTCAACAATTAAAACCGAACGGGATAACCCCGATATAATCCGATTCCGTTCGGGAAATCGAAATGCAAGCGGTTCCGTACCCGGTGGATACTCACTTAAAATGCAGCCGCCGGCTTCTAAAATTTTTACGGCAAGCCGCTTATTGGCTGCAGGATAAATCCGCTCAACACCGCAGGCTAAAACCCCCGCCGTAATTTGAAAACCGTTTTCAGCTTCCAAACAACCGCGATGCGAATAAGCATCAATGCCGTATGCAAGTCCGGATACAACGGGGATACCGAACTCTGCAAAGGCTTTTCCAAAAGAGAGAGCTGCTTGTATACCCTCCCCCGTCGGATGACGGGTTCCCACCATTGCGATTGCGGGAATTTCCGCTTGTAAAAGCATACCCCGATAAAAAAGCATAAACGGAGCGTCCGGTATTTCTCTCAAAAGCGGAGGAAAATGCGTTTCATTAAACGAGACGGTTTTTATGCCGTACTGCTCCATAAGTTTTAAAGCATTGTCCGTCCGCTCTTTAATTTCATCCGTCTTATAATTTTTAGGATGAACGAGCCGCCCTACAATCTGTGAAATATCTTTTATAGAAAGTAATAAAAAATCTTTAAGCCCGTCAAGTTTTTCAGATAAGAGTAATTTTTCTCTTCCCCGTAAAAAACTGCATTGAGATAAGGCTATGTTTAAAATTTCTTTTTCAAGATTTTCCATACTATCATTACCGCCGTTTATTTTTCCCGTATTAGTTTTATATTATTTTCAGCTTCTTTTTTTTGTTCCGCAGAACCGGTAAGCGAAATAATTTTTTCATAAGCCGATACGGCTTTTTCATTTTCACCTATCATATAATATGCGCGGGCAAGTAAAAACAAATGCTGTAAGGGCTTCTGTTCCCGTTCAACAACGCTTTCCAAAAGCGGAATTGCTTCTTGCGGTTTATCCAATTCAAATAAATACAAAACAGAAAGCGCAGAAATCGCCTTTGAATATTTCGGTTCTATTTCAATTGCCCGCTTATAAGATGAAACAGCCAAAGCATAATATCTTTTTTGTTCAATATCGGTTCCGGTTAATTCAAAATCCAAAGTATTTTTAGCAATCAAACTTGCAGCTAAACCTACTTGATAAAAAATATTTTGATTTTCAGGATAGTATTCCAAAGCAGCTTTAAAACACTCCATGGCTTTTTTATACATCTTTTTATCCATATACCGCGAACCCAGCATTTTATACCAAACCCCGATTCTTCCTTCGGCAATGATAATATCGTCAACTCTGCGCTCATATTTTTTAATTGCTTCTTTTAATTCGGCTTCCGTAGCAGGACTGCTGACACCCTCTTCCAATTCCTGTAATCTTTTTATTCTGTTATTGTAATTACAAGCGGAAAAAAAAGCAAGAGAAAAAACTGCAAATAGTAAAACTAAAAATCTTTTTTTCATTCCATAACCTCTTTAATCAAAAAACTTTTTATGATACATTTCCAACGATTTATTTTCAATGTGAGTATAAATCTGCGTTGTGGAAATATCCGAATGTCCCAGCAAACATTGTACCGAACGCAAGTCTGCCCCGCCGGCAAGCAAATGAGTAGCATAGGAATGACGAAGCGTATGCACCTTAGTTTTAATTCCGGCACATAAAGAAAGCTCGTTTATTCTTTTCCATATACCTTTGCGGCTTATTTTTTGCCCGCGGTTATTTAAAAATACAGCTCCGCCGGTTAAAGAGTTTTCAGGATATTTAGGCTTTAACAGCTCTACGCGCGCTTGCGAAGTATAGCGGTAAAGCCAATACTTAGCTTCGCTTCCAAACGGAACAATTCTTTCCTTATTTCCTTTTCCTGTAACCTTAATTAAATCTTCTTCGTAAAAAATATCTTCAATTTTCAAATTAACAATTTCGCTTACCCGTAATCCGGAAGAATAAATAAGTTCAAACATTGCACGGTCGCGGATATTGTTCGGCGTATCTAAAGGAATTGCAGCAAATAATTTATCAATTTCCTCAAGAGATAAAACACGCGGCAAAGTTTTTTCCCGTCTCGGTCTATCCAATGCTTCGCTAGGATTATCTTTCCGTACTCCCTCAAGAATTAAAAATTTAAAAAATGAATTCAAGGCTGCAATATCTTTTGCGATTGTCTTTGCCATAATACCGGTTTTGGAGCGTGAAGAAATAAATTTAATACAATCCTCTTCATCGGCGTTTTCAATAGCAACATGGGGCATCTGCTCTTGAAATAATTGTAAAGTGTTTATATAGGTTTGAGCAGTTGCCTTTGAATGAGATTCTGCTGAAATTAAAAAACCGTTAAACGCCCGAAGCTGTATGTTTGTCAAATCTATTTACCTCTTTTCACTCTGTAATACGCAGGAATATCCAAGTCGGTTCCGTCAGGAGGAGTCTCGATGTTAAAGCTATGTTTTTGTTCATAGCCGTCAGATTCTAAAACGGGTTCATTTTCTTTAGCCGAACATTCAGAATTACCGCAGCTATTATTTCTAAGACCAATTCCTGAAATTACAGGCGGCTTTAAGGGCTCTGACTTATTTAAAAGTGCCCACTGAGCGGAACTGATAAAAGAATTTTCACCCAGAAGAGTTTCTTCTTTTTTTTCAAGTGTTACGGGTTTTTGTCCGCATTCAAAAAAAGAATTTGAAGGGAACCCTGTTGCAATTAGGGTAACGGTTACCATATCTTCCAATGATGAATCCAAGTGCGCACCGAAACAAGTTGAAACTGCAGGATCTGCATTGGCGTTTATTATTCCCATAATTTCATCCACTTCGTGCAGCGTCAAATCATCGCTTCCGCATATATTTACCAAAATATGTTTCGCCCCCTCTATTCTCGTTTCTTCCAAAAGCGGATTATTTATTGCATTTGTTGCAGCTTCAACTGCGCGCGCTTCCCCTTTACCGATACCGATTCCCATGTGTGCGTTCCCCTGCCCTTTCATCGCAGCCTTAACATCTGCAAGGTCGACATTCACCAAACCGGGACGATAAATTAAATCCGAAATCCCTTGAACAGCCTGATGTAAAACCTCATCAACTTTTTTAAAGGCTTCCGGAACACGAGTTGTAGCTTCAACAATTTTTAACAAATGCTGATTGGGAATAACTATAACGGCATCAACCGATTGGCGCAATTTTTCGATACCCTCTTCGGCAAGCTGCATTCTTGTTTTACCTTCAAACGTAAAGGGTTTTGTAACAATAGCTACGGTTAATATTCCCTGCTCCTTTGCAATTTCAGCAATTACGGGAGCCGAGCCTGTTCCGGTGCCGCCGCCCATTCCGGCAGTAATAAAAAGCATATCGGCATTTTTTATTGCATTAACTATTACTTCTTTATCCTCCCGTGCAGCTTGCTCGCCTATCTCCGGATTACCGCCGGCACCCAAACCTCCTGTCAGTTTGGTACCTATCGCAAGTTTAGTCGGTGCTTTAGAATATTGCAACGCCTGCATATCGGTATTCACAACAATAAAATCTACATAACGCATATTGCCTGACACCATGCTATTGACAGCATTAGACCCGCCGCCGCCTGCACCGATAACCTTAATTATTGCAGGATTTCCGGAATCCTTTCCATTAGAAGATTCATTTTCGATTATTTCATAAGACATGTTCATAAAGTACCCCTCCTGTAAAATCTGTCTTAAAATAACTCTTTAAAAAAGTTTGAAACTCTTTTAAAAACCCTACTTGAATTATCGCCGCCGCTTACGGCAGCCGATTCTTCCTTAGATTGATTTTCGTATTCGTTCCATATTAAGCCTAATACGGAAGCGAATTCGGGACTGCGATAGTCGCCCGTTAAACCGCCGATTGTAGATGGAATTCCTAAACGTACCGACGGCAATTCAAAAATTTCGCCTGCCAATTCAACACTGCCCGGCAAAAGAGCCGCTCCGCCGCAAAGAACCACCGCCCCCGATAAAAACATTTCTCCCGTAAATAAAGAAACCTTATCTTTTACCATTGCAAATATTTCAGCCATTCTTGCCTGAAATATTTCGCATATTTCACTTTTTAACATTTCCTCAGGGCCGCGTCCCGCAACCGGCGGCAGTACAATCGGTTCGCTGTCTTCGGCAAATTCCCGCCAACAACAGCCGTTTGCAATTTTTATTTTTTCAGCGGCATCGAACGGTATTTTTTTTATCATTGCCAAATCATTTGTAACTTGAATTCCGCCAACGGGAATTACCGCGGTCATAACCGGAGCGCCGCGCTGCATAACCGTAATTTCGGTTGTACCGGCACCAATATCAACTAAAACGGAACCGAGCTCCTGCTCATCTTTTGTCATAACAGCTTTTACATCGGCAATGCAGTGATGCATAAGACTGTCAACGCGCAAATTTGCACGGTTTACACAAAGAATGGTATTTTTAATTGAAGTTACGGAACCGGTAATTATATGTACTTCCGCTTCAAGCCTAACCCCTATCATATTAAGCGGGTCTCTTATATCCCGCTGTTTATCTACAGTATATGATTGCGGAACCACATGAATTATTTCTCTGTCAAGAGGAATTTCAATAGCCTTTGCAGAATTGATTACCGAGTCAATATCCGTTCTATCTATCTCTCTGTTGTTTTTTCCTTTATCCCGCACGGGGAACACCCCGCGGGAATTTAAGCCTTCTATATGAGCCCCGCCCAAACCTATGGCACAATGCTCAATATCCACACCCGACATCATCTCCGCAGCGTCAATGGCGGCATTTATTCCCTGCACCGTTTTTTCTATATTAGTAACGGAACCCTTGCGCATTCCGGTAGATTCCGCTTTCCCCGTACCTATAATCTGAAAACCTCCGCCGTCCAGTTTTTCTGCAACGGCAACGCGGGTATATTGTGTACCGATATCCAAGCCGACAATTATATCATTACTCATTTTTGCTCTCCCCTCTTTTTATACGCCACATTTGGCCCCCGTATATCCATTTCGCAAATTTCATGACTAAAAACACTGTCATTAGCAACATCAATAAGAAGCATCATATACCGTATCGTATCTTCCGTTAACGATTTATTTGTAATAACAGGAAACCGCGCTTTAACGGGATAAACGATCAAATCATACCCGCCGTATTTTATGGGCGCAATTTTTATTTCGGATATTTCATTTAGCAGTAAAGGCTGCTTTCTTTTTAAAACATCAAGTTGAACAAATAATCCGGTTAACTGTTTATTTATTTTCATTCCGGCAGCAGGATTTTCAAATGTAAGCCCCGTAATTATCGGTAATCCTTGAGGAATAAGCGATGAACCGATTCTAAACACAACACCGTCTTTATCTATCTCCATAGGAACAGTTCTGCCGTTTATTTGTGCAAAAGCAATTGCAACCGGTTTTCTTTCAGTTATTTTAATTATGACTTTATCGGGGAATTTTTTTTCAACTGTTGCAGAAGCAATGAGCGGAAAAGAAACAAGCCGTCTTGAAATTACCGAAGAATTTATGTTAAGCCATTTTACCGTTCCCGTCAATCCCGATATTTTTTTTATTTCATGAACGCTTAAATTTTCTCCTCCTGAAATATCTAGAACAGCAGATGATACCGCGGGCATAATTAAAACGGAAAATACAACCTCTGCAATAAGCATACAGATAAATATACCTAAACAGATTTTTATAAATATCATCTTAAAACTTTTTTTCTTTTGAGCATATACATTTTTATCTTGAGAATAAAAATTATCGGAATAAGTTTCTTGTTCCAAAGAAAATGAAACATCAGCCATGTAATTCCTCCTTTCTTGTTGAATATCCTGAAGCATTTAAAATTAAACCGCACAATGCGAGTGTAATAACCAAAGAAGAACCTCCCGATGAAAAAAACGGAAGAGGTATTCCCGTTGCAGGAACCAATCTCGATACGACAGCGCAATTTAAAAGCGATTGAACCAATATGCCTGTCGTAGCACCGAAAGCAATATATGCACCGAACCTGTTTTTACAAGTAAACGCTATTCTATAACCCAAAGCAGAAAAACCCAACAGCAGAATTATATAGCACACAACTCCGACAAAACCCGTTTCTTCAGCCAATACTACAAAAATAAAATCGGAATAAATTTCGGGGACACTTGCAATCTTTCTCACACCGTTACCGACACCTAAACCCCATAAACCGCCGCTTGTAAGCGCATTAAGAGAGGCTTGAATTTGAAAGCCCGATTTTAAAGGATCCCGTTGCGGATCTAAAAATGAAAGAACGCGCTCCATACGGTATTCTTTTGTTACAATCATTAAAATCAAAATAGGAATAAGACAAACCAAACCTTTTAAAAACCATCTAATCGGAACGCCCGCAGCAAAAAACATTATCATTGAAACAAACATAATAAAAAGGGATGAAGAAAAATCATTACCCAAGTAAACAAGCAAAATAAAAACAGCGGTAACCAAAAACGGAGGAAAAATAGAAATTAAAGGTTCGTCATACTTATCGTTTTTTTTATCGAAAAAATTTGCTAAAAAAAGCAAAAGAGAAAACTTCACAGCTTCCGACGGTTGAAACATAAAGCTGCCTATTTTTATCCAACGGACAGCACCGTTTCTTAATTCCCCTATACCGGGAATAAAGGGAAGCAAACAAAGAATAAATGTCGCTATCATAATTAACGGCAGAAGTTTTCTAAGTTTATTAAAATCTATAAACATAAAAAAGAGCATTACCGGCAAACCTACAAGAGCATGCTTCATCTGTTTAATTACAAAATAAAGCGGGTCATCAAATATACGCTCGGCATAATGAGTAGAACCTGAATATAATGTTGCGAAACCCAAGCCGAACATAAGAATAACCGTCATCGCAAAAATAAAATCATGCCGTTCATGCTCAATATTTTTTTTTGCGGAAATATATTTACTCATACAAACCGCCTCCTTTTACAACTTCTTCAAGCCTTTCAAGTGCCAAACCTCTGGAACCTTTTAACAAAACAAAATCACCTTTTCGCATATTTTGTTTGAGGGCGGTTTTTAAGGCTTCAAATTCAGAAGTCTTAAACCTAAGAACTTTTTTATTTCCGTTTTCACACATTTCGGAAACACCTGCAATATCATCGCCGAAAAAGTAAATTATATCCGCATTTGAAGACAAAGCCCGTTTAATAATATCAAGATGACTTTCAAAAGATGCGTCTCCCAATTCCAACATCGACGCTAAAACATAATGTTTTAATCCATCAACCTTTACCGAATTACAAAACTCAATCGCTTCGCGCATCGAATCGGGATTTGCATTATAGCAATCCATAAAACAGGTTATAAAGCCGTTAATAATCTGCGACCTGCCGAAAAGCGTACGCACACTCTCCAAGCCTCTTTTTATTTCGGCAGGAGAAAAATTTTCCTTTTCAGCCAAAGCAATACATGCAACTGCATTTTGGACATTATATTTTCCGGGCAGAGGGAATAAAATTTCTTCACCCTTATACTTTATTTTAGAACCTGCAACACCGGCATCTTCAATCCGTTCTATACCTTGTATATGTTCTTGTGAATACACATAAACCGTTCCGCAAGGAATCTCCTTTAAAAAAGCGGTAAATTTGCATTCGGGAACAAAGCCTATACAATCATTTGTAAAATATGAAAAAATTTCTTTTTTTTCCTCAACAATTGCCTCTTGTGTGCCGAGAATACCGATATGGGCGGTACCTATATTTGTAATAATTGCGGCATTTGGTAAAAGCACTTTTGCAATTTCACGTATCTCCCCCCGCCGGTTCATACCCAGCTCAAAGATACCAACCTCATGTTCAGGGCGTACCATAAACACCGACAAAGGCAAACCCGTTTCGGAATTTAAATTCCCTTTATTTGTAATAGTATTATATTTTACGGAATATATCGCAGAAAGAATTTCTTTTGTTGTAGTTTTTCCGCTTGAACCGGTTATACCTATTTTATGCAGCTTCGGGAATTTACGTAGGTAGAATTCAGCCGCAGCCTGTAACGCATACAAATTGTTTTTTACGGCAACACAACAAGCACGGTATTTTCTGCAAAGTGTTTCAACAAGACTGAGATTTCCGGCATCGCTAACATACGCATCATCAGCGGTAAAACAAACAGCTCCGTTTTTTAATGCCGCTTCAATATAAATATGCCCGTCTTGTTTTTCGCCCCGCAAAGGAATAAAAAGCCCATCCTTAGAAGCATTTCTACTGTCAACAGCAACTGAAAAAAAAGCCTGCTTATCGGAAAAATCAAAAAGAATCTCCCCGCCGGTACTTTTTTCAAATTCACCGAAAGACATAAGAGAAAAATCATTATGTAATCCGTCAACACTAGCCGCCATTTTCTCTCCCCATAATTTCTATCCGCAAAATTTCAGCAGAAGCGGCTTTGCGCATTTTTAATTCTTCAACCGCAATCTTTTCAATACGTTCAGGTCTTGACAAAATTGAAATACCGGAAATTTTCTTTTTATTATCTTCTATAATTTTAAATTGCTCTTTATTGTAATCTTTTATCTCCCGCTCAATACTAACATAACGGGAAGATTGTAAAACAACAGCAAATAAAAGAAGCGGAATACATAATGTTAAAACTATTGCACTTATTTTTTTCATCTAACGATTAATTCTCCATATACTTAATTTTTTGCACGGCACGCAGCCGGGCACTTCGTGAAGCGGGATTATTTTTTACCTCTTCACCGGAAGCTTCAAGGCTTTTTTTTGTCAATAATAAAGCTCTCGGCTTACCCCCACATTTACATATCGGTATATTTTTAGGGCAAGTACAGCTTTTTCCCAGTTCTCGAAAATATAATTTAACAATTCTGTCTTCAAGCGAATGAAAACTTATTATCCCCAATTTTCCGTTTGGAGCGAGTGTTTCAAACGCAAGTTCTAAAAGCCCCGGAAGCCGGCGCAGTTCACCGTTTACCTCGATACGGAGTGCCTGAAAAGTCCTTGTTGCAGGATGTATCTTTCCGTGCCGGTAATTTTGCGGAACGGAATGATAAATACAATCAGCCAAGTCTTTAGCCGTTTGAAATTTTAAAACCGCCCTTTGTTCAACAATTTTTGCTGCAATTTTTCTGGAATAACGCTCTTCACCGTAATTAAAAATTATATCGGCAAGCGTCTTTTCATCGTATGTATTCACAATATCGGCAGCACTTATACCGCCAGAGGTATCAAGCCGCATATCCAAGGGTTCATCCGCCGAGAATGAAAACCCCCTGCCCGACCTCGCATAATGAAACATAGAAATCCCCAAATCAATAAGAATAAGATTCGGTTTTTCCGCATCAGCCGGATATGTTCTAAAAAAATCATCAGACCAGCCTAAATAAAAATGTATCCGCTCCCCAAACACCGATAAACGTTTCTTTGCCGTTTCTTGAATAGCGGCATCGGCATCTATCCCGATTGCTCTCAGTTGCGGATATGTTTTTAAAAATGCTTCCGTATGCCCGCCCTCTCCCAATGTTCCGTCTACAAAAAGATTATCGGAACTACTCGGTTTTAAGACTTCAAGACATTCATTCAGCAATACCGGCGTATGTATAACTTCCATTGCAGTTACAACCTTATTTTACTCAAACCTTCGGCGGCTTCCAAAAAATCCGGTTCAGTCTCCTTTAAATAATCTTCATATTTTTGTTCGCTCCACAATTCAACATATTTGTAAAGCCCCAAATATATACAGTCTTTTTCAAGCCCCGCATATTCGCGCAGACTCTGCGGAATAGACAACCGTCCGCCTTTGTCGATTTCAACCTCTTGAGCCGGAGCAATAATCCTCCTTACCACCAAACGAGACTCTCTGCTGAACGGAGAGGCTTTTTCCATAATATCATCGGAAAAAAGTTTCCACTCAGCAAGTGTAAAAAGCCAAAGACAATCATCAAGACCGCAAGTAACAATCAACCTCTGTTCAGGCAAATCCGAACGGAGCTTGGCAGGGAACATAATTCTTCCTTTTTCATCGAGAGTATTCTTATATTCGCCTGTCAAAACGCTTCCATCCACTTTTTACCACCTTTCACCACTTTTCGGCACTAACTCACATTTTACTACAAAATTTAAGAATGTCAAGTGTTTTTTAAAAAAAAAGTGAAAAAAGTGCAACTTTTCTTAAAAATTGATTTCTGCGCCTTTCACCCTCTTGACCACGACGACTTACTTGCGTAAACTATACCTATGAGACGCTTTCTTCCTTTTATTATGTATGTTGCCGGCTTGGTCGTGGAAGTCTCACGTGTTCTGTTGACGGCATATTCTCAAAGAAACTACTCTGAAATTTTTTCAATTTCAGACTTTACAGGGCTTGCTCTTTTATGCCTTCCCGCCGTTTTTTTCTTTATGATATTAAATAATGAAAAAGAATTTCATCCGCTGTTAAAAATAATTGCACTTATAAAATTTTTTTGCATAGCCGCAGCTTATTTATTTTTAATAAAAACTGCGCAGCTTATTCCCGCAGCTTCAATACGGGATAGCGAGTTTCAATTTCAGTTTATATTAACGTGGATTTTTTTACCCGTTGATACCTTTACTTTAATTTTCAGCTTATTACGTGAGAGGTCTTTATGCAAATAATTCCGGTTGCAAGCGGTAAAGGAGGCGTAGGAAAAAGCCTTTTCTCGGCAAATCTGGCGATAGCACTCGGTCAAGCAGGCAAAAAAGTATTACTTGCAGATTTAGACTTAGGTGCGTCAAATCTGCACTTGGTTTTGGGCATTCAAGGAAAAAAAGACGGTATCGGTACCTTTCTTACAAAGTCTTCAGAATTTAAGGATATTATTATAGATACCGGCTATGAAAATGTTCAATTTGTTCCCGGAGATTCCGAAATACCGGGTTTCGCTGCTCTTAAAATTTATCAACGGAATGCTTTGGTTAAAGAACTTTTAAAATCGGAAGCGGACTTTCTTATTTTGGATTTAGGAGCCGGTACACATCTGGGTATTTTGGATTTTTTCTTAATGTCGCCTAATGGGATTATCATCACATCTCCGTCGGTAACGGCAACTCTCGATGCATATATATTCTTAAAAAATTCGGTTTTTAGAATGATGAATACTTCTTTTCCGGTAAAATCGAAAGGCGGTGCTTTTTTTGAAAAACTGAAACAGGATGCAAAAAGTATGCAGCGGCTGTATATTCCCTCGCTTACGGAAGAATTAAATAAAATAGATCCTAAAAATACCGAAAAATTTTTAAAAAAGTTTTGCCATTTTAAACCGCGCCTTATTATGAATATGATTTCCGACCCTAAAGACGGCGATAAGGCTTCAAAAATCCGCCGTTCGGCAAAACAATATTTAAACATTGATATTGAACACTTAGGTGTAATTTATAAAGATTCAATTCAAGACACAGCCCTTTCTTCCCGTTTGCCTGTTTTAGTGTATAAACCGCAGGCAATGATTTCTCAAGCGATTTTTAGAATAGCAGACAAAATTCTACAAACCGAAAACGATAATTATACTGAGGAAGAATTTGAAGAATTTGCAAATTATTCATTTTTATCGGCTGAAGCCGAAGCCGAAACCGATTTTAAATCGAAAATGAGTTATCTGGACGAGTTAATAGGCGGCGAGGTTTTATCGGCAGGTGAAATGAGCGAAATTATAAAATCTCAACAGTTCGAAATTACCGCTCTTAAAAACGAAAATCTCTTATTAAAAAGTAAAATTTTAAAAGCTGCAAAAGCAGGTTTTGTTTTATAGGATGAGACTATGGCAAAAAAAAACTGGGCTGTACAAAAACAACGTAATACCGATAAATGGTTTTTGGTATTTTCCGCCGCAATAACTACACAGGATATGCCTACTCCCGACGAAGTATATATTGAAGCCGAAGCGGCAGGTATTCCCGTTGCTTCATTGACTGCAAAAGAAGCCATCGCAGCTTATTTGCAAAAAAATGCCGATTCGGGACATAAACCTATGCCGTTTGCTTTAGAGCTAGCTTCCTCTTTCGACGCACGGATAACCGTTAATTCGGATAAAACCGAGGCGAAACTGTATATCCGTAAAGCCGCCGATTCCGATAATCCCGTCGATATGCAAATTATCAGCCGAATTTTGCAGCAGAGTGCAATCGTTAATCTAGACATACAAGCGGTAACCCAAAAAGTACGTAATTTTGCCTCATCGCCTGCAATGGAATTCTCAGAGGTTATTGCACAAGGCATTCCGCCCAAACGCGGAGCCGATAAAAAACTGACGGCGCACTTTACGCAAAGCCCCGAACATGAAGTAATAAGACTTGCAGACCGATTAAAAAGGCTTGATTTACGCTCTGCAGATGTGGAAAACCCGACAACCGATAAAGATTATCCGTTGTCCGAAGCGGAAACACTCGCCGTCGTGCAAAAAGACGATTTGTTATATGAACTTGAAGAAAGTGCTGCAGGTGAAAGCGGCACGGATGTCTACGGTAATCCTATCCCGGGACTTCCCGGTAATGACCCTTTTTTGCTTGATTTGCGGAATATCGTCCAAACGCATTCCGAATTGCGGGCGGCAGTTACCGGACTCTTACTTATTGCAAATACGGAACGAGGTTTAAAACTGCGAATTGTCCCATACAGGGACGCAAAAGTTAGGGCTGTCGTAAGCCTCGACAAAATGGAAGCCTCTCTTATTTTGGAATCCGGTTTAGGAGCGGGAGAGAGGCTTTCGGTTATCGGTGTAAAAAAAGCCTTAAATGATGTCAATCTGCTTGATACCATATCGGACGAAAAAATAAGCGAAATTATCGAAATAGCCCGCAAAAAACACGAAGAAACCGAGATAGTGTTTTTACAAGGAACGCCCGCAGTTGCCCCCGATTCATATAAACTTGAATGGATTGCAAAATTTGAAGACGGCTTAAATACAACTACAGTAGAAAAAGATTCTCTTATTTTAAAAGCGGTGCTTCTAAAAAAGGGAGAACCCGGCAAAGACGTCTTCGGCGGAGCGATTTCGCCTAAAAATGCAGATCCGGTTTCTCTCCCTGAATATGACGACTCAATAAAATTTGTAGAAGAAAAAGGAGAAGCAAAATTCTATGCCGGCGTTTCAGGCGAATTAAGCCGCTATGATAATAAACTTTTAATTTCTTCGCTAAAATCAATCCACAACGATATTGACGAACGATCGGGAGATATTACGTTTCCCGGCAATTTAATTATTACCGGCGACATAAAAGACGGCAGAAAAATTAAAGCCGCAGGCGACTTAACAATTACCGGCAATGCGGAAAAATCTCTTTTATACTCCGAAACGGCTGTCCGCTTACACGGAGGAATAAACGGCAAAGGGAGCGGTACGGTTTGGTCTAAACACAGCACCGAATTGAACTATGCCGAAAATGCCCGCATTTTCTCAGGCGGTAATATAAAAATTGCAAATTACTGCTTTAAATGTCTTGTTAAAACCAATGGAACTCTTTCGCTTACCGATATGCCGGGCGTATTACTCGGCGGGAGTATTAATGCCGCAAAGGGAATTTCCGTAAAAGAACTCGGTGCAAAAAAAACGATACGCACAATAGTTTCTTTCGGTCAAGACTATCTTATAAAAGACGAAATTGAAGTGCGCGAAAAAGAAATGTTTGAAAATAATGCCGAGCTTGAAACAATAGATAAAAAACTGAATTCAAAAGATACCGCAGAAGATATTGAAGAACTGAGAAACCGTAAAGTAAAACTCATAAAGCGGAACAGTGCATTAACAATCAGAATATTCAATTTAAAAGAAAATTTTGAAACGCATATCCCATCTAAAATTATCGTTTCGGGCGTTGCGTATCCGGGAGTAGTTTTGGAAAGCCACGGCAGATATTTTGAAATTATGGAAACACATCATCATGTCTTTTTTGAATTTGATGAAAAAACGGGGCAAATTATTTGTTTGCCCATCAATGATGATGAAGAAACGGAGGTTTAAAAATGATTTTAGCAATTCAATATCCGTCATGGCTTCACCCCGAAATAATTCCGGGCTTTCCTATTTTACGCTGGTATGGACTTACCTATCTCTTTGCTTTTATGACAGCTTATTTTTTATATACCTATCAAGTAAAAAAAGGCGAATTTGAAAAATATTCGGCTTGTACAAAAAAAATGACAAACGATGATGTTATAGATATTTTCTTCTGGGGAATAGCAGGGCTTCTCCTTGGGGCAAGACTTTTCGGCACCCTTGTGTATAACCATGAAGAATATCTATTTAATCCTTGGCTTATTTTTTGGCCGTTTATAAGAGATAGTTCGGGGTCTTTGGTTTTTACAGGTTTGCAGGGAATGTCGTACCACGGAGGTTTTGTCGGCGGTTTTATAGGAGTGCTTCTATGGGCAATAAAACACCGGTTTAAGTTTGCAGCCGTTGCCGATTTAATGGCGGTTTCCATTCCCTTGGGTTATACATTCGGACGCTTGGGCAACTTTGCAAACGGTGAACTTTATGGACGCATAACAACAAGTAAAATAGGTATGATTTTTCCGCAAGTACCTTTCAGCGACAGGTTCGATTTATCGGAAGAATGGGTTAGAATATTTGCAGAAAAAGCCGGACTTGTAATTCAAGAAGGGGCTTCAATTATAAATTTACCGCGCCATCCGAGTCAACTCTATGAAGCTTTTTTTGAAGGGATTGTACTCTGGCTTATTTTATGGTTTTTACGCAAAAAAAAGCCGTTCGACGGTTTTTTGGTTTGTATGTATACTCTCGGTTACGGTTTATTCAGATTCTTTATAGAATATTTCCGTCAGCCCGACGCAAATATGGGCTATAAAATTTCAAAAACAGGCTCCGCAAATATCTACATTTTTGACTCGCTCCTTAATATTTCTACAGGACAAATCTTTTGTTTTATAATGATTGCAGCCTCGCTTGCCGCAATGCTCTTCCTTTATAAGGTAAACAAGAAGAGGAATTTTAATGGAAAAACTTCCAAATAATTTTTTTAATATTGAAGAAATGGGATTTTTCCGTGCAGCGGCAGTTTCACCAGTTTGCAGCGTCGCAAATATTGATGCAAATAAAACGGCAATTCTCGAAGAAATAAAAAAAGCCGCAACCTTGTCAGTTAATCTTATTTTGTTTCCTCAGCTGATTATAACATCCGCTTCGGCAGGAAGCCTTTTTAATGAAAGCTTTTTTATTGATAAGGCTTTCACCGCCGTATCCGAAATTGCGGAACACACAAAAAATTTAAGAATTATTGCCGCTATAGGATTTCCCTTTTTTTATAGGGGCAGACTATATTCCGCCCAAGCAATTATACATAACGGCGGCATAAAAACCGTAGTTCCTCTTTGTCCGCCAAAACAGCTAAGCTCTTTTTTTTCAAGTCTTTCGGAATTTACGGGAGGCTATATTGAATTTACCGATATTATTGCCGAAACCGACTGTGTATTCAATGTCCATGCCGGTAAAACCTCTTTTTCATTTGTTGTTACGGATACTAACAATGCGTTCTGCGCTTCATGGGCTGACTTTATGCTGCTTCCGCTCGCCGAACCGTCTTACGCATTTTCTTCACAAAAAATAAAAGAAACGGGAAAAACCGTATCGCGCCTAAAAAATACGGCTTCGGTTTTCGCAAATTGCGGAACGGGAGAATCGTCAGGGGATTTTGTTTTTGCAGGCGAAACCGGAATTTTTGAATGCGGAACAGAATTGCAGTTTGCTTCCGCCTTAGATACGGATTCAAAAGAAAAAGCTGTTTTTTCATTTTGTGATATTGATACCGAACGGATAAAAAAAATGCGGATTTCCGCTTTGCCGAATACTTTGTATAAATATGATGCCGGCAAAAAACAGATTAAGCCTTTTTTAAATACGGAAATACATCTTGATTCTCTTTGTTCCCAAAAAACGCTGCACCGTACCATAGAGCAAAATCCTTTTTTACCCGTATGCGATGAAATACATAAGCACTTTATATATTCAAATTATTACCAAGAAATTATACACTTTCAAATCCTCGCCCTTGCAAAACGGCTTACGCATATCGGATGCACAAAATGCGTTATAGGAATTTCAGGCGGTTCCGATTCGACGCTTACCCTTTTATCTGCATTAAAATGTTTCGATTTCCTGCATATTCCCCATGAAAATTTGTATGCGGTCAATATGAGCGGCTTCGGTACAACAGAACAAACAAAAAATAATGCCGTTTCGCTTGCCTCTCTTTTAGGATGCACGGTTTTACAAATACCGATAACAAAGGCGGTAGAACAGCATTTTGTGGACATCGGGCAAGACGCTGAAAAACATGATACCGTTTTTGAAAATGCCCAAGCACGGGAGCGCACTCAAATTCTTATGGATAAGGCGAATCAGATAGGCGGCATTATGCTAGGAACCGGAGATCTATCGGAGGCGGCTCTCGGCTGGACTACCTATAACGGCGACCATATTTCTATGTACGAACTTAATTCTTCAATCCCCAAAACTTTACTTAAAGGCTGCATTAAAGAGTTTGCCGAAAATGGTGCTTTTTTTTCAAAAGAAACCGACTCTGAAAAAGCCGCCCTTTTTAAGAAACTTATAAACGATATACTCGCAACTCCGATAAGTCCCGAACTGCTTCCGCTTAAAAACGGGAAAATTTCGCAAAAAACCGAGAGTATAGTCGGCACTTATGAACTCCACGATTTTTTTCTTTACCATATAATAAAAAACGGAGCTTCGCCTAAAAAAGTATTTTTTATTGCGCTTGAAGCTTTTGCACAAAAATACTCCAAGAAAGAAATTTTCAAGACGCTTCAAACCTTTTACAAGCGTTTTTTTTCACAGCAATTTAAAAGGTCTTGCAGTGCGGACGGCGCAGATGTTACGGGCTTCAGCCTTTCGCCGAGAACTGCATGGTGTATGGCTTCCGATTCTGCTGCCGATTTATGGTTGAAAGAGCTTGAAACTTTAAGTAAAATAGTGTAGGATTCCCCTCATGCTGCATGCAGTTTTGAACTGGCTAGGTAACTATATAACCTATTTTCCTCTTATTATCTTTATCGGACTTTTTTTAGGCGGTTTAAATCTTCCTATACCCGAAGATATATTGGTAATTATGTCAGCCGTAATGTGCCAAGGTGAAAAAGCTTCGATTCCGGCTTTTTTAATTGCACTTTATACAGGTGCTGTTTTAAGCGATTATATGGTTTATTTTTGGGGCAGACTCATCGGAAAAGGTATACTTTCAATAGGAATGTTTTCAAAAGTAATCACAAAAGATAATACATACGGGCTTTTAAAAGCCTTGCAAAGATACGGTATCTTTACATATATCATCTCAAGATTTATTCCTTTTGGTGTTAGAAATGTAGTTTCGATGACAAGCGGTTTTGTAAAATATCCGTTTTATAAATTTGCTTTTTATGATTTAATTGCAGCTTTGTGTAATATTTCTGTGTTATTCGGACTTGTTTATTTCTTCGGTGCTGCCGGAAGCCATGTTATGCGCATTATCGGTATCGTTTTATTTTTTGCATTTTTAACGGTATGTATTTATCTGCTTAAATCCGGCAAACTGTTGCAATTTGCCGACAAACATTATAAAAAACAAGAAAAAGAAATGAGTTAAAAATTGTATTTAAGTTATAATTTTTCTTATAGATAATTGTAAAATAATCTTAAGTATGTAAATTATCGCCATAAACTGTAATAATTCACCGCACAAATATTTTCTAAAAAAATGACAAATCACCGTAATGCTCTTGACATTTTCTGGGGGGGGGTATAATGGAAGAAAGTTGTTGTTTTAAGCAAATTTTAAATAACAACTAAAAACTGAAAGATATGTGAGATTGAGCACTCCAAAATGAACAGAAAACATACTCAGTTTTAATTAAACAATTTGCAATGAAAAATAATTGCAAGAAGGAGTAGTAATATGAAACAGAAATTAGTTTCTATGATTGGAGTATTAATTGTGATGATTAGTACGGTGTTTTTAATGTCCGGCTGTCCCAATGGGAATCGAAGTACCATACCGCCCGAAGAAAACTCTACTATAACAAATGCAAGTATAAAGGGCTTATGGAAAATAGAGAGTACAGACGGTTCAACATTTCCTATAGCACAATCGGCATTTGAGCAGAATTATCTTTATATTGCGAGTGGAAAATTTTTGTATCTAACAAAAATAAGCGGATCAGGCAGCAATACCGGTCTTTTCAAAAATAAAGATATGTCAGGAACCTGTACAATAGAAAGTTATAACAACGGAAATTATGGATTAGTGATAACAACATACGGAAAAGGTGTTATTGGAAGTTCTTGTAGGATATCTGGCAATATATTGATAATTGGTTCTTCTCAACTGAGAGCAACAAAAGTAAATGAATTTACCGAAGAGGAAATATTAAATGCTCCTTATATGCCGAATACACCTTCAACTCCAGATCCAGATCCAACCCCGCAGCCCAATCCTGCAGAAACGCTTAAAGAAGGTGTGTATATCGGCATCATATCTTTTGATCAAGACATGCATGAATTAACAAAAGTACCTGTGTTACTCGATGATTCTGGAAAAGAACAGCTGACCAATTTACTTAGCACAAAGTATTCCAGAGCAGAAGAGAGCGGCACATTATTATATTATAGTGTTCATAAAGCATTCAGCACACTGCGAGGAATGGAATCAAAATTACCGGAAAAAACAAAATTCTGTAATATTATCACTTTTACCGATGGACTTGATGTAGGCTCCCTCTCTCCTATAATATGGAACAGTGAAGCACTGGATGGGCAAAACTTCGGAGGTAAAACTGGGGACGAATATTTACAGTGGTTAAGCAGCCAACTTGAAACTACAAAAATTAAAGGTCAACTCGTAACTGCTTCAGCATACGGTGTAGCAGGCAGTGATGTTTCCCCTTCCGATATGGAGACCTTTAAATCAAATTTAAGGAAATTAACAACTACAAGCGGTGAATGCAATACTAGCATTACATTCGATGAATTAAAACAAAAATTCGGTGAGATTGCGCAAAGTCTTAATGTGGTAACTATAAATACCAGTTTCAACCTGCTTATAACACCGCCTTCAACAGGAAACGGAACAGTATATAAAATGACATTCGACAATATAGGTACCGCTTCAAGCGATGCAGATAACTCAAATGTTTATTTTACCGGAACATATAATTATGCCGATGGGAAGTATACGTTAAGCAATATTGAATACAAAGGCATCCAATGCAACAACACTTCCATAACAGGAACCGTCAAAGGGAAAAAAGTACAATTTCATTTTGATACCTTTGAACTGGAAAATGGTAAGATTAAAGATGCAAAAATTCAACAATGGTTTAAAGGTCCAAGTGCAACGGCGTGGCAGCGGAACAGTGAATATGACCAATCAAATACAACTACCTCAACAACCGATAAAAGTTCTGCAGTTATTTATCTTGTATTGGATTCAAGCAAGTCATTGACGGAAAGCAATGTTACGTCAATCAGAAATGCGGCAATTAACTTTATCGACGTATTATATGAAAAATATAATAAAACAAACTAAAAAAAAACTAACTTATTAACGAAATAACAATTACAACGGCAGCACTGATATATTCAAATTGCAGATAATATCCGTGCTGTCCTTTTTTCGGAGACAGTCTCTTTTTTATAGCCGTTCTTCCCAGCGTTTCCGGCTTCCTTTTACCGTAAGCAAAATAGGAATCATTTCAAAACCTAAATCTTTTCGGATTCTATTTTGAATATACCGCAAATATGAAGCCGTTACCGCATCCGGACGGTTTGCAAAAAGCAAAAACTCTACAGGCCGAATATTAGTTTGAAGCATATATTTAAAGGTAAAGGAATTTCGTCGCCCCTGAGGCGGCGGAGCCGCTTGGAGCCAATCCTTGAGTGCAAGATTTAAGGCAGACGTTTCTATTTTTTTATTCAGCTGATCAAACATTTTAATTGCCGTCTGCAAAAGCTCTTTTACCCCGCTGCCGGTATTTGCCGAAATTGCAACAACCGGCGCATATTCCATTTTACCGAACATAACCTTTATATTTTCTTCTTCCATATTAAAGGCTTTTTTAGTTTGCTCCATTAAATCCCATTTGTTCAGAACAAAAATGACACCTAAACCGCGGTTTGCCGCTTGTTCGATAATTTTTTTATCCTGCTCGGTTAACCCTTCTTGAGCGTCAATTAAATGGAAAACAATATCGGCATTGTCCATACTTTTAATAGAACGCACAACGGAATAATATTCAATGTCTTCTTTTATCTTAGCTTTACGCCGTATACCTGCCGTATCTTGAATTACAAAGCGTTTGTTTTTGTAAACAAATTCTCCCTCGACAATATCGCGCGTGGTTCCCGGTACATTTGAAATAATCGACTGCGAAGAATCGGTAAGATAATTTGAAAGCGTTGATTTCCCTGTATTAGGTTTTCCGACAAGCGTAATTCTAATACTATCATCTTTAGCCGTTTCTTTTACTTTTGAAAAATCCAAGTTCTCAACAAGGAGTGCTGCAAGCTCCGAAATATTATCGCCGTGTTCAGCACTTATAAATGTAAGCGATTTAAACCCATATTTATAATAATTACTTGCCTCAGCCGTTAATCTTCCGCCTTCGGTTTTATTTATTGCTGTAATGAGTTTGCCGAAGTATGGACGTAAAAATTGAATAAACTCTTCATCTTCAGGTGTTGTAAGCCCCGCATCAAGAAGCAGTAAAATTCTATCGGCTTTTTTTAGAGCTTCAATCGTTTTTTCTTTTACCAGTTCATCGATTATGTCTTCTTCTTTATCACCGCTTCTTGTTAATTTAAAGCCGCCCGTATCTATCAACCGCACAGGTTTACCGTCTACAAGAGCTTGCGCTTCAACAGGATCGCGCGTTACACCCGGAGTTGGGTCTGTAATTGAGCGGCGTTTATGTAAAAAGCGGTTAAACAAAGTAGACTTCCCTACATTAGGACGGCCGGCTATTGCAATAAGCGGAATATTATCATATTGTTTTTTCTCTGAAAATTCTACCGAACTTTCTTTTTCTTCATTTTCAAATTGAATTGGATTTTCATTTGCCGTTATCATATTGTTTCCTCAAAATAATTACTAAAACCGGAAGTTCTACCGTACAACACAGTGAAGCCATTTTCCCGATTTTAACCTCCATAAACCGGCGCAAGCCTTTATCGGTTCATCTGCAAAAAGGCAAAGATAAATAAACCATGCCGGAAAAGACGTGTAAACCGATAAAGTCCATGCAAGCGGAATAGAAATTATCCACATAAAAAGCGTATCATAAATTACGCCGAATTTTGTATCACCGCCTGAACGTATTACTCCTATAACCATACTCATATTAAATGCTTTAAGCGGATAGCAGAGTGCAAGTATGAGAAAAAAGTATCTCGCCTGCATTAAAACATCTTGTTCCACATTGAATATGTACGGTATCAAAAAAGAAATAGGAATAAGCAAAGCACCGACAAAAAGAGCTGTAAGCGGAGCAATAACAGCAATACGGGCGGCATAATTCTTTGCAGTACGGTAATCGCCCTCACCTATTTTCTTGCCGATTAAAATACTTATTCCATTACCCATTCCGATAAGTATAACCCACGTAAGCTGCGAAACGGTATTAGTTATGCTGAATGCCGCATAAGAGAAGGTATTGAGTTTTGCAAATATTTTGTGATGTAACGTAATCCCCAAAGACCAAATAGATTCATTAAAAATTACCGGTAGTACAATAATAAAAAATGTAAGTAAAAATTTCCCCGTAAATGCAAAATGTTCTGTAAGTCTGCCCAAGATAGGATAGTTTTTCTTTTTTGTAATTACAAAAAAAGCGGTAAGCTCTGTAAGCCTTGCGGCAACCGTTGCAATAGCGGCACCCTTAACCCCCAAGGCAGGAAAACCTAAATATCCGAAAATCAATATTGCATTTAAGATTAAATTTACAGTAAGAGAAATAACCGTAACTAAAACAGCAGCTTTTACCTGTTCAACCGCACGCAGCGTAAAAATAAACATAAAGCTAATCGAAAACGGTATAAAGCTAAAACACACAGTCTTTAAATATTTTGCGCCGGTTACAATTACCGCACTATCGCTAGAATAAAGCGAAAGGATTTTTTCGGGCATAAAAAAACAAACAACAGTAAATAATGAACTGAAAAAGAAAGCCGTGCATAACGAAATACCGAACGCTTTATGCAAACCCGTTAAATCTTTTTTACCCCAATACTGTGCCGTAAAAACCATACTTCCTGAAGCAGTACCGTATAATACAAGATTAAGTAAAAAGAAAAGCTGATTACCCAATCCGACGGATGCAATTTCTATCGTTCCCAATCTTCCTATCATCACCGTATCTAATATATTTACAAACGAATTTAAAAAATTTTGTAAAATAATAGGAATTGCAAGAGTAAATAATTTTTTTAAAAACTCGGTATCAAAAATAAAGTTTTTTAATTTTGAATTGTATTGCATAAATTATTAAAGCCCATGTAAGTTCTTAAAATACAGAAATTGCAGTCCCGAAAGTTACCGAATCTTCCGGCGTTTTAAGTTCAAAGTAAATGCCTTTTTTTTCGGTTAAGAATTCGTATAAATAGCGGAATATTTTTTCTTTCATTAAAAACCCGTGCAAAAATACCGAACCGTTAGCCGTTATACAAATCGGTTTTTCGGCAGACTTTCCTTTTCCCGTTTTTAAAGCGGAAGCCGCAATTACCGATGCAGCAAGGAGAGCGTCCCTCTCAAAGAGGGAGGCACATATCGAATATATTTTTATATAATCCGGAGAAATTTCTTCTTTGGAAAGCATATCGGAAAAAATATTTTTATTGTGATTTTGTTCTTTTAAGAAAACAGAAACTTCCTCCGCCGTAAGATTTTTTAAAATTTTCATTTTTTCGTTTACATCGGTTGAAAACATACCCTCATTTGCCGCAAAGCGAAGAGCAATTGAACAAAGTTCGCCTATGTAACGCCCCGAACACATTCTTTCCAAAAAATATTCGTTTTTTAAGTTTGAATTTGATGTGAGTGCTTTATCAAAATCGCTCTGCTTCACTTTATTACACTTTCCCGATTCGCAAACAATAATTTGAGGCTTAGAATAGAATTCCGTTCCGCTTAATTTTTCTATTTTTCCGTATTCGATATATGCGGAATTCAGTCCCGTACCTAAAACGAAACCGATAAACGTATCATAGGCGGAGGTTGGGTTGTTCTTATTTTTTGAAAGCAGCCCTGACTGTAAAACGGCAGCGGTGTCGTTTACCATAACGGCTTTCTTTACGCTTGTCCAGCCCTTCCTCACCAGAGCTTGGAGTAAGGCTTCGTTAATTCGGCAGCCTGCAATATGAGGTAACTTTATTTCTTTTGACAGCTTTATCGTTTCACCGCCGCCGTCCGGAAAAATCTTAATTGCAAAAGAAAAGCAAAATGAAATAACTTCCGCAGAATTTTTTAAAGGTTCAAGATAGTCCGCAATAGTATCAAAGAATTCCTCATTTGTCATTTCTCTATCGAGGGCAGGCATCGGATATTTTAAAAATGAAGAAATTGATGCCGTCCCGTTTTTATCAAAATTGACAAGACCCGCCCTAAAATTAGTTCCGCCTGCATCAATTATAATAACGTTTTTATTTTTAGGCAATTCATGAGGAATACTCCGCCAAAGCGGTATCATATCCATAGATGAGTTTTTAAAATCGGAACTCAATCCTCTTTGCATATCTTCAAGCAACAGAGAGACAGCCTCTTCAATTTTTATATGGGGATTAAAATTATACTTTTTAAAAAAACCGTCAATTTCTTTCATTTTAGATTTACCTTGAATTTTATAACGCTCGCTTTAAGGCTTCGGTTTTATCGATTTTTTCCCAAGAAAATTCAGGTCTTCCGAAATGCCCATACGCCGCCGTAGCTTGATAAATCGGACGTTTTAAATCGAGTGTTTTGATAATTCCTGCGGGACTCATATCAAACGTTTTCTTTACGGCATTTTCTATTTTTTCTTCAGGTAAGCTGCCTGTGCCAAACGTATCTACTCGCACCGAAACAGGAAAGGGTACGCCTATCGCATAAGCAAGTTGAACTTCGCAACGTTCTGCAATATCGGCGGCAACAATATTCTTTGCAATATAGCGCGCCATATATGCAGCAGAACGGTCTACCTTAGATGGGTCTTTTCCCGAAAACGCTCCGCCACCGTGCCTGCCCATTCCGCCGTATGTGTCTACAATTATTTTTCTGCCCGTAAGGCCCGTATCGCCGAAAGGTCCGCCGATAACAAAGCGTCCTGTCGGGTTAATAAAATATTTCGTATCGGATGCCAAAAGCCCCGTCGGTTCAAGGACGGGGTTTATTACTTGCTCGATTAGGGTATGCTTTAACTCATTGTATTCTACATCGGGATAATGCTGATGAGAAAGCACCACCGTATCGATTTTCACCGGTCTAAAACCCTCATATTTTATCGTAATTTGCGTTTTTGAATCGGGGCGCAGCCATGGAATTTTTTTCGCTTTACGTAAGGCGGCAGCATGGCGCAAAACAGAATGCGAAAACATAATGGGAGCGGGCATAAGCTCAGGAGTCTCCTTACAGGCAAAACCGAACATCATTCCTTGGTCCCCGGCTCCTTGAAGCCCTTTAAATTCTTCCAACCCGTTACCGTCTACACCTTGAGAAATATCAGGCGACTGTGCATGAATCATATTCATAACAGCCATCGAATTACAGTCCAAACCGAAATCAGTATCGGTATAGCCGATTTCGCGTGCAATTGTTCTTGCAATTTCTTGAATATCTACAAAAGTATTTGTCGTAATTTCTCCGCCAATCAGCACAAGAGCCGTTGAAGCAAATGTTTCGCAGGCAACATGACTGTTTTCATCGTCTTTTAAACAGGCATCCAAAACTGCATCCGATATTTGGTCGCAGAGTTTATCGGGATGTCCCTCGCTCACCGATTCTGAAGTAAAATAATTTATAGCATTTTTCATAATTAAAACCTCTTAGTTAAAACTGGTACCAATATACTCAAAAACAAAAATTGTTTCAATGGCATATCTATTGACAAACAGGGCAACCGCATCACAAAAGCTGTAAAACGGAAAATAAGTAATCATCATTGATCATACGAAGGCCTAATTTTAAGTCTGTCAGAAAAAGTGTGTAAATGGGTGAAAACATAAGACTCTATGAGAAAGAGCCAAAAGACAAAAAAAGAAAATGCTTTGTACTTTTGATGATTCTTTCAGGTTCAACGTATTATTTAGCGAAATCCTTCATGCGTAAGCCCTGTATAACATCTCTTATCATTTGACAGGAAACAGAAAATGTGCTAAAATTCCGGTTGAGGAGAATATTATGAAAAAAGAAATATCATTTGTTTTATTGGTTGGCGTGTTGCTCGGTGCCTGCACAAGTGTTGATTTAAAATCGAGCAGTGACGATAGAAATGAAAAAGTTCTAGCCCTTTGCAAAAAAATTCAGGCAGAAGATTCAATAGTTAGTCTCTGTTGGCCAATGATGGCAGGCAGGAGTGTTGGCGTTCCCGATTCTGATGGGAGTATTAATTGGGCTAAGACGGGTTATTTACTTAAAATTGGTTTTGTGCCAGGCACTAAAAAAGATATGTATGAAAGCCTCACGGAAAAATATAAAGAAGAATTCCTTAAAATAGGCGAAAAGGTGAAATTCTCTCAATCCATGACGTGGACATTTCATAAAGAATTCCCTGAGTACAGCAAAAAAACTAAGGCTGAAAAAGAGGCTTTACTAAATGAAGAGGGCATGTCAAAAATCATGAAAATACAAGAGGGTATCAAAGCAAAAAAATATCCTACAGAACATTTACTAGACGGCTATTGGTATCTAAATTGTGAAGAGAATAAAGCTGCAATGACTTATGTATTTTCTGTACCACTTGAAACAGATGTTGCCGTTGTTGGCTTAATAAATTCCGAGTTGTAAATGACTTGTGAACTAATCTTAGTAATAGCATAATTGCCGGGCGGTAATTCTTTGAAGGGAATTATCACCCGGTTTTTTCAGTGCAAAAGTTGGTAGAACATTTGGTAAAAGTCTGTTGGGCATTTGGTAAAGATTGGTGGCAATCCATCATTTCTTGGTACTTGTTTTATCTCATGGATTTGCAACCATTCAAGTAAGTACCGATTAATTCGAGTATGAATTAATCGATACTTACATTATTATGTTTTATTTCGCAATGAGACCATTTTATTAGAAAAGGTCGAATGAGAAATAAGAAGGAACGCTGATCACCGACAAGGATGTCGATCTAGTATAAAGCAAAATGCGGGGCTGTCCATGAAGTTTTGTTTTGTTACCGATTGTATAGCCCTTACTCCACGGAGCTCGGTATTTTTTCTTTTTTTAATCATTTTGACGGATAAACTCAAGGGTTATTCCCCCTTATACCGCTTTCTTTTCCTGTTCTTTCCTCATAAGGTTCTTAATGTTATACCCTATCAATAACAGACCGATCTCTACTCTTACTTTTTCAGTGCCGTGCACATGAAATCTCCGGAAGTGTTCCTTACACATAAGCAACTAATAGGATTTTCAAATCCTGTCAGTTGCTTATGTGCCGCCGCTTTCTAACATCTATGAGAAACGGCATACAATAAAGCGGCGTTTGCTTTATGCAAACTCGTCAGCGTTTTTAATCGGTGTAACAGCACCGATTAAAATAAGCCCTCCGATAAATTCATCAACCGCAGACTTTATCAAGCCTGTCGGCTTGTTCTGTAAGGAAACGGTTTATCTTATCCGCTAAAGCGGATTGCGAATCAAAAGTCGAGGATTGATGAATTTCCGCACTTTTGCAACGTTAGTGAAAAAGTGCATACAATAAAGCGATGTTTGCCTGCAAGGCAAACTCGCCTGCGTTTTTATTCGGCGTAGGAGCGCCGAATAAAATAAGCATTCTTACAAAGCCCCATATCGTAAAAACTGAAGTTTTTAAAAGCCCCTATACATAAATTTGAGAAAATTACTTTTCTTCTGCCTCTTTGGCAGGAGCGGCAGTCTCAACTTCAGTAGTCTCCGCTTCTGCAACAGGAGCATCCACAGCAGTAAATTTAACGGCTGCAATCGTCATATCCGGTGAGGTAAGTACCGATACCGCTTCGTTCAAAGGAATATCTCTTACATGCAAGGAATGGTTTACATCCAATGCAGAAACATCCACAACAATCCGCGGCGGTAAGTCTTTAGGTAAGCACTCGACTTCAAGCTCCGTAATCCCCGCCTCAAGGACACCTCCATGGCGCACCCCCTCAGGAGACCCCTCAAGTTTTATCTTAACTTTTGTACGCAAAACCTTTCCGCGTTCAACTTCATAAAAGTCAACATGTTCAATTTTATCGCTAACTATATTGTGTTGAAATTCTTTTATAAAAACTTCATGATCTTTATCGCCTACTACAACTTTTACGATTGTACTTTCGGTAACGACCTTAAACAGTTTCATAAATTCTCTTTCATCAACGTCAAGAGAAACAGCCTTCCCGTGTCTGTCATACATTACGGCAGGGATTCTGCCGGCTTTTCTTATTTTTGAAGCAGCCGATTTTCCGAATACCGTTCTTTCATTCGCATTTAACATTTTCTGTTCCATAACCAGAACTCCTATACCCACTAGTGTTAAGTTTATCACAAAGCCGCATTAAACGGCTAAAAAACTGGGACGGTAGGATTCGAACCTACGGAATGACGGCACCAAAAGCCGTTGGCTTACCACTTGCCGACGTCCCAAAATATATAAACTGCTAATTTGCAGTTATTAGCAAAAAGAGTAAGATTCTTGCAATGTGCGTCAAGGTTATATAAAACCGGCTATTTAATCTTCTTGTTTATTATAAGCCTCCAAAATACTTCTTGAAAGTTTATCTCTAAACTCGGAAGAAATAGGATGAACAATGTTCTTAAATTCTCCGTTTTTTAGTTTTCTACTGGGCATATTAATACGCAATCCGTCCGCTCCCTCAAGAACCCTTATGTTGTGAACAACAAAACAATCATCGAAAGTAACGACGGCATAAGCCTTTAAACTGCCTGCAGTATTTATTTTATGCACATTTACTTCAGTAATTTCCATTTGCGTTTCTCCTTGTAGAACACCTCAATGAAGAGATTTTCATATAACTATTTTACTACAATTTTTACTATAACGCAAGCAAAAAAAACAAAAAAGTCCGCGTATAATGCTTTAGAAAAGCATAATAAGCATTTTGTGCATTTTTTTCGTCCTTAAAAAGACCGAAAACGGAAGAACCCGAACCGCTCATAAGAGCAAAATCAGCTCCATAAGTTAAAAGATTGCATTTAACCTCTTTTATAACCGGAAATTCTTTAAACAGAACTTCCTCAAAACTGTTAAAAAAAGGCCAATCACGGCAATCCGCACTGCAAAAATCTTCTATAGTAAAAGCAGGATTAATCTCAATATTTTCAGCTCTGTTTAAAAGTTTGTACGCCTTATGCGTATAACTTTTAATATCGGGATATACCAAAATGCCAAAATAACCGCCTGCAACGGAAACAGGTTTTAAAACCTCTCCCCTGCCGTATACAGCTGCAGCACCTCTATGTAAAAAAAACGGAACGTCGCTGCCTATCTCGGTTGCTATCTTTATTAAAACCGATGTAGATAGACAAGCGTTAAACATATTGTTTAAGCCCGTTAAAACCGCCGCTGCATCCGAAGAACCGCCTCCTAAACCCGCTCCTTGTGGAATATGTTTTAATACCCTCACCAGAATACCGTCATGGATACTCGACGCATTAACGAATTTTTCGTAAGCAGCCGTAATGGTGTTTTCTTTCGGCAATTCCGCCAAAGGCGATAACACTAAACAAGTATCTTTTTTAGGCAGCTTTTCAATTAAAAGCTCATCGGCAAGCGAAATAGAATGAAAAAGACCTGCAATATTATGAAAACCGTCTTTTCTTTTTCCAAGAACTTCCAAATGCAGATTAATTTTGGCATAAGCCGAAAGGCTGATTGCGCTTTTAACCATGTTCCGCCTATTATAGTCAATTTAACGGTTTTGTCAATAGGTAACCGCTTAAAAAATGATTTTTATGCGAAAATAATCTGTTAACGGCTTCATATTGCCGACGGATCAGTACGCTAAAGCCGGTAAGCTTTCAGCCGTTAATCGGAGGTTTCTTATCCCTTAGCTCCTACAAGATAAAGATACTTAATCGGCAGCCCATATATTTCAGCTTCTTCAAACCCTTCAATCATAGGAAAATAGGTATAGGTACGCCCGTCGATAAGTTCGATGGTAATCATAAAGCCTAACTCACTATTTAAGTTGTAGCTTGCTTTTTTTATATCCATTAAGCTATGCGGTTCAATATATTCGGAATCTTCGTTTTGACCTGCAATAAGTTCGCAAATAAATTGTTCCGTCCGTCCTTGGTGCATATCCATACATTGGAATGCGATATAGTCAGGTTTGATATACTGCAAACAAGAAGCCGCATCATGGGCATTAAGAGCTTTTACAAAACCGC
>CALINC010000021.1 GCA_938045195.1 uncultured Treponema sp.
ATCCCGAAAAAAGTTTTTTCAAGCAGTTTTGCATTTTGCAAAACTGCATACAATAAAACGACGTTTGCCGATGAGGCAAACTCGAAAGATAAGCAGTGAGATGCTATCTGCATCGAACTGGTTATCACATCTCCCATGAAAATATTTTTTCAAGTGTGTGCTGTCATGCGCACATCAATAAAAAATATACATCTTTGTACATTTTTAATTTTATTTTCTATACAACTGAATTGTTGTATAGATTTTTTATGGCACAATCGGCTTAAGTTTTAAGAACGCGGCAAGGATTGGAGGGGCGGCGAAGCCGTTGCAAAGCAATGGAGCGAACGCGGAACCCCGCAAAGCCTGATTTTTGTCTTCCCGTTTGCCGTAAGGCATTCGGGAAGACAAAAAGCCGCCAAAAAAATCATAAAATACAGCTTTCAGCTTTGTGCATAAAAAATAAAAGGTACAAAGAATGCAGAATTTCTTTGTACCTTGTTTAAGTTATTTTCTGAGGTTGAGTTCTTTAAGGATAGCTCTGTAGCCCTCAATGTCGGTACGCTGATAATACTTTAATAAGCTTCTTCTGTTGCCGACCATCGCAATAAGACCACGCCGGCTGCTTGCATCTTTTTTGTTAAGTTTGCAGTGTTCAGTGAGCTGGTTGATTTTTTCAGTCAGCAATGCAATTTGTACCTTAATATCACCGGTGTCTTTTTCATTCGCACCGAATTTTTTTACTATCGATGCTTTTTGCTCTTTTGTAATTGCCATTTCTTTACTCCTTATACAATAAATTCAATGGTGTCTAAATTATTAAGATTTTTTAAAGAAAATTGTTCGGGAACTTTTTTTTCAAAGCGAAGCACTACTTCATTCTTGTGTACAAAAAAAACGGCTTCTTCTTTTGTTCCGTTAATTGACTTAACTAAAACCTTGTATCTTCCGCATTTAGGAAGAATTTGTGTTATATATGCGCGTTGAGCCGAAACCGAATTTTCATCGGTACGTATCCACGGCGGCCCTATGATATCAAATAAAAAAGGATAACCCAAAAGGCGTTCTGCAAGGGTAAAATCGGCAACTGCCACAGCATTCCGTATTGCCGTTGAGCTTATCCGGAGGCTGCCGCCAAGGTATACCGCTTTTATGGAATCAAAGCAAAAGCCTATCTGAGGAGCGAGCCGTTTTAGTTCGCCAACCCCCAATCCACGGCGATACCCGCACGAAAAATCTTCACCTACGGCAAGATATTTTAAGCGGGTAGTTTTTATAAGAATATCAAAGAACTCTCTACCGTCCATTTTAGCGAATTCTGCAGAAAAGTCAATAAGGACGGTAAAGGTAAAACCATAATCGGAGAATTTTTTTAATTTTAATTTTAAAGTAGAAACATCGCCTTCATAGTTTCCATTTTTTATAACTGCCGGCGGACGGAAAAATGTAATAATCCCTGCCGGAATGTTTTTTTCTTTTGCTTTGGCGAGAACACTGTCAAAAAGAGCTTTATGCCCCTTATGCGGTCCGTCAAAGCCCCCTATCGTAACGGCAGTTCCTTGCGGGAAGAGTACGTTGTCTGAAGTAATAAGCTCTTCCCATGAAATTATTGTAAAGTTTTGCATTTGGTGCAAACTAATTAAATGCTTTTCGCCATGCGGCGGGATTTCCCGGTCCTACCCATTGATTTAATTGAAAACCGTTTCTAAGACTGAGCGTAATAAATTTTTTTGCACGGGTAACGGCTTCATAAGGTTCGAGCCCAATACCTAAACCCGCTGCAATAGCTGCCGCAGTCGTACATCCTGCACCATGCGTCCAGCGGCTTTTTATCAGCTCGCCTTCGACTTTAAAAAATTCGGAGCCGTCATAAAAAATATCTATTGCCGATTGTTCATTTTTTAATTTTGACCCGCCTTTAATAAACACATAAGGGCACCCCATTTCATGGATTATTTTTGCGGCTGTTTTTATTTCTTCCAGTGTTTCGGGCGTATTTATATTTGCTATTTGCCCTGCCTCAAAAAGATTCGGCGTTATAACTTTTGCAAGAGGTAAAAGTTTTTTTATAATAAGATTATTAAGTTCGGGGTTTAATGCAAGGTTTCCGCCTTTGCAAACCATAACAGGGTCAAGAACATAATTCTTTACGTTATATTTTTTTATATATTCTGCGGAAAGTTCTACTGCATAATTTGTTGCAAGCATTCCCGTTTTTGCGGCATCGACACCTATTCCTTTAAAAATAGTATCGAGTTGCGATTTAACCGTTTGTTCATCGAGCGGAAAAACTTCATGTCCCCATTCTTTATCGGGGTTCATTGTTGCAATTACGGTAACGGCTGCCATTCCGTATACGCCGTATTCCTGAAAGGTTTTTAGGTCTGCTTCCAAACCTGCTCCGCCGGAAGCGTCCGAACCTGCAATTGTTGCAAGTTTAATCATATATATTCCTCCATAATTCGGATTTTTGACAGCCGAGTTTACCATAAAGAATAAAAGGGGTCAAGAGTTATTTTGTTCTGAGTGCTAGTAATTAACCGTTTAAGTTTAAAGTTTTTAGATTTCTTCACGGCTTAAGCCTACCCCTTCGGAGATTTTAACAATATAGATACCATGCTGTTTAAATGCTTCAGTCGCTTTAGCATTTGTTTGGCAGGGGGCTTCGGAAAAATCTTTTTTTTAAAATATGCGGCATCAGCGTTGCCGCTGCGCAAATCCCAGTCCTTAACGTATCAATATATGCCTTTGGTTGAGATGTGCTAAATTCCTAACGTCTGCTCCCTCTATTTTTGAAAGACAATGCTAGTACTTGTTTTTTTATAGCGGCTATGGTACACTCAAAAAATATGGCAAAGACAGTAGACGATAAAAAAATTATTTACACAATGGATAGAGTTTCAAGAACCCACGGTACAAAACAAGTTCTAAAAGATATAAGCCTTTCATATTTTTACGGTGCAAAAATAGGTGTTATCGGTTCTAACGGTTCCGGTAAGTCAAGTTTACTCCGTATAATGGCGGGAATAGATTCAGACTATACGGGAGAAGTGTCTTCTTCGCCCGGGTACACAATAGGCTATCTTGAACAAGAACCGCAGCTTACAAGCGGTAAAACGGTGCGTGAAGTTGTTTCGGAAGGAGTAAGCGAAATTACGGCACTGCTTGCGGAATTTGACAAGATAAACGAAGCTTTTGCAGACCCCGATGCAGATATGGATAAGCTCATGGAAAAACAGGCTAAAATTCAAGAAGCCCTTGATGCCTCCGACGCATGGAATTTGGACAGCCGTCTCGATTTGGCAATGGATGCCTTGCGCTGTCCGCCTGCCGATAAGGTTGTTGACGTGCTTTCAGGCGGTGAAAAACGCCGCGTAGCCCTTTGCCGCCTTTTATTGCAAAAACCGGATATTCTTCTCTTGGACGAACCTACAAACCACCTCGATGCGGAGACGGTAGCATGGCTTGAAAAACATCTTCATCAATATGCCGGAACAATTATCTGTGTTACACACGACCGCTACTTTTTGGATAATGTTGCAGGTTGGATATTGGAGCTTGACCGCGGGGAAGGCATTCCGTGGAAAGGCAACTATTCGAGTTGGCTTGAGCAAAAACAAAAACGGCTAGCTTTGGAAGAAAAAGGAGAAACCGAACGCCAAAAAA
The DNA here is from genome assembly GCA_938045195.1 of uncultured Treponema sp. GTDB lineage: Bacteria > Spirochaetota > Spirochaetia > Treponematales > Treponemataceae > Treponema_B. The sequence goes on from CALINC010000021.1 coordinate 3,646, forward strand.
TTTTAAAGCGGGAACTTGAATGGATAGGAATGAGTCCGAAAGGCAGACATGCAAAAAGTAAAGCCCGTATAAATGAATACGAAAAACTGCTTGCACAAGGTTCAAAAGAAAAAATAAAAGATTCTCAAATTACAATTCCTCCGGGACCTCGTCTCGGAAATCTTGTCATAGACGTAAAAAATGCGGCAAAGCATTACGGCGATAGACTTTTGTTCGATAAACTCAATTTTTCGGTTCCAGCCGGTGCTATCGTCGGTATCATCGGTCCGAACGGTGCGGGAAAAACAACTCTCTTTAAAATGATTGTCGGAGCCGCCGGTTTTGAAACGCCTGAAGGTGTAGAACAAAAAAAGCAAATCGTAAAACCCGACGAAGGCGAAATAAAAATAGGCGAAACCGTTAAACTTTGTTATGTTGACCAAACAAGAGAAAAACTCGATGCAAATAAAACCGTTTGGGAACAGCTTTCGGACGGGCAGGATATTATAAAACTCGGAGCTGCCGACGGTTCTTCAGGTATCCGTGAGGTCAATTCGAGGGCTTACTGCTCATGGTTTAATTTTTCTGGGCAAGACCAGTCGCGCAAGGTCGGCGTACTTTCAGGCGGCGAGCGGAATCGGTTAAATCTCGCAATGATGCTGAAAGAGGGCGGAAATGTTTTAATGCTTGATGAACCGACAAACGACTTGGACGTTACCACTCTGCGGGCATTGGAAGAGGCTCTTGAATCATTTGCCGGTTCTGTATTGGTTATCAGCCATGACCGCTGGTTCTTGGACAGGGTGTGTTCCCATATTCTTGCGTTTGAAGCCGACGGAGAAGTTGTTTGGTACGACGGCAACTGGACTGAATATGCTGAATGGCGGCGCGAAAAATACGGTAAAGATGCCGATACCCCGCACCGCGGCGTTTATAGAAAACTGGAGCGATAAGGGGATTATCGGTAGAAATATATGATAAATTTCTTAATTGACAAATTTACTCATAGTATATATAATACTAGGCTAGAGTTTTTAGCGTTATGGATTTTTACGATATAAATGACCGAAGTATTCGTGTTTCTTTTAAACAAGCTGTTCTCAAAGGCATTAATGCAAAAACCAGCGGTGTTTTTATGCCGTCGGAAATCGGGAAATTAAGTCCGTCCATGATTTATCGAAATCCGCCGCTTTCTTTTCGCGAGATAGTTTTTGAAATTTCAAAAATGTTTTGCGGTGATGAAATAACTGATGCGGATTTAATGCAGATCATAGCGCAATTTTACCCTTACCGAATTCCTATAACGCCTATAGCACCCACAACATATATATTAGAGTTATTCCATGGCGGCACGTGCAACTACAAAGATATTGGGGCAGGCTTTGCGGCATATTTTATGGAGTATCTCAATAGAAGAGAAAATGAACCTTTAAATATAATTTTTGCGTCATCCGGCGAAGGTGCTTGTGCGGCAGGTGCAGCCGTTTCGCATGTAAAAGGTGTTAATGCCATTATCCTATATCCTCAAAATTCACTTACGGAAATTCAAGAAAAAGTACTTTCTTCTACGGCAAAAAATGTTTACTGTTTGGCTGTAGACGGCTCACTTGAAGACTGTGAACGTATTGTAAATACGGCACTCGGCGATGCCGAACTTGAAAAGAAAACAAAATTCGTCCCCTATGGTCCATTGAGTATTGCGCCGTTAATTCCTCAAATTGCATTTTTTGTATATGCTTCTCTTTCGGTATTATACCGATGCGGATATGATAACAAAATCGAACATCCCGATATTATCGCTTCCGTTCCATCAGGAACTTTTTCATCGCTTTTGTCGGGTATAATTGCAAAAAAAATGGGAGTCCCCATAACGGGCTTTATTTCGGCGGAAAATAAAAATCATTTTGCGTCAGATTTTCTTACATCCGGGTCTTTCGATTTAAAACCCCTTGAAAAAACAAATACTCCCGCTCTTAATCCGGCAAATCCCGTCAATTTTAGCAGAATGCTTGAACTCTATTCTTTTAATGAATTAAAAAGGCTCATCATTCCGTATTGGCTTGACGACGAGCGTACAGTAGAAGCCGTAAGTGCTTGTAATGATAAGACCGGCTATATTATCGACCCTTACGGCGGAACGGCATGGCAGGCGTGGCAGGATATTTATCACGGAGCGTTGAATTCTCTTCATTTAAAAGATGCAGAAGACAGCACCCTAACTGGGGTTCCTGCAAAATATTCCGGAATAGAAACATGGTTTCAAAGTTCTTCAAAAAGTAATTTAACGGGAATTATTTTTCAAACTTCTCACCCGGCAAAATTTCCGGATGTTATGAAAAAGGCAGTTGGCAGGCCGCCCTCACTTCCCTATAAATTGGAAAGCCTTCCATATAGGAGTGATAAAGCCGTTAGTATGCCTTCATCCTATGACGGCTTTAAAGAATGGTTTTTAAATACTGTTTTATAATCTGCTTAAACGTTATCCGGGCAAGTATTCGGTGAACTCTACATAGCTGACATTGTTTTAAACCGCAATACGGCTTGTCTATGTTGCCGGCTTTGAAAACTGTGTTATGTGATTATTTATTTTAGCCAATTTAATGCTTTTTCTACAACTTTATTATACCATTCTTTCTCACTATGGCTCTCTATAGCTACAGTTTTAGAATATTCAAAGAAAGATTTTACTTGTTCTGAATTAGGTGTATATGAGGCTTTAAATGAATCTTCAAGCATTTTTTTGAATACAGTGAGTGGAATAGGAACAATTACAGATATTCCACCATAATAGGAAATATTTAAATTATGCAAACCATAAAAATGAGCAATACACGCTTCATTTATTATTGGTGCAACAAAAAGACAGTAAGCATTTTTATTTATTTCTTTTTTAAATTTTGCCAAATGTCTTGGAACAGGCTCGCCTTCCATTTCATATTGCTTCTGCCCACTTGCCATTGTTACTTCAACGGTTAGACCGAAACTATAATAATCACAAACAATATCTGCCATGTTACCTTGTGCAGTAGACATTGGATTACCAAAATCATCAAATTTAAGATTTGCTTTAATGTTTCCCCCATCAAGCATAGTCATTCCACGCCAAACATTCCATTCCAAAATTAAAGAAGGGTCGTAAATGTCATTTTCTTCTATTTTTTTGAATGTATCTTGAATATCATCATATTTTTTATAATCTTTAATCTCTGCAACTTGTGTTTGAATTATTTTTTCTTTTTTTGCGATTATCAAATCATCAAGTTTTTCTTTTAAATCAAGAACAGAAGCTGTTTCTGAGATTTCTTCTGATGGATTTTCAATTTTAATTTTCTGAATCAATGCAGATTTATCATCAGTAAGCAGTTTTGGAAGTTCAGAATTTCCAAGATAATTTAAATATTTTTCTTTATCGCCTACAAAGATTGGTTCACGAGAAATATTTTGTAAAATGAATTCTACATCAGTTCTTTTTTCTGGAAGGATTGAAAGTGAACGGCCAATGTGAGAAATCGAAACAAGTCCTGTTGCACGAAGATATCGAATACAAGCATCTGCATAATCATGCATATTACTTGCTTTTGTTTGCAAGAATTTTTTTACCGTCGCAATATTATTTTCCCGTATTGAAGTTTCACCTTTTAAAATCTCTGCTTTATAGATTTCTTGTAATTCATCTACTTGATAGTAATACTTAAACTCTCGATATTTCTTTGCAGTCTTTTCGCGATCAATTCTAAACTTCTCTATTTTCTTTACTATTTTATCAAAATTTCGATAATCAGTAAGTTGCAAACCAAATATCATAAGTTCATCAAATTTTAGAGTTCCAAGAGTGTAAATCAACCGCAGAATTTCAAGATAAGGTTTTACATAAAAAGTTGCTGCTTTTTCACTTGGAATATGATAAGGAGAAGGTATTTGAAACTTAAGTAATTGGCGTAAAAAGACTTCCTCTTTTCGTTTGGCGGAAATTAATGCTTTTCCAGCGTTTGTAAGTATAATTTTAGGTTCAAGTAATACAAAACCTAATGCTTTTGGAGCACGATTTATCCTATCTCTTGCACTAAAAGCTGGATCATTATTCCCAGAACCATTGAAAAAATTTTCATTTCGCAAGAGTTCCATAAATGCAATTTGCGTTTCCGTATTCCATTTTTTACCTTCAAGCTTTCTACGCAAAAGGTCGATTTCAGGAATCATTTTTTCTGGAGTTCGGGGAGATGTTGTAATGAATAAAACTTTGCTGTCTATGGATTTTGCCATGATTATTCCTTATAATTTGCAACTAAAATATGATTTGCAGCAACTTTGAACCTGTTACGAATATTTACAGCATATTTTTTTGCATATTCATCGACTATCATATTTCCATAAAGTTCTTCTGTAAGTGAAGTTTTTCCAATTACCATTAAAGCTTTACAACCAAGATTTTTAAAATCTTGTGCTAATTTTCGATGAGAATCATCATTAAATCCATCTTTGTATTCTTTATTTCCATAATCAGAAAATACGCAATCATAAGGCGGATCTAAGAAAACAAAATCGTTAGATTTTGTCATATCAAAAATTTCTTTATAATCTTTATTATAAATTTGTGTATGAGCAAGAAGATTTGAATGTTCTTTTGAAACCAACGAAGTATTTAAATGCTGATACCTTCCGAATGGAACGTTAAATTCACCTTTAGCATTATATCTTATCATTCCAGAGTAAGCTGTTTTATTTATAAAAAAATAAATTAAAGCATCAGAATATTTTTTTTCAGATAAACCATTATACATATTACGAATTTGATAATATAAATATTCATTTTTATCTTCCACATGTTCTGTCGGATGAAGTTTTTTTAGTTCATCAAAGTCATGACGATTTTCTTCATAAATCTTTTCTATTGCATCTAATTCTTTGCGAAGATTTGAAAAATCGGTTTTTACACCATCATAAAACATTATGAGTTTAGAATTTATATCATTGATAATTGCATTTTGAGGCTCTAAATAGAAATACAGAGCGCCTCCGCCAAAGAAAGGTTCTATGTATCGCCCATTAAACTGCGGAATTTGCTTTTCTATGTTTGGAATCTCCTTAGATTTTCCACCACGATATTTTATCAAAGGTTTCATATTAAAACTATATCATAAAACTAAATTTATTATAACTGCTTAACCAAGTGCCCCCAATGCGGACAGTCTACATAACAGGATTTACGCAGCTGCCCGTTATTTTATGTTATATTTGCATGGAAGAATATATGTATTCATCATTAAATTATCTACTGCATGTTTCTCGATTAAAGCACGATAAAACTCGCCGCTTTTTTTAACGGTTCGTTTTTGAGTTTCATAATCGCAATGAACTAATCCGAAGCGCGCAGACTCTCCCTCTTTCCATTCAAAATTATCGATAAAACACCAATGATAATAGGCTTCAAAGGGCAGCTCCGATTCCGCTATTAATTTTAGATGATCGTAAATACACAAACTTCTAAAACTGTCGGTGTTATCGCAAGTTCCGTTTTCGCTTACAATAATCGGCACCTGTAAATATTCGTAACAGGTTTTTGCACATTCAATTAAACCTTGCGGATAAATGTCCCAGCCTAAGTCATTTTTTGGAGTGTTTTTAAATGGCTTATATCCGAAGCCGTGAACAGCCTGTCTTGAATAATAATTAATTGCAATATAATCGGCATATTGTTTTTTTTCTATATTTAAAATATTCCTAAACGGAAATTTAAATTCGGCTTTATAACAGGCTTTCATTATTCCGTCTTGAAAAAGATGTTTTAGTCTTTTTGCAGAAGCGCAATCGGCGCGGCTTTTCGGATTTTCAGGATAAAAGGCTTGAACATGGTGGGCAAAGCTGACACGTGTAAAGCCGAAACCTTTTTCTTTCCGTATTTTATGAATTATATCGTAAGCCTTACAATGGCAGGCAATTAAAATATTCATAACTTTTATTGTCTTAAAAAACGATTTTTTTTCGGGAGGCCACAAGCCTAAAAAATAAGAATGAACCGCATAGACGTTCGGTTCATTGATTGTAATATATTCATCACAGAGATCGCCGAATTCTCTTATGCAGGTTTCTACAAATTGTAAGAAAAATTTTATGTTTTTCTTTTTTGTAAAACCGCCGGCGTTTTCAAACCACATCGGATGGCTAAAATGGTATAAGGTTAAAAGCGGTTTTATACCCGCCTTTTTTAAAAGTAAAAACTCCTCACGGTAATGCTTTATTGCTTCTTCATTATATATTCCTTGTTTTGGTTCCAGTCTTGCCCATTCTATAGACATTCTATAGGTTTGAATTTTAAGTTTTTTTAAAAGTTCCGTATCTTCTTTTAGTTTTTCGTAGTGCATATTCGCCCGCGCCGCATCGGAACCGTCGTTCGTCATTTTTCTATCGCAAAAATCGTTCCAGTTGGAATTAACACGCCCTCCTTCAATTTGCGTTGAAGCGGTAGCAACACCGAGTAAAAAATCTTTCTTTAATGTAAACATCTTTTTCCTCCATACTTGGAATATTTAACATATCTCATTCTAGCATAAATCTATTAAAAATTCTACTTAAAAATTTTAAAAATAAATTTATTCCTTTACTTGTTATTTTAACAATCTTGTGATATATTATAATAAACGTTTAAAGTAAGGATGTGTGATAAACAGTTCGGTACAAATCGTGCCTCACTGTTTATCTGCCGAGTTTGCCTTTCGGCAAATGTCGTATTATGGGAGTTAAGTATGAAGAAAAAAATTGTAGTATTTTTAATAATGCTAACTGCAATAACGGGGCTGTGCTTTGCACAAGCAGCCGCAAAGGTTGAAGAAATCGTAAATGCTGATGTTGTAACGAAAGGTCAGGCTTGTTATCTTGTCGGTACGGCAGTAGGCATATTGGAAGACTCTGTGAGTTATAGTGATGCTTTCAGTAAATATGAACACTTAAAAATGTTTAAAAACGCTTCGTTTGATGAACCGATAACATTAGCAGAATTTTCAAATCTTGTACTTCAAAATTCAAAGGTAAATAAAAGTTTGTGGTATATTATATCCAAAAGTCCGTATTATGCGTTAAGACAGTTAAAACTCGACGGAATAATAGGAAAAAATGCAGTGGGCTCGGCAACTATTAAGCCATTGACCGCTTTTGATATTTTATCAAAACTGATAGCGGAAGAAGTTTCCGAAGGGGAAGAATAAAATGAAAAAAAAGATTTGTGCGCTGATTTTAATTTTGAATACAGTGTTTTTATTCGCTTTTGAAGGCGGCGGTCTTATAAAAACAGGCATAGGTTTTGATATTGCTCCGTCGAAATTAAAAGATATTGCCCCAAGTATTGTGTTGCATCACTATGACGGAATTTCTCTTTGGGCAAGACAAAATATGGATACAGAAGGAAACTTTAACTTTAACATACAGGCTTCGTATCTTTTTAATGTAGGGAAATGGCTGAGACCCGTAAATACAAAAGCCTCGTTAAATCATATTTTAGATATAGACCTATTGAAATTTTCGTTTTTGTTACCGTTTCAAAACAATTCCTTATTATTGGAATTCGGACGGTACGGATTAGCGGATATTACAGGAATAATATTTGATCAAAAGATAGACGGCTTTTTTGTTTCATATAAACGTTCGGATGTATCTTTGGTTTTCAATTTGGGATATACGGGATTGTTAAATGCTTACACAAATAATATCAAAGCTGATAATTCTGCAAAATATACAAAACTGTATAGATTGTCGCCGTCGTTTTTTCAGTTGACAGGTTTGGCTCAAATTCCATTGGGAAAACAAAAGCACATACTTAGCTTTGAGCTTGATTCTTTTATAGAAACCAAAAGCAAAGGCATAACAAAGAATTATTTTACCGTCCAAGCAAATGGTCCCATTGCTCCGGGCTTGTTTTTTCTGCTTTCAACGTCAGGCGTTCTTTTATCACGTTCGGATAAAGTACAAGGAGGTATTGCTCTAAACGGAGAATTAAACTATTATTTTGCAAAATACGGTGCACGGATCGGCGGAAAAACGCAATGGTTCTCCGGAGGAAAAATTCCGTTTGAAACTTTTAGTTTAAAAAGTGCTTCGCAAACAAATCTTATACCGTATTCAAACTTGTGGAAAACAAGTTTAATGTTAAGTATAAAGCCTGTTTCCGGTTTATTTTTAGCTACGGATTTCGGCATTTTTTGCAAGGGTCTACACAAGCATGGAAAAGAACTGTATAAAGGGTTTGAATGGAACGCTTCGCTTGGTTATACCCTTTTTACCGATATTTTCCTTGGCTTTAATACGGGATTATTTGTCGATAACAATACAACTATAAAATCGCGGATTGGTTTTAGAGGAACAATTTCATTCTAACTTATATATGGAGGAAAACTATGAAAAAAAGAATGTTTATCACAGCATTGATTTTATCGTGTTTTATTCCGCTTGCGGCAATCGATGCGGAAGTAATCGCCGTAAAAGGTAAGGCGGAAGTAAAAACAATGGGGTCGTGGGTACTCGCAAAAAAAGGCGACATTATAAAGGCGGGAAGTACTGTTTCTACGGCTTTTAAGTCGGAGTTGACGTTAAAAATTGACGGGTCAACTATTGTTGTTCAACCGTTGACGCGCCTCACGATTGAAGAAATTGCAAGCAAAACCGAAACGGTTTCTTCACAAGTATATCTTAATATAGGTTCTGTAAAAGCTGACGTAAAACCTGCTTCTACAAAAAAAGTAGAATTTAAGGTTAAAACGCCGGTCGCAACCGCTTCTGTACGAGGTACATCGGGAAAAATAAGTTCAGACGGAACTTTGGAGGGATATACCGGAGAATGGCTTTATGTAGCAAATAACGGTGAAACTGTTGCAATAAACCCGGGAAGCGTGGTTTGTATAACGGGCACGGGAGCAATAAATCCGCCTCAACAAGTTATGATCGGTAAAGCACAAGCAACTGTGGTTACAAGTCTTGCAGATAAAGAGAAAAATGCTATGTCCATTGCGTCACAAGCGGCGATACCCGCTGAAACGGAAAACATGGGGGATGATAATAATAATTCACCCTCTGACCCTACCCCTAGTCCTAGTCCTACCCCTTCCCCGCAGCCTGAGCCGCCCGCACCTAAGCCGACAGTGCAGATTAATATTTCATGGGAAGATTAGTAATTTGACTGTTTTACTGCCCTTAGCCGTATTTTCAACAAAAGCGGAAAGGGCGGTTTTTTCTTCTGCAGGAAAAACTCCGGTCAGTGTTACCGATTCGCCGAATTCGATATGTTCCGTTTTTACAGAAAAATCGGCGAGGTGCTGCTTTAATATTTCATAATCGGAATATGGACACAAAAGTTCAAAGCGGCTTTTCTCTATAAGCGGTTCCGTTTTGGCTTTTTCCAAAACGGCTTTTGCCGAGCCGGAATATGCTTTTACCAAACCTCCCGAACCTAATAGCGTACCGCCGAACCATCGGGTAATTGTAAGCAGTATTCCCGTAATGCCGCTCCCCTTGAGTACACTTAAAGCGGGCTTTCCGGCGGTACCGGAGGGTTCGCCGTCATCTGAACAACCGAGTATACCGCCAGTGCTGCCTAGCACAAAAGCATGCACGACATGGCTTGCATCATGATATTTTTTCTTTTGCTCTTTTAACAAAAATCCGGCTTCTTCTTGGGTTTGTAGAGGAAAAAGCTCGGCTAAAAACTTTGACTTTTTTATATTCAATTTTGTACAAGCATATTCAGTCAATATGTTCAAAACGTCCCCTCCGCTCTATTTTTTTTAATGATATAGGCGGCTTTTATCATTATAAAACCTGCCGTAAAAGGTATGCACGAAAACAAAGTTTTGTGCAGTAATGTTTGAGCTTCTAAAAGGGGGAATGCTGCAAAAAATTGTGCAAGCATTACAATAATTTTATATAAGAAATTTAAAATAAAATTAAAAATAACGCCGGTAAATGGAAATAAAAATGCAAAAAAAACGCTTGCCATCCCTAAAATTAAAAAAAATGATACAATCGGGCTTATAATCACCGAGGCGATTATGCCTATCGGTGCAAGAATACCGATTTTAGTGATAACAGCGGGAGCTGTAAAGGCTTGGGCTCCTAGAGAAGCCGAAACACCTCCAAGTAGTTTAGGCGGTATCTTGCCGCGTAATATTTCAATGAGTGCCCCTCCAAAAAGCAAGATTCCCGCTAAAGCCCCATAAGAAAGCATAAAGCCCAAACTAAGCGCATCGGCAGGTTTAATTAGTATATGTGCAATAAGCATTGTGCTTAACACGGCAAGCATATCCGGTTTAAGTGCAAGTGATTTGCCTACAACTAAAATAATCATCATTCCCAAGGCTCTATTTAAAGATGGAGCGGAACCCGCAAACCATACAAAAAGCACAATAGAGATAAGCGAAAACTTAATTGCAAAACTTCGCTTGCCGAAAACCGTCCCCATTCTAATTGCCGCAAGACTAACAAGTGAAACATGCATACCAGATAATGCTAAAATATGGGCGAGTCCTGCATTTTTAAATGAAAAAGAGCAGACGGTTTCTAAAAAATCTTTGTTTGCTGAAAGCAGGGCAAGCAGCAAACCGCCCGCTCCGCCCCATCCTGCCAAAAGTCGCATGAGGTTAAACCTGAACCGAGCGCGCAGCCCCGAAAAAAAGGAGTTCCAGCCCAAAAATTCAGGAATTTTACCGCCTATAAAGAAAACGGCAGGTGTAATTTTATCTTTTTTTGTACCGAATTTTCCCTCTGCAGCAAGAATAGCTCCTTTTGAAAAATTTTTACAGGCATTTTCCTTTTTAGATTTAAATGCCGTAATCGAAAAAGCATTATTTTGTTTTACCATTTCGGCAGGGAAAAAAACTTTGATATTCCCTTTTGCGGAAAATTCGGCAGCATTTTTATAAGAGCAGGATAAAAGTTTTGCCTCTGCGGAATAATATTTTGTTCCGGCAGGAACAGCTTCTCCCGTAAGAATACATTGTATGCATTCGGCTTTTTCCGTTTCTGCAAGGCTTAACACGGGGGAATATAACACAAAAAGACGTAAAAAAGCATACATACCTGCCGCAAAACCTGCAAAAATATATAAAAGAATTTTTATCGGTTTTACACTTGTTTTTTTCTTTTTTTTAAGAAAAGAATAACAGGCAAACATAAAAATGAAGCCTAAGACTGAAAATAAAAAAAAGAAAAAGACTATAAAAGGCGAAAAATAAGATTGTAATGCACAACACAAATAAAAAACGGCTATAGCAGTACAAGCCGTAAAAACTACCGGTGCAGGAAAAACGGTCTCCCAAAAGCCGGGGTTTTTAATATTTAACTGTTCATTTACCACTTTAACTCCTCTATGGCATTTCGAGAAGCCTGTTTAACCGTTTGTGAATAATCGAGATATTCAACATACAATAAATAATCAAATGCGGTTTTGTCTCCAAGCCTTCCCAAAGCCGTAATTACTGCAAGAATAAGATTCTCGTCATATTGCTTTGTTTTTTCGGTTTCCGAATTTAAGGCTCCTAACAATATTGACAAATTTCGGGAAGATTCGGGCGTACCTAAATTCCCCATACAGTCTATAACCTGTATAAAGACTTCAGAAGGAATCTTGCCTTGTTTCCAAGCAGTTTGTTCAAAGAAGAAAAATTTGTTTACGTCAGCCGAAGCCTTGCTCCATTTTAAATTTGAGAGCGTCTTCAAGGTTTCGAGAACAAGTTTTTCCGCATTTTCAGGTTCGGTTTTAAGGTGTTCAATACCATAAGACAAAACGCTTTCGGTAATTTCTCCCAGTCCGCCGCTTGAAATATTCTTGTTTCCTTTTGCCAATAAATAGAGCGTCCATATATATTGTATGTTTTTTTCGTCTTTTTTGCCTACAATTTCATAAAAATAATCAAAAGAAATATTGTTTAACGCATTTGTTACCGCTTTTTTTAAATTTTCACTTACAGGATATAAAAGTGTTCTAAACAGGACATCAAAAGAAGAAGCATCGGCGAAATTCCCTAAGGCTTCTGCATAAGAAATAAGAAGATTTATGTTCAGCTTTTTTCCTGCGAGTAAGTCGGATAAACCGCTGTCATAACGCGAATTTAAGTAGGTAATAAAGCCGGAGTCTTTTTCTATTAAAACGCTTAAAGTTTTTAGACAAGCAATTTTAAAATCTTCGTTTTCCACTGCTGAAAATAAATAGCGGATATCTTGAACCGCAGATTTTTCGTTAAGTTCACCTATTTTTTTTACGGCAATTATTCCTATATCCAAAAGCCTTGTGTCGCCGCTCAGAATTTCATACGAATTATGAAAATAATTTATTACGTCTTTATATAGCGGGATTAAATTGATATCCGCAGAATCCGGCAGTGATTTTAAAAGAGCCAGTTTTTCATCAATGCCCGCACTTACAAAATTACGTCTTAATTCATTAAGAGTTTCGGCTTCATTTGAATATAAATTTACAAAAGTACATACAAAAAATGTTAAGACCGTATAGCGGATTAAACATAGTTTTAAATAAACTGATTTTTTTTTCATATTTTTTACTCTTCCCAATCGGTTAATTTTATATCATCGGCATTATAGGCTTCCGCATCTTGCGCTTCTGCTTCTTTAATTTCGTCTTCTTTAAACATACCGGAAATAAATTCATTTGAATCTTCCGAGGCAATATTATACACGAATGACAAAATTACGTTTTTCATTTTTTGGTCTAAAAATTCGCATTGAAAATGAACGCGGGATTTATTTGTGGACTGGTCATATATAAAACGCACAATTTTTCCGCACATAACAATAGGGACGTCTTTTATCTTAAATTGAAGTTTAAGGCGCACACCGCGTGCGGCTTTTCCCCGTACAAAAATCATAGCACCGTCTTCCGAAATATCTTTCAACATACATTTAACGCCGCCTGAAGTTTCATACGCCGAGTTATACGGCTCGGTTTCGCGCATGGGAAATATAAGTGCTTGAAAATCACAAGCGGCGCGTACGGATTTACGCTTTTGGGTTCTTACAATTTTATTTGAATGCTGAACTAAAAGCTCCATACGGTTTTCTCTTTTTTGTGAATTGATGACGGTGGACTGAAAAATATATCCTGCATCTTTTTGGCGCCAAAAATAAATACGTACCGGTTTCCCCTGCCAAAAAATTTTTTCTGCACGCTCCGCAGAAGCATCGAAGAGGGCAAACACAAGAGAGTCTTTTTTATTGGCAACTACTTTTGCATAAACGGTATTTTCATTGGGGATGATAATAATGCAAATTTGCCCGTGATAAATTTCCCGAGTGGAGCTTAAACTTCTTCTTTTTTGAATTTGTTCCAGCTCTATTTTTGTTCTATAGGCATACAGTTTATTTAACAACTCTTGCATTTTATCCGCGGATTGAATGTCAATGGGATTTTCAACTTGGCGGGAAATAAATTTTATACATTCGTCAAGGGCGGGTACAGACCAAAAAAGTTTGGTTTTATTTTCAAGTCCGACATATATACCTGTCCGCCATAATAAAGACAAATCGGCAAATGAAAAGCCCTTATCTTTGCCCTCAGCAAAAAAATAAATAGGCTCTGAAACAGAGCGTCCCATCCTTGTAAAAGAAACGGCAACAAGAGAAAGTATAAGAATACCCAAAGTAATCATAATATACATAAAGCAATGTTTATGTTATAATAGCACAAATTATGAATTATGATAAGAAGATGATAATACATTTTGCGGAATTTATTGTTGTTTTTATAATTTTTATTCTTCCGCCGATGTTATGCACTGAGGCTCCTGCACTTCCTGCAAAACCGGAAAGCCTACCGCAGTATTTTTTTCTTATAGTAAAAGTTATTCTTTTTGCCGCCTATGAAGAAGCTCTCTACAGGCTTTATCTGCCGTTTCGGTTAAAAACCTTACTTAAAAAATCCGCAATAACGTCTTATTTTTTTATTACCGAATTTATGCCTGCCGTTTTTTTTGCATGTGCACATCTTTATTTGGGTACGGCAAATGCGGTATACGCGTTTGCCGCAGGCGGATTTTTCAGAGTAGTCTATGTTTTTTTTAAAACCAAATACGGTATATGGGCAGCATTCTGCCTTATTGTTTTTATACATACCGTACACAATCTTATTTCAATTTTTATAAGGTATCAACCGTAATTTTGACTGCAAAATATACGGTAACCATAGTTCTTTTTTCGGAACTTTGGTTCTTTTTATAAAATTGCATAGTTTTTACCGTTAATTTATGATATACTACGCTCTACTTATGTTTAAAAACGTATCGAAGCTATTGGAGGGTTATATGTCCAAGAAATTTTTTTTGATTTTCTGCTTAATGCTATGCTTTATCCCATTAACTGCAGATATCTCATTTAATAATCTTGCAAGTTATGTACAAACCTTTTGGTCGGACACAAACGGACTGCCCTCAAATAGAATTTTAGATATTCTCCAAGATGAAAAGGGGTATATTTGGCTTGCTTCTTATGACGGTCTGATAAGATTTGACGGCAATGATTTTACCGAGTTGACTAAAGAAAAACACGGCTTTACCGGCTTATCTCCCAGAGTACTCTGTGAAGATGTAGACGGAACGCTTTGGGTAGGCACAAATTCCAGCGGCTTATATTCCTATAAAAATAAAAAATTCAAAGAGTACGGGCTTGAAGAAGGTTTACCAAATTTATCCATCAGGGCAATAAAATTCGATAGAGATAATACTTTATGGGTAGGCACCGCAGACGGACTGGTAAAGATGGATAAATCGGGGCGGTTTGTTCCTGTTTTGCATGAAGATAAAAGTCTGGGAATTATTTCGTTTGTACAGCCCTTAAAAGATATGCTGCTTATCGGTTCCAATCTAAAAGGAATAACAACTATCCAAAACGAAAAAATAATAAAACTTCCGTATTTGGAGCCAATACAGGAATATACATTTTCATGTGCTTATTCGGATATTGACGGTTCTGTTTGGTTCGGTACAAAAGACGGAAAAATATTTAATTTAAGAGAAGAAAAAATTACCGAATTTACCGGCACCGGTTATTTAAACGGGGCAAGTATAAATAAGTTTTTGCGTGTAACAAACGGAACAATGTATGTTGCCACAAATAAAGGAATTATTACCCTAACTATAAATGAAACCGATATTTTTTCGGAAGAAAACGGCTTACCCAACAATATTGTTTCAAGTTTATGCCTTGATATTGAAGAAAATTTATGGGTTGGGATGGAACACGGAGGTGTCGGCAAATTCAGTAAAGGAAGATTTTTAGACCTTACCAGTACAAAATCTTTACCGCCGGCGGCATCAAATTCGGTTCTTGAAGATTCCGATAAAAATATATGGATAGCAAAAGATGACGGATTAAACTGCCTAAAAAACGACACCCTGTCGGAAGAAAGGAGCAGACACATTGATACAATCGTTTCTTTCCTTAATACGGTACGCATACGGCAAATAAGAGAAGAAGCCGACGGTACATTATTTTTTTCGACATATTCCAATAAAGGACTCGTTATTTTTCATAAAGACGGAACAATTACGGGGCTTACTACAGAAGACGGCTTGCCCAATAACCGTGTACGCTTTTCGTACCGCGGTAAGGATAATCTTCTTTGGATTGGAACAACAGCAGGTCCCGCTGTTTATCTAAACGGAAAAATTACAAATTTTACCGAAAAAGACGGTCTCCCGAATTTATTCATTCTTTGTGCGGTACAAAGCAGTGATGGTAATGTATGGCTGGGAACCGATGGAGGCGGAGCTGTCAAACTTGCGGTAACTGCAATAGACAATGACAGTCCTAAAATAAAAACCGAAAATGTTTTTACAAAAGCGGATGGGTTAAAAGGAAATATAGTATTCCGTATTGTGGAAGATAAATACGGAAATATTTGGTTTTGTACAAGCGAAGGTTTGACTCTTTATAAAAACGGAGAATTTTATTCTGCTGATGCCGCTCTAGGGGCTTCCGGCGAAAGCACCTTTAATATCTTGCCCGATGAGTTGGATAATGTATGGATAGTAACCCCCAAAGAACTGCTTTTAGTTAAAACGGAAGCCCTTGTTCTTGCCGCTTTAAATGGGCAACCGGCAGAAAATTTAGTACGCTATAATAGGCTCGACGGACTTACCGGGCAGTTAACCGCCAATGCGTGGGGGCATGTAACTAAAGACAATAAGTTATTTGTTCCCACCTTAAAAGGCGTTGCCGTATGCGACCCGACATATTATGTTTCAAATAAACACGTTCCGCCTGTGGTAATAGAAAATTATATTTTAGATGATGAAAGTTTTGATGTAACCGATGAAAAAATTACGGTAAGTCCTTCAACAAAACGTATTATGTTTAAATTTACCGCTCTTAGTTTTACCATTCCTCAGAGGGTTTATTTTGAATATAAATTAGAGGGATACGATACTGAATGGCGTTCTTGCGGTACCACCCGTGAAATTGCCTATACAAACTTAAATCCGGGTAAGTACGTATTTAAGGTGCGTGCAACGAATAATGACGGAATTGTAAACAAAGACGGCTCAGAGTTCGAATTTTATAAACGCCCTTTTTTTCATCAAACCGTTTGGTTTTATCTTATACTGATTATAGTTTTATCGGGCGGGATTATGTTTGCGGTACAATTACGAATTAAAAATTTACAGCGCAGAGCTGATGAACTGGATAGAAAAGTAAAAGAGAAAACACAAGAACTTGCCGATGAAAAAGAAAAGAGCGATAAATTATTAAAGAATACACTCCCCTTGTCGATTATTGATGAACTTATAAAAACCGGAAAATCAAAACCGAAACTTTATCCTGCCGTAAGTGTTTTATTTGCCGATATTGTAAGTTTTACGGAGTGGTCGGGAAATAATTCTCCCGAAACCGTTATTGCCGAATTAAATAGAATGTTTACCCATTTTGATAACATTATGGATTCTTTAGGATGCGAAAGAATTAAAACATTGGGGGACGGTTATCTTGCCTGCTGCGGATTGAGCGGTGAAAAAGATCATGCCGAAAAGCTTGTTACTGCGGCAGTTCAAATGTTATCTGCCGTTAAAGAACTTAATAGTGAAAGCAATCAAAAATTTAAAATAAAGATAGGCATAGATTCCGGAGAAATGACAGGCGGTATTGTAGGAGAACGAAAATATATATTTGATATTTTCGGAGATGTTGTAAATACAACGTTCAGGCTTGAAGCTGTAACAATCCCGATGGCATGTACGGTTTCGGAAAAAACAGCAGCACTTATAAGCGGAAAATATTCATTATATAAACGGCCAAGCAGAAATTTAAAAGGGAAAGGTGTTGTTACAAGTTATTATGTACTCTATAATAATAACAATTCTACATGTACCTATTCCCAAATAAAAAAATTGTACGAAAGTCTTTTGGAAAATTTTAAAAAGAAAAATTATGCGGAAAGTAAAAAGATAATTGCCTGCTTAGATAAAAGCATTTTGGAACCTGAGATGTTGAGAGATATTGACAGCATAGAGCAATATATAAATAGTATGAAGATATAAGGCATCGGCAAAAAATATAACAAAGTTTTTTGTAGATGCCCATAATTATCTCGCCTCGATTTTTCTGTTCGTCTGTTTATATAAGTTTGCCAAATCGGCTGACAGCTCTTCGGTGTTGCCTATTTCATCAATGGCATTCCGCAATGTAATTTCAGCCCGTGCATAGTCTCCTTTTTGTACGGCAACTACGGCAATCAGTCTGTAAATCCGTTCGGATGGTTTTATGTCCAGTGCTTTTACCAAAAGGTCGTCCGCCTCATTTAAAAAACCTATTTGCAAGGAGTTTTCCGCCTTGTCGGTTAAAATTTCTGCATCAGCGGGTTTTAATTTAAGTGCTTTTTGATACCAAATTTCAGCTTCCTCATATTCTCCGTTAAAGAATAAGGCATTTGCATAAATGTGGAATCCCTCAGCCCTATTACGTTCCACAGCAAGGTCGGCAGTACCGGCTTCAACGTCAAAAAGATGGGCGTATTCTTTTAGTCTTCCCTGCATTCTCACCGCTTCGATGTAGTTTTCTAAGATGACGATTTCATCGGGAAGAATTGCGCGGGCTTTTTCTAAAGCGGCTTGTGCTGCAGGATAATTTTCTTTATCAAGAGCACACAAACCCTTTAAATTATACACCCAGCCGTTGTCTCCGTCAAGTCTTTCTGCTTCGGCTAATACGGAAGAACAATCGTCTCCGCTGAGATACAGTGCTTCGGCAAGGCGGAAAGCATAAAGCCCTGAGTTAGGTTCAAGTTTTAAGGCTTTTTTAAAAGCCTTGATTGCCTCATCGGGGTTATATGTTCCTAGTTTTTCCGACTGTAGTAAAAGTCCGTATAAATACCAAACCGTAGAATCTTTTGTTTTAGCCTTGCACAATTTTTGAAAATTATTCAGTGCTTCTTTAAAATTTTCTATTGCATAATAAAACTTTCCCGCTAGTGCCCATGTTTCTTCTCTATTTGGAGCGAGCCGCTCAAGAGCATTGATTACGTCTGCCATATCTTTATATTCTTCCGAAGCTAAAAATAAATTTCCTGCTTTTATATAGGAATCCGCCGCCTCCTCAGTTTTTCCTGCACGGGCAAATTCATTTCCCTCATTATATTTTAGGATTCCTTGAGCGGGAGCAAGTTTAAAGGCTTCGGCATACATCTGAGCGGCTTCTTCATGTTTTTCTTCTTTGCTCAACAAATGCCCCTTTAGTGTGCAAAGTAAAACCGAAGTTTTTAATTGCGCTTTAGGAATTTTTTTAAAGAGTGCTTTTAGTTTTTTTGTTTCATTTACATTATAATATACGCTTGCCAGTTCTTGTAATACGTCAAAGTTTTCAGGCTCAATATCCAAGGCTTTTTGAAACTCAATTTCGGCTTCTTCAATTAAATGCTGTGCAAAATAAATTCTTCCCGCCAAGATATGATCTTGCAGAACAGGGCTGCGCAATTTCCATGCTTGCTTAATTTGATAAATTGCTGCAACATATTGATTCATTGCATAATAGGTAAGGGCTAAATTTATGCAGCTTTCAGCGGAAATTGTTTCAGGATCGTTTGCAGAAGAATACGCCGATTCGACAAGTTCCGGCACTGAAATTATTTTTAATTTATTTAAATTAAATTTTACAAAAGGATAGTCCTCCCAGTTTTGTCCTGCAAAGGCAATTTTTCCCGCTGCCTGCACAATATCGGAATCAAAACGTCCGAACCAAGTATTATTTATTAAGGCCGTAATACTCGTCCCCATGCAAATAATTTTTATTTTAAACACCGGAGTTGATGTTTCGCAAAGAGGCTTTGTCCAGCCTAGTATCGGCATAGGGGTGCTGTTTACTACTGCATCGAGACGTACCCAGCCCTTATCCGAAACAAGCAAAGCGTAAAAAGCTTTGTCGCTTATGTGCCGAAACAAAAAGCCCGCTGCACAGCTTCCGGCATTTTCGTTTGTTTCGTTTGTATTAAATGCAGGTAATTCAATTTCAGCATCAAGTGCAAAATCTTTATACCGGAATATATTATTTACAACCCAAGCATAAAGATGTTTACGTTTTAATTCGAGAGAAAAAACTTTTTCTTGTGCATTATTTTGTGAAAAATAAGCCTCGTAGCCGTCGCCTTTTTCTTCTTTAAACCTGATGCTTTCGGATTGTGATGTTTGTTCTTTTTTAAATAAAGAAAAATCCGCCTCCCAAATTTCTTCTTTAACTTCTTCGGTATCTAGGGGTTGCGGTTTTTTTGCTTCTTTTCGTTTTTGAATTTGGTGTTTTAAATAATCGAAATATAATTTTAATCTTCCCATAAAGAAAACCTTACACTAAAAAAAATGTTTAGTCTACTGCACCGTATAAGCACATATTGTCCCTCGCCGCTCCATTGACATATTTTAAAATAAACTGCATAATAGAAAAATGTCAACTATTATTATATCTATTTTTATTATTGTTGTTGTTTTGGGTCTCGTTTATTTTATAGCTTCAAAATCTTCCGGTAAAAAAAATAATGGAGGTAAAAACATAAAGGGTAGAGCGGCTTTAATGAAAGACGCAGCTAGACGCTTAAATCAGAATCCGAAAGATATTCAAGGGCTTTTAATAATGGGAGATATTCATTATCAAGGGCAGGATTGGGAAAAAGCTTATGCCGCTTATTCCGTATTAATTGACCATATCAAATCGCTTGAATCCGATAAACAATTCGATATTCCTTTACGATACGGAATTTGTGCTTTAAAAACAAACAGGATGCCTGAAGCGAAGAAAGGTCTTCTTCTTGCCGAAACTAGAAATCCAAGGCATTTTGATGTTAATTATACCTTAGGTTATGTTTACTACATGGAAAAAGATTATGAGCGGGCGCTTCCTTATTTAAAAAAAGCCTTAGTTGCTCAACCTGATAACTTCTTGGCAACAAAATATACGGGCTATACTTTTCAAAAATTACATAAATATAATGAAGCACTGCCGCCTTTAAAAAAAGCATTGGATGTAAAACCCGATGATAAAGAAGTTTTATTTGCAATGGGAGAATGTTTTTATGACGGAGGCGCGGATGATAAATGTTTAAAGCTGTTAAACCATTTACGCGTAGACCCCGTATTTGGTCCCAGAGCCGCCCTATATACGGGAATGATTAGAACAAAAACAAATCAACTTGACCGAGCTATTGAGGATTTTCAAATAGGTTTAAAACATCAAAATATTCCTATGGAGACATCAAATGAGTTAAAATATAGATTAGCCCAAGTCTTTATTAAGACACAGGATATTGGTAAAGCTATTCATTTGTTAAAAGAAATTCAGACAACAAATCCGGGATATAAAGATGTTGCGACTTTGATTATGCGGTACCAAGAACTTAACCAAAATAGAAATCTACAAACATATTTAATGTCGGGGCAGAGTGAATTTGTCGGTTTATGCCGAAAAATTGTTGCGCGGTTTTATCCGAAAGCTAGAGTGAAAATTGTGGATATTTCCGTATTGGCTTCATACACCGATATTGTTGCCGAAATAGATACTTCTCGATTTTCCGACACAGTTATTTTCAGATTTTTCCGTTCGCAGGGGACGGTAGGAGAGCTGTTATTGCGTGAATTGCATGCCCGCCTACGGGAAGTAAAAGGCGGAACGGGTATTTGTATGAGTGCAGGAACTTTTACCGAAGAGGCATTGCGTTATGCGGAAGGAAGACCTTTAGACTTGTACGATAAAACAAAGCTTTCAACGGTTCTTAATTCGCTAAAATAATCATTACGATACTCACAGGACGGATGCTCGGATATTTTCTGCGGTTAAAAAGGAAGTAATAATGGCGTGTATCCTGATGTTTTATTCGTGCGGAGGGTTTAATACCCTGTTGCTGCGCAACGTACACTCTGCGTCGTAACAAAGGGTATTAAAGCCGACTGCACCCACCTTATGAGAACACACAGTGCGAAACGTTGAGCACTGTGCCCCGGCGCTTGCGTCGGGGTATGTTGATTACGGATACGATTACCGATAAAAAAATTATTTTTTTGGAGGAACACCACTCCTGTTTTTCTTCTCAAATTAAATCTTTCTTTTCCGGCTGCTTAAAACCGGAAGTCCCTTGTTTTAATAACATGCCGACAGCAATGGTTAAGGTTGGTGTGTTAACGAGTTGATAGCCTATGCTTAGTAGGAACTCTTTACCGAGCGGTATATGCTATGCTTGTGCCTACACAATACTTTCAAGTACATGCATAAAAAATTACTTGCCGATATTCCGGTTTTAGTATATAATAATGTTTATGAATAATATTAAAAATAGGATTGTCAATTTAATTTTATAATTATATGAGTGAAGAACTTTTAAGAATTTTAAATTTAAAAAAATATTTTAAAATAGGAAGACGTGAATATGTTTATGCTGTTGATGATGTCGGGTTTCAAATTGCAAAAGGCGAAACGGTCGGTATCGTCGGAGAATCCGGCTGCGGTAAAACAACTTTAGGCAGAACTATTTTAGGGTTGTATAAATCTGATAGCGGAAAAATTATTTTTGACGGTACCGATATAACATCCGCCTCAAAAAAACAAATGCACGAATTTAAAAAGCGCGCCCAAATTATTTTACAAGATCCTTACGCGTCATTTAATCCCCGAATGACTATTTCGCAAATTATTTCTGAAGGTATGGAAGCTCATAATTTATATAAAACAAAAAAAGAAAAACAGGAAGCCGTATATTCACTTTTAGAAACCGTCGGGCTTGCTGCCGAATATGCCGACAGATTTCCGCATGAATTTTCCGGAGGGCAGCGTCAGCGTATAGGCATTGCACGAGCTTTAGCGGTTGAACCCGAATTCATTGTTTGCGATGAACCCATTTCTTCTCTTGATGTTTCAATTCAAGCTCAAATTATAAATTTACTTGTTAGGCTGCAAAAAGAATTTAAAATGACCTATTTATTTATTGCACATGATTTATCCATTGTCAAATATATTTCGGATAAAGTCGGCGTTATGTATTTAGGCAAATTAGTTGAATTTGCAAATAGTATCGAGCTTTATAAAAATCCGCTCCACCCTTATTCGCAAGCCTTGATTTCTGCAATTCCAAGCACGGATATTGATAACCCTATGATGAGCCGCCGCATTCATCTTAAAGGCGAATTACCGGAAGCAGTTCATCTTCATACCGGTACAGGTGCATATATATGGAAAAAAAATATACATGGCGGAAAAGAAGGGTGCCGATTTTTTTCACGTTGCCCAAAAGCAGTAAGAGAATGTAAAGAACAATGCCCTCCTTTAAAAGAAATTTCGGACGGACATTTTGCAGCTTGTTGGAGAATCTAAAATTATTTAATCAAAAAAACCTTTTTTCTTTAAAGAAAGCCCGCCTGTTTGTTCCGTTTTTAAAATAAAAATGTTCCCTTTTTTTAATAGAGAAGCATTGCCGACGGCATTTTTTTGCATCGAACGCAAAATTCCTAATTGTTCGGCTTTGAACGGGTTATTTACAATTTGCATTAACTTTGTTAATCTCTTTTTTTGTAAATCTCTTGCAGCTTGATCTTCGGCATTTGCAGCATCATATAAAACAAAGGGTACCCCTGCCATATCGCAGTTTTGCAAAATTATTCCATTGTCAGGCGGAACAACATCGGAATAAATTCTAAACGGAATTGCAAAGTTTTTTACTTCACCGGTTTCGATAAGCGAAAAAGCAAAATTGTAAACCGTGCAGTCAAGATATATCGTATTTCCTCTAATCGAAAAACTCTGCTCTTTGCCTACCACTTTACTTCCGTCTTGGTTGTAAAAATTTATTGTGACTGAAATATAATCTTCGCTAATATCCGTAATAGTTAAATCTGCAACAGGGTAATTTGCTTTTAGGTTTTTTATAATACACTGTAATTCGTAAATTAGTTCTATTTTATTTGCAAACTTTTTTGCATTATTATAAAAATAAAAAAGTCCTGCACAAATTGCCGCAAAAACAAACATCTTTAGAACAAAAAATACTTTATCAAAAAGGGAATATTTTATCCGTACTTGAGGTTGTTTTTCTTTAATTTGTTTTTTCTCTGTATTTACTTTATTCATCGCGCAATATTTCAAACCCTCCTTTTATACGTACCGCTAATTTTTGTTTTTCTTTTTTGCTTTCAGCTTTTTTGTGTACAGCCGAATAAAACCAGTTGGAACTGAGTTTTTTATTGCAAATATTCGTGTAAATCTTTTTTAAATATTTTGCCTGACGTGATTTTACTCCGGCGAAAATTAAAGGGAATCCGTCTTTATCATATTCTTTTACGATTACAAAACCTTGTGATGGCGGAACAACATTTGAATAAACACGAAATGGAAAAACTGCCTTTGTGTAACCGTTCAATTCCGCTACGATACATTCCAAAAAAAGTTCATCGCCGTTTATACAGAGCGTTTTTTCTTGTGAAATTGCATTTTTATTTAAATCGTAAAAAGTGTAAACAAATAATATATTATTGCCTTCTTTTTGCATTGAAAATTTAAGCGGAACAATCTCTTGTTTTAAATTGTAAATATCGTGTTTTTGTTTTTCTTCAATGGATTCTAGCAAGGTACAAGCCAGTATTCCTGCGAATATCAACAAAATAAAAAGCAATGTGAATATATGTTTTAATTTCAAAGGCTTTCCTCCGTTCTTTTTATCGGTATTTTTTTGCGTATATTTAATTAATATTTTTGCAGGTATCCTGCTTATTTTAATCAACAACCCTGATGCAGAGTGTACGTTGCGCAGCAACAGGGTATTAAACCCTCCGCACGAATAAAAGGACATCCTAAAAGGCTGAGACTACAGAAGCAGGAAATCCGTTATTTTAGAGGTATAGACAAAAGATAGCTTTAGTTAAACGCTTGACTTTTATTATTTTTTATGATATAAAATTTTATATAAACCGTTTGCGGTTTAAATTTAATTATTAAGGATGAGCAAAATGCGTAGATGAGTATTTACCCGCGAAGTAATTTTACTTCATTACAATTCATACGGAATATGTAAGAAGCGTCAGGTAATATGCGTCTATTGCATTAAGGCGTAAATTAACCTTTCCGTTATATCGTTGTTATATTCATAATCCGGCTATTAAACGTTTTTCTTACATTTTCTTCATTTTGAATTACGAGTGTTTTATGTTTGCGTATATTGTTTGTTTTAAGGGAGGATGTATGAAAAAACATCTTATGGTTATTGTAACGGGTGCGGTTATCGGTATTGCGGCACTCGTGTTGGTTAAATTCGGAAACCCGGGCAATATGGGTTTTTGTATCGCCTGTTTTTTACGTGATATTGCAGGATCATTGAAACTGCATAATGCCGCTGTTGTGCAGTATATGCGCCCTGAAATTATCGGGCTTGTACTCGGTGCGTTTATAATTGCTTTTGTAAAAAAAGAATTTAAACCGCGCGGCGGGTCGGCTGTTTTTACCCGTTTTACACTGGGTTTTTTTGTAATGATAGGAGCACTGATGTTCTTGGGTTGTCCTTTAAGAATGTTCTTGCGTTTAGGAGCAGGCGACATCAATGCACTGTTCGGGCTTGTCGGATTTGTTGTAGGAATTGTTATCGGTGTTATTTTCTTAAATAAGAATTTCTCTTTAAGCCGCGCTTACAATCAATCCAAACAAGAAGGCGTAATGCCGATCATTGTAATTCTTTCATTCTTTATTCTATTGATTGCATTCCCGTCGGTACTTATCTTCAGCGAAAAAGGTCCCGGTTCAATGCATGCTCCTATTTTGATTGCTTTAGGTATAGGTCTTCTTGTAGGAGCTTTTGCTCAGAGAAGCAGACTTTGCACGGCAGGCGGAATTAGAGACGCAATTATGCTTAAAGATTTTCACCTCTTGTGGGGAAGCATTACAATTGTTGTTGTCGTTCTTATCGGTTCGTTCGCTTTGGGCTTATTTAAATTTGGAATGGCAGGTCAGCCTGTAGCTCATACCGACTGGTTGTGGAACGCCTTGGGAATGATTTTGGTCGGATGGGCAAGCGTTTTGCTCGGAGGCTGCCCTTTGCGTCAGCTTATCTTAACCGGCGAAGGTAATACCGATTCTGCAATTACGGTTGCAGGTTTAATTTGCGGTGCCGCTTTTGCACACAACTTCGGACTTGCTTCATCGGGAAAAGGACCGACCGTTCCGGGTATGATTGCCGTTGGAATCGGTTTAGCCGTAACTGCTTTTGTAAGTATTTATTATTCATTAAAGAATAAATAAAACACGGGAGTTTTAAGTAACTTATGAATGGATTACATTATTTTATCAATATAATATAATTATGGAGGCTTTATGAAAAAATTTGGTTTATTTGTTTTTTTCTTTATTTTTCTTTCTTGTTCTTTGATAGCGGAAATGTATCAGTTTAAGGCATCTCTTAGGAGGAATTATGAGTATGATACTTATGCTTATTTTTCTAAGGATTACAAGAGGCTTTATTCGGTCAATGTAAAATTTAAAAAAATAGCTGCGGTAAGTAACGGCAACCTAATAGTTGGTGATATTTATGAAGCTAATGAGATTCCCTCAGATATATATCGTTATAATCCAGAACAAGAAATTGTTGTGTATAAAGTAAACAGAGGAATGGATGGGCGAAATCGCTATCTACATATGGAATAGGGGGTACTTATGGATAAAAATAAATTGTTGAAATCGGTTTTGTTTGTTCCGGTTCTATTTTTTTCGGTTTTATTATTGTTATCTTGCTCGCAAGAAAGCCGCATATTTATAGAAAGTAATAATTATTCGGCATATTTTAATAGCGTACTAAAACCTCGTATAAATGAGAATGGCTATATCGTTTTTAATAATGACAAAGATATATCGGATTTTTTGGTTAAGAATATTCATATTTTGCATATTCTTATTCCCATTACAAAAGAAAATATTGAATATGCAAATTATATCGATATTATTACCGGCAAGCCGTATAAAAAGAAAATTTTGAAGTTCGATGAAAAAGAAAATTTTGAAATTACAGAGGATAACTCTACTCGGTTTTTATATGAACCCGATAGTCCTTTTGCAGATTCGCAAGGAGATGTCCATTATCCGAATATAATTTTATCGGTAGAAAAAGAAGTCTTAGAATATTATATCAGACTGAATAATTTTTTTGTCGATATTTTATCCAAAAAAAATAAAAGTATCTATTTCCCGAAATTTTAGTTGCTTTCAATATAAATATGGGAGATGTGATAAACAGTTCGGCACAAATGGTGCCTCGCTGTTTATCCGGCGAGTTTGCCTAATCGGCAAACATCGCGTATTATATGTGCTTTTTCACTTTGTTGCAAAAGCACTGAAAAAACTTTTTTCAAAAATTTGATAATTTTTTTCAAAAAGTTTTTATGGAAGTGTGATAAACAGTTCGGCAGGAATTTTGCCTCGCTGTTTATCTTGCGAGTTTGCCTAATCGACAAACATCGCATTATTGTATAGGAGAATTTTATGGCAGATATTATTGTTGATGCCCGCGGGCTTTCTTGCCCCGAACCTGTTGTACGTACAAAAAAAGCATTTGAAAAACACAATGCTTTTGATGTTCTCGTTGATAATGAAACTGCAAAAGAAAACGTTACCCGCTTTTGCGAAAAGATGAAAGCCTCCGTAAAAGTTTCAACTGCTGAGGACGGCTGGAAAATCGAAGTTTCAAAATGAATAATGAATACTTAATTACGTTTCATACGCATTTTCAAGCATTGTCTTGTATGCGCAATCTTGAAAAAAGCGGACTTGTGCAAAACGGTTCGCTTGTAATTAAGTTAATCCCTGTGCCGCGTGAAGTCAGTTCAAGCTGCGGCACAGCCGTTAAACTTAATTTTAAAAATAAAGATATTTTTGATAAAAACTATTTTACTCAAATTGAACATGATGAATTTTTTAGACTTGATGAAACAGGAAAATATGTTACTGTTTAAAATTGTTTTTAATTTACTTTTTGATAAATTTATTAAAGAGGAAAACTATGAGCTGTAATCTTACGGATGAAAATTTTAGCCTGATAAAATCTTCCACGCATTCAGGTTGAGGCGCAAAATTAAGCGCAGGTGCGCTTGACGGACTTTTAAAAAATATTCCCTACCGCTTTGACCCGCGTCTGCTTGTCGGTTTTGATACTTCGGATGACGCGGCTGTTTACAAAATAAATGAAGAAACCGCTTTAATTTTTACTGCGGATTTTTTTCCTGCCATTGCAGACGACCCATATATTTTCGGGCAAATTGCAGCAGCAAATGCTTTAAGCGATATTTACGCGATGGGAGGAACTCCTAAACTTGCTTTGAATCTTTTTTGTATTTCAGAAAAAATGCCTGAAAATGTTATAAAAGAAATTCTTAAAGGAGGGGCGGAAAAAGTTTTTGAAGCGGGTGCAATTATTTGCGGCGGTCATACAATTTATGACGATGTTCCTAAATACGGTTTGGCTGTAACAGGGTTTATTCCTCCTGATAAAATACTTAAAAATTCTGCTGCAAAAGAAAACGATATTTTAATTTTAACAAAACCCATAGGAACAGGCATCTTAACAACTGCGGCAAAGGCTGAAATGATTAGCCCCGGTGAGTTAAAAAAAGTGTATGAAACAATGGCATTTTTAAATGCAACGGCATGCGGAATAATGATGAAATATAATATTAATGCATGCACGGATATTACCGGCTTCGGACTTTTGGGACATTTGTATGAAATGGGGAAATCGAGCGGTATAAGTATTGAATTAAATTATAAAGATGTTCCGCTTTTTGATGCCGCCGTTGAAAATGCTGAAATGGGATTTGTTCCTGCAGGGGCTTATTCAAATAAAAAATTTGTAGGCGAAAATATAGCATTTAATAATACGCCGCGTGTATACCAAGATATATTGTTTGATCCGCAGACTTCAGGCGGTCTTGTAATTTCAATACCCGAATGTTATGCAGACGGTTTATATAAAGAACTTTGCACAGCTCTTGAAAAAACTATAGTAGGGAAACCGGCTATTATCGGAAGAGTTGTAAAACGGGAAGAGAAAATATTAAAGGTTGTGTAGTGAATAATTTTAAATGATTTTTCTGAAATTATCCTCGATTGATAAAGCAGTTTTGCAATTACTATATTCTTTTTCCGAACAACTGCGTCAATTCTTCGTTGCTCAGTTTTGAAATCCATGTTTCGCCTGAAGAAATACTCATACCGCTTATTTCTCTTTTCTTTTGAATCATTGCGTCTATTTTTTCTTCAAAGGTGCCTGAACAGATAAAGCGGTGTACAAATACATTTCGTGTTTGCCCGATACGGAATGCTCTGTCGGTAGCTTGGTCTTCAACGGCAGGGTTGTACCATAGATCAAAATGAATAACGCGGTTTGCCGCCGTTAAGTTTAGCCCTGTACCCCCTGCTTTTAACGAGATTAAAAATATTCTGTATGCAGGATTAGTTTGAAATTCTTCTACAGCTTTTTTCCGTTTTGAAGCGGGCATTTGTCCGTGCAGTAAAAGACATTCGGTATTTAATTCTTTTTTAATAATTTCTTGCAAGATTTCGAGCGTACCGACATATTGACTGAAAATTAAAGTTTTTTCTCCTGCAGAAAGAATTCCGCTTAATAATTCTATGAGTGCCGTTGTTTTACCGGAGCGCGTCATTTCAGCGGGAGATGTTTTATCGTAAGCTTGCGGATGATTGCACGCTTGTTTTAGAGCGGTTAAAAGTTTCAGCATATAGGCTCGGCGTGCAGCCTTTGTCTCGGCGGAGATAACTTTACTTAATTCCGCTTCAATTAAATTTTCGTAAAGTGCAAGCTGCTCCGGCGTTAAATTGCAATATTGGTTTGTAATTATTTTATCGGGTAAATCCGAAATTACAGCGGGATCAGTTTTGAGCCTTCTCATCAAAAACGGCGCTGTAATTTTTTTTAAACGTTCTGCAGTTTCGGCAGAATTATGCAGTTCAATCGGAATGCGCCACACTTTTTTAAATTCATCGGCAGTACCTAAGTAACCTGGGAGAAAGAAATCGAAAATGGAACGCATATCTTCAAGATTATTTTCAACGGGAGTGCCGGTCATTGCAATTTTTGCTTTTGCTTGAATTGCTTTAACCGCTTTTGCTTTTTTTGTTCCCGAATTTTTAATTGCCTGCGCTTCATCCAGTATTATGCAGAATAATCTTTTATCTTTAATTTTTTCAATATCTTTTTGCATTGTTTGATATGTTGTAATTATTACATCGGAGTTTTGCAAGAATTTTCTTTTATTGCCGTGATAGATTGAAGTTAAAAGTTCCGGTGCAAATTTTTTAATTTCGTGTTCCCAGTTTGAAATTAAACTTGCCGGCGCGGTAACTAAAACAGGCGCATCAAGTTCGCCTGAATTTTTGCAAGTTAAAATTAGGCTGATAATCTGAATGGTTTTTCCTAAGCCCATATCATCTGCAAGCAGACAGCCGAATCCGCTTTTTATATTTGCATATAACCAGCGGAACCCTTTTTCTTGATACGGTCTCAGCCTTGCTTGTAAATTATGCGGCACTGCGGTATCTGTTCCTCTAAAAATGGACTCAAGTAATTTTTTTGCAGAGGGTGAACAAACAGCATCATCTGAAAGTACGGCTTGCAGAGCTTCGCGGCTGTCAGGTGGATTTTCAAAACGTTCAAGCATTTTTGCAACTTGTTCAGGGTCAAGTAAAATAAATTCATCATTGAATTTTACAAGCCCCTGTTTATGTTCAAATAAGCGTTTAAATTCTTCATAGCTTAAAACCGTATCACCGAGCATAACAGCACGGTCATATTCCAGCAAGTCGTCCATATTTAAAAATGAAACGATATTGCCGGCACCTTTTACCGCTTCAACTTTTACAACCGGTTTCGGAATTAAAAGCGTTTTTAAACTTTTAGGCAGAACAATATCGATTCCGAACTTTTGTAAAAGTTTTGACGACTTTTGCAGGAATGCGCTTGTTTCTTCGCATGAAAGCCGAACCGTTTTTTTTGC
Source organism: uncultured Treponema sp. (assembly GCA_938045195.1). GTDB lineage: Bacteria > Spirochaetota > Spirochaetia > Treponematales > Treponemataceae > Treponema_B. The sequence goes on from CALINC010000021.1 coordinate 34,128, forward strand.
GGCAAGCAGTGAAAGTGCAGGAAGATAAGAGGCAAGCGTCGCCGGGAAACGTAAAAGTTCGTCGGGGTTTTTACTTTTTTTTGCTGCAACACTTAACTCTTCAAAAGGCGGCGGTACATATTCTGCTTCAAGTGAAAAAGAATCCGCATCGGTTTCTTTATTTATTTGAACGGTTTGTGCAATGTTTTTTTGTTCAATACTTTTACGCACTAATGCCGAAAGTAAAAATTCTTCACCATCTTTAATTTGCGTAAGGGTGAGCCGATATTCATATCCGCAATTACTGTAATTTAAAACGGAGAGCCACGAATAAATAACCGTATCCAAATTCCGCTTGCCGGGAATGCCGATGTCTATACATTCACCGGAAAAAAACAAAGCATCGATTTCTTTATCAGCTGCATAGGATTGATGAGGAGTAAACCGTAATGAATCGGCATATTCGGTTAAAAAAGCAGTGAGTAAAAGTTCGGCGCAATAGATTTTTCCCCATTGTTTTACGCAAGGGAAAAAATCATCGTGTAATATCGAAGCAAAATTTTCAACATCGTTTTTTATTTCGGAGGATGAATCGAGGGCTTTCCAAAAGATACTTATATTTTTGTCTTCGGTAAAAGCGGCAGGAATAAAAGCAGAACTTTGGATTAATTTTTTTGTAAGCGAATAAAATGAAAGAATTATTTTACAACTTTCACTTATTCCTTCAGTAATGTTTTTGCCGTCAAAAATTGAAGAGGCTTGAAAAAGAGTCAGCGTTGTTTCTTTATCTTCCGTTAGTGTAACAGTCAGTGTTAGATATTTTTTTCGGTTTAAGGGAAATTCATTATCTTCCAAGTTTAAATCGCCGGTGTTTATTTTTATTGCAGAAAATAAAAACGGATTAAGCGCAGTTTTTTGAGTATCTTGTTTTAATGAACCCGTTTTTAATTTTTTTTCTTCATCCGCATAAAAATTGATACCATAATTAAATATTGCTTTATGGTAAAATTCGGTAAGCTTTATTATAAAATCAGGCGATGTAAAATTGGGCGTATTCGGCAATATGTTTGTAATTAAGGGAAGATACGATTCACCTAATTCAAAACGCAGCGGTTCTGAAAGCAAAACAGAATCGGTGCCGGCAAGTATTTTTTTTAATTCCGTTTTGCGTAAAATGAGCGGAACAGGATGCTCTTGCAGCGGAACAAATTGCCCGGTTTCCGCATCTTCCGAAATGTGTACCGTAGTTAAATCGAAACCTGCCAGTTTGAATAAAAGACGCGGGTCGTGGTCTATTTCTTTTGCAAGTAAAAAAAGAACAGCCGCCATGTGTTTGCATGGATCACCTGCATCGGGGCAGGTACAGTCGCGTTCGATTAAATCCCAGCGGGCAGGAATAAGGCGTACTTTCTTTTTCTTTAATATTTCGATAAAGCCCGGGCTCATAATACCGGCGCGTAAACCTGCAAGCTCAATCGGATTATTTTCCAAAAGCGAGCGGATTATTTTTGTATTTGTTTCGGAAAGCGGCGGAAATTTTAAATAGACATGATACCAAGGTGCATAATGCCCTTTTACCTTAGCTGCCGCCGAGCGTTCTTTTATAACTAAAGAGGTTACCTTACCGGTATTTGCATAAGTTTTCCCGCGGGAAAGTCTGCCTGAATCATCGTAAGATTTAAGCATGTCTAAAAACCATTCGCCCCACGGTGTTGTTCCATAACTTTGCCGTACCATATTAAAGACTATAGCAGAATGTGGAACTATTTGCAAGGTAAGGAGAGGGCAAGCAATAATCAATATAAGATTTCCTTTACTCGTGAACTTATACGGTATACTATTTTACAAGATAATTCAAATGTAAAAATTTACAATTTAAATAAATAAAGAAATATTATATGATGAAGTATGCAGCACAAAATACGGCGATATTGAGAAAAGTTACAATGAACTTAATTAAAATTGCTCCTGAGCCGGTACGAAAAAAGCAAACAAAGAAGAAGGCTTCTATGAAACAAAAATTAGGTCTCTGTATGATCAATGATGATTACTTATTTTCCGTTTTACAACTTTTGTGATGCGGTTGCCCTGATTGACATCCTTGAATCTCGCCAACTTTCAATTTTTTGAGATTTATAATATTTATATTGGAAATTTTTCTTTAAATTTTTTTAAGACCTCTGCTGAAACGGGACGGGCATCTATATCGACGGTCAAGTTCTTTTTGCCGTAATAATCAATTAAAGGAGCCGTTTGTTTCCTATAGGCTTCAAGTCTTTTCTCGATAGCTTCAATTTTATCGTCAGGACGTATGATTAAGCCGTTGCCGCAAGCATCACAGATACCGTCTTTTACAGGTCTTACAAATTCGATATGAAAACTTTTCCCGCAGCCGCTGCAAATTCTTCTGCCGGAAAGTCTTTTGATAACTTCACTATCGGAAATATCAAAATTGATTACATGATGAATCTTAACGAGCTTTTCTAAGGCTTCGGCTTGCGCAATTGTTCTTGGAAAGCCGTCAAGAATAAAGCCGCTCTTTGCGTCATCTTTTTCAAGCCTTTCTTTTACCAATGCAATCGTTAAATCATCGCTTACCAAAGCCCCCGAATCAATAATGGCTTTCACTTTTTTTCCCAATTCGGTTTGATTTTTAATTGCAGCTCTAAAAAGATCTCCGGTAGAAATATGCGGAATCTTATAGGTTTTTGAAACCTCAAAAGCTAAGGTGCCCTTGCCTGCTCCGGGCGGGCCTAAAAAAATACAGTTCACGTTTTTCCTCCAAATAACTGAAAAAATATTTAAAAGCCTAACGGCATTTTAAATGAAAAATCTTAAATCACGCGGATTTGTCATTTTTGAAACATATCCGATTATATACGTTCCCACAAGTGCCGTAAGGGCATCAACAGCGGCGGCAATTGAACCGATAAAAAAAGCTGCGGGGCGTAAAATTAAAAAACCCGATTCAAAACCTCGCCCATAAATTGAACAAATAGCCACAAGCGAAATATATGTACCGGTAATCGGAAATCTTCCTAAAAAGAATGAAAAGAATGAAGCGGCACAAACAAGCCAAATCATATCTTCAGCAGATATACCCAAGCTGGAGTATGATTTTAGAATTACGATAAAACTAATCGTTACAACCATTGCGCTGCCCGCTCTTCCAAAAATTGAAAATACGGGTAAAACTACAGAAGAAATTCTCCTGCGAATTCCCAAACTTTCATTTGCATGACGCAATAAAACAGGTAAGGTTAGATTCGTATCGCCTGAAAAAAATGCAGCTAAAACGGGAGCAATTGCTGCATAAAGAATTTTGTATGGGTTTACATCTCTGCAAATAATTTTTAAGAGCAGCGGATAAATAATCAGTGCAATTATAAAAAAATCCGCAAGCAATAAAATGATAAATCCCGTAAAAAATTTTGAGGAAAGCATTTCTCTAAATTGAATAACCCAACGCACCGAAACGGCAATTAACCCAATGGAAAACATATCTACAAAAAAAGCCGTTACCGCATACGCAACCCGTGAAAGAGAGTCAAACAGCGTTAAAGCGGGTTTTGCAATATTTTTATCTACCGCACAGCCGGCTCCGGCAAAACCTGCAAAAATACACAAGGGTAAAATATACACTCCTCTGATAAAGGCTTCAAAAGCACTTGATGGGAAAAGCATAAAAAAAGAGTCTTTTATTCCGAGAGGCTCTACTTTTACGGCTTCTTCTACAAAAATGGGAATACGGGACGGATTACCCACTGAAACTGAAATAAGACCGAGCATTGCCGTAAAAAAAGCCGTAATAATAATAAATATTGATACAAATCCTACAAGTTTTAATAAACTTTTTGACTCGCGTAATTTAAAAATACTGACGGTAAAACCGAAAAACAATACGGGATATAAAGAATAACGTCCGAACTGAACAGCGAGATTGGACATAAATTCAGCAGAAGAATTAAAAAGCTCACTTCCGGTATTTGCAAAAACGGCAAGAGCAGTTCCCAACAAAATACCGATAAGATATTTTATCCAAATTTTCATATTCGCATTTTACAACAAGAATGCTATTCAGTCAATAGATACGGCAAAAGTACGAAAATAAGCAACCCGCCTTGTTAAAGTATAATCCTAAGCCTTGCCGTCAACGGGTTTTTAGGGCAGAAAAAATTTTCCTCTCCCCCTCGCTGCCGGATTGTCTTCCCTACCCTTTTGTTCTCCCCTTGACCAAATACCGAATTTATTTAATAATACACGGGCTTGAGGACTTTAATATGAAAAAAATGTGCATGTTCTTTTGTTTTTTATTTTCTACTTTATTTTGTACCTTTTCGATTGAACCTATAAGTTCTAATTGGACGGGTACGAATTCCGGAGATTATGTCATTTATAAAGACAATTCGTGGAAAGAACCTGCATGGATAGGATTCCTCTATTATAATGCAAATACAATAGGTTCATTTTTATATACTGCCAAAGGGAAGACGGTTATAAAAATTCTTTTCACCGGCGAAGAATTAAACGGCGAATTTGTAATTACCGGACAAAATATAATTTCGGGAGCCGACAATGATTCCAATTATATATATGGCGTAAATTATTTAATGGAAATCCTGCCTAAATTGTATGCGTGGAAAAGGGAGCCTACAAACAAAAGTATTGTAATAAAACGGGCATCAGAATTTATAAATGAAGCGCAATTCGGCGGAGAAAATGAAATCCGCTTTTCTTCATATATTCCGCTTTTTCATATTGAAAGTATTTTGGATAAAGAAAGCCGCCCTATATTTACTTTAGAAGAAATAGGACTTACACAGGATGAAAAGCAATTTTTTGATTTTTCTCCTATTGAATCCATCGAAATTAGAAATTCGGACTTTGCACTAAATGAAAATGCCGAAAGGAAGCCCATAGCAATAAATGGAATATATATCAATCTTGACTCGCAATGGGAACAAATTGCCGATAATAGTTTTCTCTTGGGCAATGAAGCTTTTTTAGTCGTTACTCCGGTCGATTTACAAAACATGCCCGGTGAAAAAAATGATTTTTTAATTAAATATCTTTCTTCTTCAGGAAAACTGGTAAAAGTGTTGGCAGCAAAAACGGACATTTCCGGTTCTGCCAATAATTTTAAAATTAAAAATCAAGTTTACGATTGCAAAACAAAGACAATAAAATATGACATAAAATTAATAAAAAATATTGAAGATTCAAAATACATAATTACCGGTTTAACTGTCGATAAATCGATATATGAAAAATATAAAAACTATTTTGATAATTTATTTTAACTTGTATGGAGGAAAATATGCCTACAACCTTACTTGAATATTTTAAAGATTACTTGCCGCTCTTTGAAAAAGCTGCAAAAGGAGCTGTAGAAATTACGGGAGAAAATGTCTTACAGCACGGAAACCCCGAATTTAACAAAATAATGAACTCGATTATCGACAAACTCCTTTTGCAAGGTTCCGAATTCCGGCATTCCGAAAATCTTGAGAAATTTTTAGATGCGGTAAATTCAGGCAAAAAAGGCATTATTCTTGCAGAACATTACAGCAATTTTGACTATCCTATTTTGCTTAATCTTATGCACAAAACGGGAGAAAAAGGAGCAGCCCTTGCAAAAAAATGTATTGCCATTGCAGGCTTAAAGTTAGGAGAAGATAATAATCATATTGCTTCATGCAGCGAGGGCTATGACAGAATTTTTATCTATCCGAGCCGTTCAATTAAAAGTATAACCGACCCTGTAGAAAGAGCGGTGCAAATTAAAAGAAGCAAACAGATAAACCTTGCTTCAATGCGGGCATTGGAAAAAGTTAAAAAAGAAGGACGCGTCGTGGTTGTTTATCCCGCCGGAACACGTTACCGACCCGGAAGACCGGAAACAAAACGGGGAGTAAAAGAAATAGATTCTTACATAAAAATGTCTGATATAATGCTCCTTGTTTCGGTAAATGGAAATTGTTTAAAAATTTCGGAATCGGGAAATATGACCGAAGACATAATTTGTACCGACAAAATTATTCTTGACGCAAGCGAAGTAATAGACTGTGCCGAATTTCGCGAAGAGGTTAAATCCCGTCATGCCGGAATTGAAGGCATAGAAAAAAAACAAGCTGTCGTAGACCGAGTTATGGAGATTCTTGAAAAAATGCACGAGCTTAATGAAAAAGGAAGATTGACAAAATGACACACACATCTCATATTGAAGTACGCACTTATGAACTTGATTCGTATAATCATGTAAACAATGCAGTATACTTAAATTATTTGGAATATTCCCGTATGGATTTTTTACGGGCAGTAGGATTTAACTATTTAGCTCTTTTTGAGGAAGGTTATATGTTGTACGTTTCACATATAAATATTAAATACAAATATTCCGCCCGCCTGTATGAAAAATTAAGTATAGAATGTACTCCTACAAAACTCGGCAAAGTTTCCGGCACGTTCTTTCAAGTTATAAAAAATGAACAAGGTATCGTTTGCGCTGAAGCCGATGTTACATGGGGCTGTGTAGACAAAACAGGTAAACCTGCTAAAATTCCTGAACAATACATTGTCGAAGGAATGAAGCCGGTAAAATAGATTGCGTTACTGCTAGACCTTACTCGCAAGATCGGCAACATCGTTTTTCCACGAGTAAATCTTATTTTTATCTTCCCATTCTATTAAGCGGACTATTTTAAAATCTTTACGTAATTTGGGGTTTGCGAAATAGACTATTGCAAAATTTCCGTTCCCTATATAAATAATTTCTTCTTTGGGTTTTAAGTCTTCCGCTTTTTTTAAAAATTCTATAACGCAATCAAAATGAACAGGATAACCGCTTTCCTTATCCGCAATGGCGGAAGTTAAATCTTCTATCGGGTTACCGCATTTTGCACAGATAAATTCGGGAAATTCTATTTTGCTTACTTGAAAATCTTTTTGATGATGTAAATATAATTTAGGTTTTTGAGGTAAAAGCTCATTTGGATTAAATGCAATTTTTTCACGGTTATTATTTTGCTTATTTTTTTTCTTGTTCATAATCGAATCCTCCATTCAAAATTCTTTCGGTTATAATTGAAGCTAATCTGTAAATTGCAGCATCAACATATTCCGGATCTTCAAGTTTTTCTTCCATTGTGCGTAACCTATCGGAAAGCAGTGCAGAATTGCCGCTGTTTCTTTCCGGCGTAGATAATGAAGCAAAAATCGGCGGACGGATTCTTTTATTTTTTTTATGAGAAAGTAAATTTATATCAGTCATGACAATCTCCAAAAGCGTCTTTTAAATGCAGAATTTCTTGGGTTTGCATCGGTTGCACTAAAAAAGGGTTTGATTTTAAAACAATCACATCAAATCGCATATACATCTCATTATATTTTCGATTACTTTCAATAAAATATTTAGCGGTTTCGCATATTTTCATTTGTTTTTTTTTACTTATAATAATATCCAAATCTTCAATCCGGGTATTCGGTAATGTTTTTACTTCAACAAACACAATAAAAGGGGCTGGCACCGTCTTATCCAAAGCAATAATATCAATTTCTCCGGTTCTTGTCCTCCAGTTTGTTGCAAGAATGGTATAGCCTTGGTTTTTAAGCCAATCGGCAGCGCAAAATTCACCCTGTTGTCCCAGAGATACCATATTCCCTTATTTTGCCTTATAAGAACGCGGATCTATAGCCCGTACAATAAAAAGGTTTTTATTGTCTTGTAAATCTACCACATCGCCTTTTTCGGATAAAACTTCACCCGTTGAGTCAATAAGAATTTTTATACACGGACGCATTGGAGCGTCGGGCGAGCTTTTTAAAACTCTGGCAAGAGAAGCGTCACTCATTAAAACAATAGAACCGATAGGATAAATTCCTATAGTGCGAACCATCACTTTAAGTATTGACGGGTCAAATGCCCGCGCATTATCAGCTAATAGATTTTTCATTGCTTGATATCCGAGCATTAAATCTCTATACGGCTTCGGCATTATCATTGCAACAAAAGCATCCGCAACGGCAATAATTCTTGCGCCTAAATCTATATCTTCCCCTGCAATTCCGCCGGGATAACCTTTCCCGTCCCAACGTTCATGGTGCTGCATTATGCTTACGGCAATCTCTTTTGTGAAAACAAGTTCATTCAATGCCATTTTATAGCCGTAAGCCGTATGAGCTGCAATAGCCTGTTTTTCAACATCAGTTAAGCCCTCAGATTTCTTTAAAATATTATCAGGAACTTTTGTCATGCCTATGTCATGTAGAAGTGCTGCAACGGCAATATCGTTTATCTGTTTTTCAGACAAGTCTAATGCTTCGCATAAAAGTATAGTCAAAATGGCGGTATTAACCGCGGAATGGGCTAAATTATCCTGTTCAATCTCAGTCCCCAAAATAAAGCCGACACAAAGCGATGAGCCTTTTTTTACCAACGAACGAAGTGCTTGTATATACATGGTAAAAACCGTATTCTCGATAGGCTTCCTCATTTTAAATTTATTAAAAGTAGCGTCTATTTCAAGAATTATTTTAGTATATGCCCTATATAATTCCATAGATTTTTCATCATGATAAACTTTTAAAATATTTTCGGCAGGAATATTTATAATTTCATTTTGCCGTATTTTTATTCCGTTGATACCTATAGGATTTGAAGCAATACCGCTTTCGGCAATTTCCAGTTCATCATTGCCGTTAAGCTCCTCAAGTTCATCCAGTTCTTCAACCTCATCAATTTCTTCGAGCTCTTCAACAGCATCCAGTAATGCCTCTGCCTCATGAGAAGCAGCTTCCTTTACATTTGCACCGGGTAAGAGCGGTTCTCCAGCCGTTATAACATACGGGATATCCCAGTGTTTTAAAATACCAATTTCATAATCGGTTATCGGATGACCTTGTGTTAAAAGCATATTCTGCCCGTCGTCAAAAAAAATAGGTGCAGAATACCTTGTCCCTATTGCCAGCTCGTTTGCTTTAATTTGTTTAAGCATTATCAATGCCTCCTACCAGTTTATTACATAACACATTTTATTATAATTATAAGATAAATATGGTTTATTGCGAACGTTTTATCAAAAAAGCAAAAATTGAAGCTACGGCATTATATGCTTCAAGCGGAATACATTCCCCTATTTGCCGTTCCGAAAGAATATCGGCAAGAGAAGCATCTTCTATAATTTTAATACCGTTTTTTTCCGCAATTTTATTAATACGCCTTGCAATTTCATCTTTACCGGAAGCAACGATTATTGGAACTTTTCCCCCCAGTAAATATGATAGTGCAACGGAGCATTCTTTTTTATTGTCGTCAACTTCTGTCATAATTATTAGTTTGCCATAAATATGTAAAAAATGCAAGATAGTGCCAATAGAATAAAAAAAACAACCGGCAGAATATTTTAGTAATATCCCCGCCGGTTTTAAAATATGTATTAGACTTTGCTTATATCATTATAACCGATATTGTAACAAAGTGGAAAAGACTCCCATACTATAATGTTTTTACAGCCTATCCAAGATAAAAGCAAATTCAAAAGCAATATCTTTTATGCTGTCGTATCTTCCGGTTGCTCCGCCGTGTCCCGAATCCATATTGATGTGCAAAAGCACAAGGTTGTCATCGGTTTTGTTTGCACGCAGTTTTGCGGCGAATTTGGTTGGCTCGTGGAAGAGAACTTGCGAGTCGTTTAAGCCGCCCGTAATAAGCATATTCGGATAGTCTTTTGCTTCAATATTATCGTAGGGAGAATACGAAAGCATATAGTTAAAATATTCTTCTTCGTTAGGATTGCCCCACTCTTCATATTCGCCGGTGGTTAAAGGCAGCGAATCGTCAAGCATTGTGGTAACAACGTCAATGAAAGGTACTTGAGCAACAACCGTATGGAATAAGTCGGGACGCATATTAGTTACTGCGCCCATCAGTAAGCCGCCGGCACTTCCTCCCATAATGGCAAGTTTATCCGGCGAGGTATACCCTTCTTTTATTAAGTGTTCGCTGCACGCAATAAAATCGGTAAAAGTGTTTTTCTTTTTTAAGAGTTTGCCGTCTTCATACCACTGCTCGCCTAAATCACTGCCGCCCCGAATTTGAGCAAGGGCAAAAACAAAACCGCGGTCAATTAAGCTGTAAAAACTTTGACTGAAATTAGCATCGGTGCTGTAGCCGTAACTTCCGTATGAATACAAAAGTGCGGGGTTTGTGCCGTCTTTTTTTAAGTTCTTTTTATAGACAACCGCAATCGGAACTTTTACACCGTCTTTTGCTTCTGCCCAGAGCCGCTCGACGGTGTAATTTGACGGAGTAAAGCCGGAAGGAATTTCCTGTTCTTTGAGTACTTTTGTCTTTTGTGTGGGAACATCATACTCGTAAACCGTATTTGGACGGTTTAGTGAAGAATAGGAATAGCGGACTTTTTCACTTTTGTATTCCGGTATAGTATGGATAGAAGCCGTGTAAACCGGTTCGGGGAACGAAATTTCAAAAAGTTTTCCGTCAGCAATTCTTTTTACGGTAATTTGAATCAAGCCGTTAATCCGTAATTCCAAGATAAGGTATTTTTTCAGCACTTCGATACTTTCAATTCTAACATCAGCGTTGTGCGGAAAAAATTCTTTCCACGTCTGCTTATCGGACGGATTTGCAAGCGGGGCGGTATAAATTTTTCCATTTAAGTTTGCCCTATCTTTATATCGAATAAAAAAGCAATCAGTGTGCGGTTTTACCGTGTACTCAGTATCTTGAACACGCGGTAAAAATGATTTAAATTCTTCCAGAGGTTTATCCGCCGGAATGTATAATGCTTCCGAAGTTGTTGAACTGGATGCTGAAATGAAAATAAATTGCCTTGTTTTTTCATCGGAAACATACGCCGAAAAACGGGCATCTTTTTCTTCATAAACAAGAGTTGCTTTTTGTTCATCTAAGCGCCGGCGGAAAATTTTGCAGGAACGCAGCGTTTTATCAATTTGGCTATAAAACAGCGTATTGCTGTCATTTGCCCATGCAACAGAAGCCGCTCCTTCTACTTGAAAACCCGCTGTTTTTCCGGAACTTAAATCTTTTACCGCAAGCGTGAATTCGGCATAGGAGCCGGTTTCATTATAAAGGTAGGCGGCTTTTGTTCCATCAGGACTAATAAGATAGTCCGCAAAAATAAAAGCCTCTTTGCCTTCTGCCATTTTATTTACATCAAAAATAATTTCCTCAGCCGAATCCGTTAAATTCTTTTTGCGGCAATATGTTCTATATTGCTTACCCTTTTCTGTTCTGTTATAATAATAATATCCGTTATCAAAAACCGGATAGGATTCGTCATCCTCTTTAATACGTCCTACAATTTCATCATAAATTTTTTGTTGAAGTTCTTTTGTAGAAGCCATAATATCATCGGTATAAGCGTTTTCTTCATTGATATAATTGATTACTTGCGGATTTGTTTTATCTTTAAGCCAATAATAGTTGTCGGTTCTTTTTTTACCGAATTTAACAAATTCTTTCGGCATTACCGCAGCTTTTGGCGGTGTTCTAAAATTAGATTGTTTCATTGTTTATTATCTCCCATAAGCGACGTTTGCCGATGAGGCAAACTCGCCGGATAAACAGTGAGGCACTATTTGTGCCGAACTGTTTATCATACCTCCCATAAAAACTTTTTGCAGGGATTTGAAAATCCCGAAAAATATTTTTTCACGCAGTTTTGCTCTTGCAAAACTGCATACAATAAAGCGACGTTTGCCGATTAGGCAAACTCGTCAAGATAAACAGCGAGGCAGAATTCCTGCCGAACTGTTTATCACATCTCCCATAGTCTTTAGATTTTATTTATTAAACCTTGAATTTACTTTATTACATTTATATAAAAAAAACAAGGCATTGTTTTTTTTATAAATCAGCAATCACACTGCAAAGCATTACCGCTGCAAAAACACTCTATTTGATTTTATGAAAAAAGGTGCCGGACAAATATTCTTCCGTAAGGAGGTTCAGAAAGTATATTCGTCCGGCGAAGTTATGGACAAGAGACATTCGTTAAAAACGAAGTGGAGGTAGTGTCTCTATACGTTATTTATAAAAACCTTTATATGCTCTATATGCCATTAAAAGGTCTGCCTTGCTGATAATTTCATACGGTGCATGCATTGAAAGAACAGGAATACCGCAGTCTACAACTTCAGTACCATACTTTGCAAGTATATACGCAATTGTTCCGCCGCCGCCCGCATCTATCATTCCAAGTTCGGCTGTTTGCCAAACAACCTTATTTTTATCAAAATTTTCCCTTACTTTCTGGAGGAATTCGGCGTTGGCATCGTTTGAACCGCCCTTTCCGCCCGAACCGGTATACTTGTTTATGCAGATACCGTTTCCAATATAAGCAGCATTCATTTTTTCAAAAACCGAAGAGAATGCGGGGTCATACCCTGCCGAAACATCAGCCGAAAGCATATATGAATTTGCAAATGAGCGGCGTACATCAATGTCGCGGTAATTTTTGTTGAGAGCTGCAATTTCAGCAACCATATTTTCAAAATAGTACGCCTGCATACCGGTATTTCCAACGGAACCGATTTCTTCTTTATCCGCAAACAGGGCAACAGCCGTTCTTTCAGGGTTTTCAATTTCAAGAATTCCTTTTAAGGTTGTAAAGGTACACACCCTGTCGTCATGTCCGTGTCCTGCAATCATAGAATTATCCAATCCGACATTTCTAGCTTTTCCCGCAGGAACAACTTCCAATTCTGCAACACGGAAATCTTCTTCTACAATCCCGTATTTTTGGTTTAAGATTTTTAAAATATTTTCTTTTATGGGGTTTTTATCCTCTTTATCTTTGCCGTTTTCGTCTTTTTCCGGGCTGGGCTTTCGATTTCCGACAAGGACATTGAGCTGCTCACCGGTAATTCCTTCAGCTAAAGTTTCTTGAAGCTGTTTTTTTGAAAGATGTATTAAAAGGTCGCTTATAAATAAAACCGGATCTTTTTCATCTTCGCCGATACATACCTCTACCTTTTTTCCTTCTTTTGTAAAAATAACACCGTGAATTGCCAGAGGAATAGTCGTCCATTGATATTTTTTGACACCTCCATAGTAATGAGTCTTCAAAAAAGCCACCCCTGCCTCTTCATAAAGAGGATTTTGTCTAACATCAAGGCGAGGACTATCTATGTGAGCTCCAATAATATGCATGCCATGAGTCATGTCTCTGCCAATTACCATCATTACAACAGACTTACCTTTGTTATTTAGATAAACCTTCGTACCTGGAACAACTCTACCTTTTGCAAGAACATCACTCAAACTTTTAAATCCATGTGCTTCTGCGGCCTCAATTATTTGCTTTGCACATTCACGTTCTGTTTTGCCATGATTTAGGAAATCTATATAGTCATTTGAAAGAGCATGTAACTCTTGCATTTGAGAATCATTCAAACCTTCCCATGCCGATTTTGGCTTATAACATAAATCCATCTTTTCCTCCTGTTTTTATGCACCTATTTTATAGAGTACTATAAATAAAAAAATAGCTACTATTAAAGAATTATTAAACTTAAATCTATAATGCTTGAAGAGTTCTTATTTTTTCTTGCACCCCAGGATAGTTAGGGGATAGACGCAACACAGCTCTATAGGCATTAATAACACCTTGTCTATCTTGAGGGTTTGTTTTTTCCATGCTATTTTCTTTAGCAACAGCTAACCTATATAACCAGAGAGGTCGTTGTGAACTAAAACGCACAGCAATAGAATAAGCAATATCAGCTTTGTTATATTTTTTTTGCCTATCATATATTTCCCCAATAAAAAAATAGGCATCCCCTAATCTATCTCCTGCCTGATTTGAATCAACATATTGCTCAAGATGTTGCAAAGCAAGCCCATATTTTCCAAGATAAAAATAAGCTTCACCAGCAGTTTCTATTATACGTAAATCTTGTGCTATGTTTAATGCTTCTTTGCAATATTTAATCACTTCATCATAGCGTTTTAGTCTCAATAAAGACCATGTGCAGACAGTATACGAT